>JBEKXK010000130.1:0-9273 GCA_049512055.1 Syntrophales bacterium | reverse complement strand
TTATCTGCAATGCCGACGAGGGAGACCCCGGAGCATTCATGGACAGAAGCGTTCTCGAGGCTGACCCCCATGCTGTTCTAGAGGGAATGGTAATCGCCGCCAAGGCCATCGGCTCTCACAGCGGATACATTTACTGCCGTGCTGAGTATCCTCTGGCCATACACCGGCTGAACGTCGCTATTGGCCAGGCCAAGGAGTATGGCCTCCTCGGTAAGGATATCCTGGGCACTGGTTTTGACTTCGATTTACAGATTTACCAGGGCGCCGGTGCTTTCGTGTGCGGCGAAGAGACTGGTCTGATGACGTCAATTGAAGGCAAACGCGGCATGCCAAGGGTTCGCCCACCCTTCCCTGCTATTGCAGGACTCTGGCAGAAGCCTTCCATTTTGAATAACGTAGAGACCTTTGCCAATATCGGACAGATCATCTTGAACGGCGCTTCCTGGTATAATGCCGTAGGGACAGAGAAGAGTAAAGGAACAAAGGTATTCGCTCTGACGGGAGACGTGAACAACGTCGGTCTCGTGGAGGTTCCCATGGGAACCTCCCTCGGGCAGATTGTTTACGACATCGGCGGTGGAATCCCTGGCGGCAGGAAGTTCAAAGCCGCTCAGCTGGGCGGTCCATCCGGCGGCTGTATTCCCGCCGAGCATCTTAATGCACCCGTTGACTACGAGCGAGTCACGGAATTGGGCGCCATCATGGGTTCCGGCGGTATGATCGTTCTCGATGAAGATAAATGCGCGGTTGACATGGCCCGTTTCTTCATGGATTTCGTTCAGGATGAGTCCTGTGGAAAGTGCACACCATGCCGCGCAGGAACAAAAAGAATGCTCGAGATGTTGACAGACATCACCCAGGGCAAGGGCAAGGAAGGAGACATCGAACTCTTGCAAGAGATGGCGGGCATAATCAAGAACGCATCTCTCTGCGGTCTCGGGCAGACAGCCCCGAATCCCGTGCTCAGTACGATACGTTATTTCAGGGACGAATATGAGCAGCATATCAGAGATAAGCGATGCAAAGCCGTTGTTTGCTCCGCCCTCTTCAAATCACCGTGCCAGCATACGTGTCCAGCCGGTATGGACGTTCCGGCTTATATCGCACTTATCCGGTCCGGTCGTTTTGAAGATGCCTATAAGGTAATGTTGCAGACGAACCCCTTACCCTCTGTATGCGGAAGGGTCTGCGATCACAAGTGCCAGTCGAAGTGCCGCAGAGGCAAGCTGGATGAAGCCCTCGCCATCAAATTCTTGAAGAGGTTCATCACGGACAATGCGCCGCGGCCCAAAATTTCGCCGGTATCTGTATCCAGGAAAGAGAAGATCGCCGTTATCGGCGCAGGCCCTGCCGGTCTCACAGCGGCGCGGGATCTGGCGCGCAGAGGATACAAGGTAACCGTATTCGAGGAACTCTCAGAGCCGGGTGGAATGCTCCGCTGGGCTATTCCCGCCTACAGGCTGCCGAGGGAAATCCTTGCCAGCGAGATCAATGATAATATTAAATCTCTCGGTGTAGAGATCAAATGCAACACGCGTGTGGGAAAAGACATTTCCTTTGAACAAGTGAACAAGGATTTTGATTACATCTTCCTCGCGCCCGGTGCGCAGAAGAGCCAGCCCATGGGCGTTCCCGGAGAAAATCTTAAGGGCGTCTATGGAGGCGTTGAGTTCCTCAGAGATTTTAATGCCAACGAGGAATCCTGGTTGAGCGGCAAGAAAACCCTCGGTGCAAAGGTTGCTGTAATCGGCGGCGGCAACTCCGCTATAGATGCCGCCCGCGTCGCACTCCGTCTCGGAGCCGATGTAACCATCCTTTATCGTCGCGAGAGAAAGGATATGCCTGCGGCTGAGGAAGAAATCATCGCGGCGGAAGATGAAGGGGTCAAGATCGAATATCTCGTCGCCCCGCTAAAAATTGACGAGAAGGCCGGCAAGGTAAGCGGCATCACCTGCCAGAGGATGAAGCTCGCTGAGTTCGACCGCAGTGGGCGGAAAAAACCGGCGCCCATTGCCGGCTCTGAATTTACGCTCAGCGTGGATGCCGTTATCGCGGCCATTGGACAGACGTCAGACATGACCTTTGTCTCTAAGGATAGCGGTGTGAGCGTCAATAAGTGGTCGACATTTGATCTTGCAAAAGGAAGCAAGTCTCAGACGACAAATCCCAAATTCTTCACGGGTGGCGACGCCCTGACCGGACCGGACACCGTTATTGGTGCTATCGAAGCGGGACATCAGGCAGCCAGAGATATGGACAGCCACATCAGGAAGATCAACGGCGAGCCGGCTTATGTGGAACCACCTGAGGATAAGATTGAAATTCCACTTATCATTGATGAGGAAGCCGTGGAAGCGCCTCAAGCCAAGATGCCGGAAATGCACGGGCCGGAGCGCAAGCGTAATTTCAAAGAAGTTGAACTCGGCTACTTGAGAGAGGTAGCGATTCAGGAAGCGTGCCGCTGTCTGAGGTGCGATGCGGAAATCGCCTAATTTCTCTTGAGCAAGTGATTTGTTTTACCTGTACCCCGTCCCCAGGGACGGGGTATTTTTTTTGATCCCATAAATACGCCGGTCCCCGTTTCCGTACAAATGGGGATTCTCTAAAATAACTGCTCACAGAGTGAAAAAATGGCAGAGATAAAAAGTACGCTTGATATCATCATGGAACGGACCAAGAACCTGACCATGACGAAGGAAGAGAAAACATCATTTCACAGAAAAGAAGCTGAAGGCAAGGCAAGAGGATGGATACAGCGATATCAGGATGGCCTAGTCGATCTTGACAAGCTGAAATCGGACTTCGAGAAGGAATTAGCGGCTGATCCGGAATTCCGCCGCGTCCTGAGATCGCAAGTGCTCGATTCCCTGAAATTGGGTGCGGACAACAGCAGGCTCCTGAGAGTCATTCGAGACATTCTCGGTGCAGGTACGGAGGACATCGAGAATACGATTGAGTCATTCAGGCGCGAAATGGAAGCCCTGCGGATCAAGAGAATTGCAGCGATCGTGAAGGATCTTAAGAAGAAAAAGATATCCGGATCTGCGGTTGTGCCCAATCCGGATCGCGACAGCGCCTTGCAGGAAGCTCTGATTAAGGCGGAATCGGAGCTCAAGGAGCGGTTAAAGTCTGTCCCGGCATCAGGTTGAATTTCCTGCGATGCCTGTAAGACCGTAGCTCAGGATTTTAGTCCAGCCAATCCCGGATTTCCCGGCATGCGTTACAGATAATCGAAGAAGTAGTTCTTTATCTTCTCGAAGTTCGCCTTTACCTCTTTTTTCCCGGCCACGATCTCTCCATGCCCGGAGAGGATGTAGTCGACATCCATCTCTGATAATCTTTTGATGCTCTCCTTGAGCATGCCGCCGTTTCCTCCGGGCAGATCCGTGCGGCCTATACTCTCCCTGAATACTAAGTCACCGGTGAACAATGCCCTCTTCTCGGGCCAATAGAGACAAATGGACCCCGGAGAATGTCCTGGAGTTGCGATGACCTCAAATCTGTGCTCGCCGATGGTCAAATCTCCTTCTCTGAGGAAAAAAAGCGGTTCCGGAATCTTGAAGTATTGACCGGCAAGCTCGCTGATGAAACGATGCTCTTCTTCATTCATGGCAAACATAGTCGCTTCGCCAAGTCCTTGCACTGCTTCCAGATGATCGGGATGACCGTGTGTGACAATAGCCAAATCGATCTGATCCTGGGAGACGTTCAGAGCAGCAAGATTCTTACGCACATATTCAAAGAGATGTTTATGGCCGGGATCTATGATTATTCTGAGTTCGCCATCAATAAGGTAGGTGTTGCAGTTATTCTGTGTATAGACCCTCCATATAAAGGCATGGAGACCATCAAATATTTGCATGAGGTAAATCTTCTATCGGTTCTGCTTGAGGGAACGCTTCAAAATCCATTCCCCTCAGAATTCAATACTCAGATTGAGTTGAGGTTCAAAAATCTTGCCGAGCGATTCGAAAGTATCCCTGTACGGTGAGTTCACGAACATGGAGGGAAGGGATTTGATCGCAGAGAGCTTGTCAACGCCGTTTCCCGATGTCTGGCGTATATCCACCTGCAACTGGTCGAGCAAGGTACGTGAAAAAGATACACTCACCCTATGAAACCTAAAAACATTAAGAGAACCATCATTTTTTCTCTCTGGTGTATCACGTTCCATCGGAGTAATCTTATCAATTTGCATAAACTCATCCTGCGCTGATGGTATTTTATCAGCATCAACGCCGACCACATACGACCCAAGTTCGGTATTTGTCTTAAATGGTTCCCAAGCAGCATCCATTCCCGAAGCGTTGCCATCAACGGCGCTTACAGCTATCAAGAGAAATAGATATATTAACCATGCGCAGTTCGAACTATATGCCTTCTTCATATCCAGCACTAACTCTCCAGATTACGATGGGGGAAGTCTCAATTTCTGGTCAACGTACAGCAAATCGGCTCGTCTTATCTGATTTAGCCTGCGCAATTCACTGACGCTCGTATTGCATCGTCTGGCGATCTTATCAAGTGTATCACCCTTTTTGACCTTGTATACAAATGCCTTAGCCTTACTGCCCGTAGCTTTCTCTGCTTTCCCTCCGTTTGCTTCCGCATGCGGCAGCTTCAATTTCCTGCCGACGTACAGAGGTTCCTGCAGCTTCATTTTGTTAAGTTTCAAAAGAACAGCGATCGTCGTGTTGTTCCTTTCCGCTACTTTATCGAGTGTGTCACCTTTCTTCACCCTGTAAACTCTAATCACTGACGAAGATGCAGGAAGTGAAGATTTTTCAGCTGCAGTTGATGCTTTAACTTCCTGGTCCTTGTTCTCATCAGATATTTCTTTCTCTCGCCCTGGAACTTTCAAGGCACGCCCGAAGTAGAGAGGCTCCTTCATCTTCATGTTGTTAAGTTTCAAAAGGACGGCGATCGTCGTGTTGTTCCTGTTCGCTATTTTATCGAGTGTGTCACCCTTCTTGACCATATAGAGCGTAGTCACTGGCGTAGATGCGGGAGGTGAAGATTTTTCAGCTGCTGCTGAGACTTTGATTTCCTCATCCCTATTATCATCAGAGAACTCTTTCTCTGCCGTTGGGACCTTCAACCTACGACCGAAGTATAAAGGATCATCGAGCTTCATATGGTTCAGCTTCAAAAGGACAGCTATTGTCGTGTCGTTCCTTTTTGCTATTTTATCGAGTGTGTCACCCTTCTTGACCATATAGAGCATAGTCACTGGCGCAGATGCGGAAGGTGAAGATTTTTCAGCTGCAGTTGATGCTTTAACTTCCTGGTCCTTGTTCTCATCAGATATTTCTTTCTCTCGCCCTGGCACCTTCAGCTTGCGCCCGAAGTACAAGGGATCATCGAACTTCATATGGTTCAGCTTCAAAAGGACAGCTATTGTCGTGTCGTTCCTTTTTGCCACTTTATCGAGTGTGTCACCTTTCTTCACCATGTAAACTTTAATCACCGACGAAGATGCAGGGGGTGAAGATTTTTCAGCCGCAGTTGATGCTTTAACTTCCTGGTCCCTCTTCTCATCAGATATTTCTTTCTCTCGCCCCGGCACCTTCAACTTGCGCCCGAAGTACAGGGGATCATCGAGCTTCATATGGTTCAGCTTCAAAAGTGCAATTAGCTTTATATTATGCTTCCGTGCAATGATGTCAAGGGTATCACCCCTTTTTATCGTATAGTTTGTCGTTTGCGGCGCCTTGATTATGTCTGAAGCATCCGCTGTGTAGGCGGATTTTGGGTCTTCTTCTTTTCTCGTTAAGACAATCTTAGGGGTCGTAGGCGGACGCCCCGGAGCTACAGGCAAGAATTCCGTCACAGAGGCTGCTATTGCCTTTGCAATTTCAGTTTGAAATCGACTGGTCCGCAGCAGCTTTTCCTCGTTCGGATTCGAGATATAAGCCGTTTCGACCAGTAATGATGGAACCTCCGGCAGTTTCAGCACTATAAAGGGCCCCTCCTGAACATTTCTGAATTTCACTTGAGTTACTCTGCCCAGATGTCTAAGAACACAAGCGCCAAAGGTTCTTGACGAGTTGATAGTATTTGTCTGAAACATATTCAAGATGATGGGGTCCGACTCATCACTATTTTCCCCGTTCGGTGAACCTCCGATTATATCGGCCATATTTTCATTCCTTGCCAGCAGCTTGGCGGCTTCACTGCTTGCCCCTCTCAGCGATAGGCAATAAACCGAGCTGCCTCTGGCGCCTCTCTGTCTGAAGGCATCCGCGTGCACACTAAGAAATAAATCGGCGCCGTATTCCCGTGCAATTTTCAGTCTCTTTTTGAACGGCACGTAGTAATCCCCGTCCCTTGTAAGAAAGGCGCGGTAACCTTCCTTGCTGTTCAGGATACCCCTTAATTTCCGGCTGATATCCAGAACGACATTTTTCTCTTGTGTCTTCAGCATCCCGATTGCGCCCGGATCATCTCCCCCGTGACCGGGATCGATGACAATGATCTTGTTCTTTCGCTGAACCTTTTCCTCTTCCCTCTCCTTGCTCTCCTGTCTCTCCACATCAGGGAACTCAATGTCAATGACAATGCGGTCGGGTTTGTCCTGAAATTTCTTTTGCTTGAATACTTTCGTTTCAACATTTTCACCAAGCGACAATTCTATCCTGATTATGCCTTGAGGAAGAGGCGTGATCATTATTTTGTCGATGCCCGGCTTGTTTAGAATGAACTCACGCGGAAAGTCCTCCCTGACGCAGGTTTCTTTAAGGTCGATAAACAATTTTCTGTCGGCCTCTTCCAGTGAATAAGAGACATCGTCACTCACATCGATGACAACCCTTGTATGATCGGGTGCAGCCCAATGCCGAAGATTAAGGACACTACTTTGGGCGAATGCCGGATGCGTGTAGAAGATTACACTCAACAGAGTAAATAATAAGGTAGTAATTTTGTATACTCGTATCATATGGGCCGAATCTCTTATATTTCGCGCAATCTATCAGATTTATCATATGATTTCAATGCTCTTATGGTGACTCCGACGGATCGGAGATCCCGTCAAAAAAAACTGGAGAAAAAACGCAGATCCCAAAGCACTCACTCCGATGGGTTCAAGGCAAGTCCGTGTCATATAAAGATGGCCGCACAGAGACAAGTAAACATGAAAATATTAGAGCCGCAACCAAAAAGGGCGTGCCCACGTTCACACAAGGGAATCCTGTGACGTCTCCGGAAACATAAAATATATTGACAATTTCTTCTCATAATGACATTTTCCCAAGCACATTTGCCGGAGCCAATCCATGAAGATTAAGAACCTATTTTCTCAAAAGAGATTTATCCTTTCCTTTGAGGTTTTCCCGCCTAAGAGGGAAGGCAATCTTGAAAGTCTGTATGTGACGATTACGGAGCTGGGGGAATTGAAGCCCGATTTCATCTCCGTAACCTATGGAGCGGGAGGAAGCACAAGGGAGAAAACCATAGAAATCTCCTCCAGGGTCAAGAATGGATTTAATCTGGAAGTACTGGCCCATTTAACTTGCGTGCAGTCCACAAGGGATGACATAGCGCGGATTCTCGATTCCCTTAAGGATGAAAATGTCGAAAACATCCTTGCCTTGAGGGGTGACCCGCCGGAGGGCATGGAGAAATTCACAAAGACAGAAGGCGGGTTTGGTTACGCAAACGAACTTGTTCAATTCATCAAAGGCCGTGACGAATTCTCGATAGGTGTGGCCGGTTATCCCGAGGGACACATCGAGGCTCCCAGTCTAAAGGCTGATATGATTAATCTGAAGCGGAAGATTGATGCGGGGGCAGATTTCATTATTACCCAGCTATTCTTCAATAACGACGCTTTTTACAATTTCCGGGATCAGGCATTGGCGCTTGGAATTCATGTCCCCATATTACCGGGAATTTTTCCCATCCTGAACTACAATCAGATTACACGGATCGCATCTCTTGCCGGTGTCAGGATACCTCCCAAGCTGCGTGAGAAGGTGGAAATGAACAAGGATAAGCCACAAGAAGTGGAAAAATATGGAATAGAATACGCGATCATTCAGATCGATAATCTGATAAGGAACGAAATAGCCGGTCTCCACCTTTACTGCATGAACAAGAGCCATCCGGTAAAGAAAATATTGGCGGAGCTTTCTTTGTCACGGTGACTAAGAAAAAATGTAGATGCTGAGGGAAAAGTGGCGTATACGAGCCATAAGGTTTATGAACACATCTGGCTTGCATCGATTCTCCATCGATAATTAATACCCCCGTACATAATCGGGCGATTAGCTCAGTTGGATAGAGCGCTGGTCTCCGGAACCAGAGGCCCCGAGTTCAAATCTCGGATCGCCCGCCATAATTTCAAATACTTAGCGAGCGCCGGAAACGTTCAAGGTAGGTCTAAAGCGGCATTTGTGACATTTTGTGACATGTCCACGGCGGTCAGTCCATTCAGGAGATTGACCGCTTTCTTTTTGTGCTCCTGTGAGAGATGAGCATATCTCAGGGTCATGGTCATATCCTTGTGGCCGAGGATCTCCTGTACGTCCTTGAGGCTTGCTCCGTTCATTACTAAATGACTGGCACAGGTATGGCGCAGATCATGAAACCTGAAATCCTCAATACCGGCTTTCTTAACGGCACTTGTGAATGAATGCTTCACGTCCAATATCGGATTATTGTCCACAACCAACTTGACAACCTTGTGCCCTTCCTCTTTCTTTGAAGTTCTCTCATACCGGAAAACATAATCTGATTTTGCCCCCTGTTTCCGGCGCACATCCTCAAACAGTTTCTTCAATTCATCGCTGATCGGCACCTGCCTGGACTCGTCTGTCTTCGTCCTCGTCAGATATATAAAACCGCCCTTGATCTGTGACCATTTCAAAGAGAGAATTTCCGATTTCCTCATGCCCGTGTGCAAGGCACAGACGATGATATCTTTCAAGTGATCCGGGGAGCTGCTCAGGAGCCTTGAGATTTCATCTTGCGTTAAATACCTTGTCCGGGTGTTGTTCTCTTTAGAGAAGATACCCTTGCCGCGTTCAAACGGGCTTTTCTCGATCATCTCCCACTCAACCGCTTTTTGAAAGACGTGATGCAGTACCGACATTTCCCTGTTCACGCTTGCCACGCTGCGCACCTTTTGAGCTTTGCCCCTCACCGGCGTTTGCCTTACATGGTTCTTGTACGTCTCAACATCAACGAACCTGATCTGACTTAGCAGCGTGTTCTCTCCAAAATACGCCTTGAACTTTTTCAGACACATCGTTTTCCACGTACAAAAGCTCCGTT
>JBEKXK010000129.1:0-9477 GCA_049512055.1 Syntrophales bacterium | reverse complement strand
TCTTTAGATGATCCCTCTGGATAGGAGAACTGGCGATGGAGAAGACCCTTGATTCGGGCCAGAAACCGCTGGGATCATAGTCATCGAGCGTCAGGTGGAGGAACTGGCCGGGCTTGAAGCGGGGCAGGGTCCGCTCGGGCGCAAGATCCACGGTATAAACATGATCGCCGTGATCGGTAATTTTATTTACAAGGCAACGGAGTTTCTGCGGGGTGGCCATTTACGATACACGCTCCCCAGCCATGAATCGATCGAACACAGCCTGTATATGATTCAATCGCTTGTCATCGATTCCGGGATAAACACCGATGAAGAAGGTGTTGTTCATGATTATATTTGTGTTCGTCAGGACCCCCGAAATGCGATGGGGGATGTTCTGATATGCGGGATGGCACAGGAGATTGCCGCTGAAGAGGTTTCTGGTCTCGATGCTGTTGGTCTCCAGAAATATCGTCAAGTCGTTGCGGGTAAAACCGGCATGATCTTTCACCGTGACGACGTAACCGAACCAGGAGGGATCGGAGATGTCTGTGGCCCTGGGAAGGATGAGGCGGTCTTCGCAGGGTTTCAGAATCTGGGTAAGCTTCCGGAAATTCTCTTTGCGCCTAGCGATGAATTGATCGAGTTTCCGGAGCTGAGCGCAGCCGATGGCGGCCTGCATGTCTGTTACCTTGAGATTGTAGCCGATGTGGCTGTAAACGTATTTGTGGTCATACCCAAATGGCAGGGAGCCGAATTGCTGGATGAAGCGTTTCCCGCAAGTGTTGCTTTCCCCCCCGGCGCAGTAACAATCCCGGCCCCAGTCACGGATGGAGCGGGCGATGCGAGCCAAGTCGTCGTCATCGGCAGCCACGCAGCCCCCTTCGCCCAGAGTGATGTGATGGGCGGGGTAGAAGGAAAAGGTGGAGAGGTGGCCGTATGTGCCCGTTAATTTATCCCGGTAGGTTGATCCGAGAGCGTCGCAATTGTCCTCTATAAGCCAGAGGTTATGCCTTTTCACGAGGTCCATGACGGCGTCGAGATGGAAGGGAACCCCCATCGTATGGGCCATCATAATGGCTTTTGTCTTCGGACCGATGGCGTCGGCGAGTCTTTCGGGAATGGCGGTATAGTCGCCGAGGTTCACATCGACAAATACCGGAACCAATTGGTTTTGTAAAATGGGATTAAGCGTCGTGGGGAAACCACAGGCGGTGGTAATGACTTCATCGCCGGGCTTCAGGCGGCGATCCTTGAGCTTCGGCGAAGTCAGGGAGGTTAAGGCGACAAGATTAGCGGAAGAGCCGGAATTGACGAGCAGGGCGTTGGACAATCCGAGATAATTGGCGAATTCTGATTCAAAGCGCTCGGCGTAACGGTTGGCGGTCAGGTAGAAGTCCAGGCCGGCATCGACAAGATTTACGATCTCTTCCGCATCGAATACCCGGCTGGCGTAGTGGACCAGGTCCTTGTCGGGATCGAAGGCTTTGGGGGCGAACTTCGCTTGATGATACTGTCTGACAAGGTCGAGGATCTGGGTGCGGATATCTTCAGGAGCGGGCATGATGACTTACCTTTTTTGCTGTTGTTATTTCCTCATATTTACGGATTTGCGCCACACAGAACTGATGCATGTCTTTTGTCTGAGCTTCTGAGTAAAATTCCTTATACCACTCGGCCGTCATTTGCAAACATTCGTCAATCGTGAGGACGCTGTGCCAGTTGAGACCGGCGTGGGCCTTGTCGCAATTCAATTTGAGAAGCTTCGCCTCGTGAAGGGCATGCGGGTCAGAGAGGTCTTCCCAGGAACCATCGCCCCAATATTGTATCAGTCTGTCGGCCATTTCGGCAACCGTCAGGTGGCTGCCGTCATCGGGGCCGAAGTTCCAGGGTCCGGAATATTTTTGTGGACCTTGCCACAGGGCGGCGCCGAGCTGTAGGTAGCCGCTGAGGGGTTCCAGGACGTGCTGCCAGGGGCGGACTGCATGGGGGCTGCGGATGCCGATGGCCTTATGACGGCTCAGGGCGCGGATACAGTCGGGAACGAGGCGGTCCGCACCCCAGTCGCCGCCGCCGATGACGTTGCCCGCCCGGGCGGAAGCGGATCCGATGGCCCTGCCTTGCGCGGCGTTCTGAGAGAAGAACGATTTCAGATACGCACTGAAAACGAGTTCTGCACACCCTTTGGACGCGCTGTAGGGATCATGTCCGCCCATCGGATCGTTTTCCCGGTAGCCCCAGACCCATTCCCTGTTTTCATAGCATTTGTCGCTGGTGATGTTGACCATGACATTCACGCTGGGGGTTTTGCGGACGGCCTCGAAGGCATTGACCGTGCCGCCGACGTTCGTGTCGAAGGTCAATTTCGGCTCGTCGTAGGAAAGGCGGACGAGGGGCTGGGCAGCGAGGTGAAAGACAAATTCTGGCTGATATTTTTGGAAAGTCTCCATCAGCTGGTCGAGATCGCGGATATCTCCATGATTGTGCGATATTTTCTCCCGGAGTCTCGTTGCTTCAAAATTGCTGGGATTACTGGGCGGTTCGAGGGCATAACCGACGACATCCGCCCCTAATTCCTTCAGCCAGATCGCCAACCACGACCCCTTGAAGCCGGTGTGGCCGGTGATTAAAACTCGCTTATTTTTGTAAACCTTGTCAAACATAGTGTTCATTTTTTGAGGGATATGCCGAAGAGATAGCCCGTTTAACGGGGAGGTGAAACGTCCTTTACCTGCCCCGCGACACATGTACCACATGTTATGTTAGAATCCTGCTAATGTCTACGGCTGTATAGGCGGCGGCATTAACAATCACATCCGGTGCGATTGTGTGAACGGTTTGGGTGATGCCATCAAGATTGGTGAGGCAGCCGCACGTGGCCGTCGGCATCGAGCGCAATCAACTTACCTATGGGGAGCAAGGCTGCGTTGTAGCTCCCAGACGACCTGACCGTATTTGTCCGCAAGCAGGATTTTCATCAGGCACGTTTCGCGTAATTTTTTTCAACCCACGCCCTGTAGGCGCCAGACTGAACATTGCTGACCCAGTTCTGGTTATCCAGATACCACTGCACAGTCTTGCGAATACCTGTCTCGAAGGTTTCAGCGGGCTGCCAGCCAACGTCGCGTGCGATCTTGCTGGCATCGATGGCATAGCGGCGATCATGGCCGGGACGATCGGTAACGAAGGTGATTTGCTCGCGGTACTGCTTGCCGTCGGTCCGTGGGCGTTGTTCGTCTAGCAGCGCACAGACAGTGTGGACGATGTCGATGTTGGCTTTTTCATTCTGGCCGCCAATGTTGTATGTTTCGCCTATCTTGCCTTTTGCCAGCACACGACGGATGGCACTACAATGATCTTTTACGTAGAGCCAATCGCGGACTTGCTGGCCATCACCATACACCGGCAGCGGCTTGCCTGCCAGGGCATTGACGATCATCAGAGGGATGAGCTTTTCCGGGAACTGGTAAGGCCCGTAGTTGTTTGAGCTGTTGGTGGTGAGCATCGGCATGCCATAGGTTTGGTGGTAGGCACGCACCAGATGGTCGCTGGCAGCTTTGCTGGCCGAGTAAGGGCTGTTGGGCTCGTAGCGGTTGGTTTCGCTGAAAGCAGGATCGTCTTTGGCCAGAGAACCATAGACTTCGTCTGTCGAAACGTGGAGAAAGCGAAAGCTCTGCTTTGCCTCGTTCTCCAGTCCATTCCAGTAGGCACGTACTGCCTCGAGCAGCCGGAAGGTGCCTACAATGTTGGTCTGGATGAAGTCTTCCGGGCCGTGGATGGAGCGGTCCACATGCGATTCAGCGGCAAAGTTGATGACGGCGCGCGGCTGGTATCGGTCCAGCAATGGGACTATCCGTGCAGATTCGCCGATGTCGACTTGCGCAAAGATATGCCGATCATCCCCCGCAAGCGATGTGAGGTTCTCCAGATTGCCTGCATAGGTAAGCTTGTCAAGATTGACGACTGATTCGTCGGATTGTGCCAGCCAGTCCAAAACAAAATTCGCGCCGATGAACCCAGCGCCGCCTGTTACCAAAATAATTCGCGACCTTTGCATAAGATCCCCTTTTGCCCGATCTGATAAAGTATTATATTCGCACCTGCAGAACGAATGGCATCAGTAATCGTCCTAAAACACTACCGGCAAAGTCGGTGGCATTTTATTATTTCGTTTCTTCCCTTGTGCAAACTCGATAAACCGTTCAACATTATCTGACACCAAGAGATAATGTCACCTATTGTTTTAATCTTCATATTTTTTCAGTAGAAAAAGTGGCACTTCTGAGGAATTGAGGATTAGATCCCCGCTGCTGTCAGATTATCAGGTTCTTTAAAACGGCGGGTAAAATCACCAAGAGCTGAGATCATACCTAAAGTAAGAAACCAAAATACTACTGTCTGATCGAAATATGAGACTGAGATAAAGCTTACAGTATGAATGAAGAGCGCTGCCCCCAATGACCATGCACACAATTTAATTTCCAGGGGTATGTCCTCACCGCTTCTTATTATATCGCCGACACTTTTGAAGGAAAAAACGATAAATAAAATGAATAAAACTAAGGTAATTAAACCACCATCAACAGCGACCCTTACGTACTGATTGGTTATATCCGCCATATTCGGTTCCATTGGTAAAAAATTCGGCATCCAGTGACGCGTATATGTCGTACCGACAAGCCACCATTCATTAAAGTGTGTTATTGCTGCGTCAATTATTGCAGCCCTGTGCCAGCCACCACCACCTGCAATAGCAGCAGCACGATCCAACAAGTACCATACCGGAGCCTTCATTATCAAATGAAGTAAGATTAAGAGAGCAATTACTCCAAATACCACTGCGCGCATATGTTGACGTAAATACCACATTAGCAGACCAACAATACCAGCCACATAAGCAAAGAGAGGACCAGAAGATCCGGAAATGATAGTAATGATAGTTGCCGAGACAGAACCAACAACTATAAGCGGTCTTGATTTCTTTGCGTAAAACCAATAACCGATGAAAAGAGGCACCAACCAAGCTCCTAACGTACCGGCAAGAATGGGATGCCCGAATGGACCAATGCAGCGCAGTCTTCCTTCCTCACGGATGGTGAATTCAGGCACACCGCCAAATACGGAAAAAATATTCCTTCCTGTAGTTCTCTCAGCTAGCATAAACAGTGCAAGTGGTATGACTAAGATAGCCAGAGTTTTTATAATTATCTTAACGTCTTCAAAATCCCGTATTGTAAACCTGAAAAAAAAGTATAGCCCCATTGCATTGTAAGCAAGACCTAAACGATTTTTAAATGCGTCATCTGTTCCATACGAAATCGTGTATGTAATGACGCTTGCAACAATCCACCATATTATCAGTTTATCAACTCTATTTATCTTTATATTTTGAAAGTCTTTCCTCACTATTATTCTGACAAATCCGAAAAATATTATGACCCTTAGCATGGGAAAGTGTGCAGTGGCAATTACGAACTGCTGAACCATGGTGAAAAAAAACGAGACAAAGATCAAAGGGATAAAAGCATAGCGCCGCGGGAGTATGATCATTAACATACCCATTAAGATAACTATAATGAGTACAGTTGGAGTTACATTAGATTCCATCAGATGATTATACTCAAATTATGAAAATCACGACTTCGGGAGACAATTTTGTTAGAATTGAGATTAATTTGTTTCATTGAGGACTGTTTGAATATTCTTCAATCATTTTTGACCAAATGTATAGGGATCTATATCTAATTATCGGATCAACTGCGTCACGCATAACTCCCATCTTACCCGATTCAACTATCTTCCTATACTCATTAAAATAATCCGTATTAAAGATATCTTCTAATACACTATTCTCGCCAGCTTTGATTTCAAAATAAGACCGAGTTTTTTCATTTAAGAACCATTGCGTTAAAGGGACGGGAAACCCTTTCTTCTCACGGTATACAAATCCTTTGTTGAAATATCTACTAAGGTACTTCTTTGGAATATATTTCCCGGTAAATTTGTTTATTTTTAAATTTGGTGGCAAGGAGAATGCGAACTCAACCAAATGATGATCAAGAAACGGAACACGTGTCTCAACTGAGGCTGCCATTGATAATCGGTCTGTTGCTTTTACAATAGTTTGTAATCCATTATTCATTTCCGCTAACAGCATTTTGCTTAAAAAGCTGTGATCATGTGACTCAGGCCATAAATGCGAATACTTTTCTAACAATGAATAGTATAATTCTTCCCCCCCTCTTTTGAAACATTTTATAAAATCTTCTGCCGGTAAAGAACTCGCATAAGCTGCAGCAACCTGATAATCCTTCAAATTAATTCGAGAACCGACTTTTCTAAAGATTTTTCGTTTTCCAAGTCTTGACAATACTCTTTGGAATAGATTGGTTCCAGATTTGCCAACCAGCCCATGCATAATTATATTAATCCGATTCTGATATTGCGCGTGAACATATCCAGCATACCCCCCAAATATCTCGTCACTTCCCTGCCCGCATAACATTACTGTACATGTTTGCTTAGCAAACTGTGAAGCCTTATAGAATGAGACCCCTTGAGCTAAAGGGGCATCATAGATATAAATCAACCATGGATGAATCCTGAAGAAATCGTCAGCATTATCTAAGAATTTCCTATGACTTGAACCGATTTGTTTTACTACTTGATCAGACCAAAAAAATTCATTTGCTTCTTTTTCTTCATATCCTGCAGAAATTGTGTTTAGAGGCACATCTATCATCTCGCTTGCTTTGAGCGCTATTATAGTTGAATCAATTCCACCGCTCAGAAAAACACCCAGCGGGACATCGCTAACAAGCTGGGACTTTATCGAAGCCTTAATTAATCTATCAAATTCTTCTACGGCTTCATTCTCGGTAATTCGACTCTCTTCTCGAATATTTTCCAATGTATAGTATTTTTCTTCCTTAATATTGCATCGTTCTATTCTTAAATAACATCCTGGTTTTACTTCAAATGTATCATGCAGCAGTGTTGAAAAATCCAATAATCGATTGTATAAGAAAAATTCGGGCAATGCTTCTTGACGAAGTTTCGGTGCATAATCATGTAATTTATAGAAGGCCTTTATTTCAGAAGCAAAAGCTATTCTTTCTTTGTTCACCGTAAAATATAAGGGCTTAATCCCAAACATGTCTCTAACCAAAAAGGAGACACCCTTATCTAAATCCACTAATGCAAACGCAAACATACCCGTCATTTTTCTTAATGTTTCATCTAAGCCATATTCTTCATATAAATGAATGATAACTTCCGTATCACTTTGAGAGCGAAATACATGACCTTTTGCTGTTAATTCCTCAATAAATGCGCCATAATTATAAAATTCTCCATTATAGCATATCCATACTGTCCCGCTTTCATTGGACATCGGTTGTCTACCATTAGGAGACAGATCGATAATACTTAAGCGTCTGTGTCCCAATCCTATATTATGCGATACAAGCAAACCTTCGTCATCGGGTCCCCGATGAATCATTGTATCGCGCATTGCAATGATCTCATCTCTCTTTACTGGATTTGAGTGTTCAAAATTAATTATTCCACAAATGCCACACATATATGCGTTCTCCTCTAATACTTAACTTTACTGATGTTGAACAGCATGCCCTGGGGCAGAGATCTTTGCCCCATACTACGAAGATCGTCAAAATATTTTACAAACTTCAGCCGTCGAAGCGATTCTTCAGCTACTGAGAAGGTATTGATACAGTGATCTTATTCAAACCAGAATCATTCTGTATTTCAAAAGGGATCAATAGGATTTACTTCCGGAATATTCATAAGCCCCTGCATTGGGGGCGGTTGATGAACGGGCAGCTCCATCATAATCCACGTTGTAGGGACTGGGAAGTGGGTTGCTGACATGTAAGGCACTATGGTATGTAGAATTTAGGTGTAAATCATAGGGCTCTGAACTGCTGGTAAAGGGGTTGTGATTAGCATCATCTCTTTTCATGTTATTTTCAGAAACAATGCCCCCTGTACAATAGTAGAAGGCATTATAGTCATGAATTGTAGTATCGGCTAATCCATATCCTCCTCCCACTGGATTAGCAATAGGGGGATTCCAGGTATTATAAAAAAGATTGTTATAGGCAGTGACAGAATGATGAGCTCCTGTCTGATAACAACTGTGGCCTATCCCGGCTCCATATCCATGACCTGTCATGTTGATTATTGTATTATGATGTACCTCAAAATCACGCATGATGTCCGGATGACTACTCCCACTGTCAGCACAATCGACAACACCCATTGTCACACTATTGCCGCCAATGACACCGATGAAAAGATTATTATATACTTTCCATCCTGTATTATAACCTGAACCTCCACATCCGGCACAATCGTGAAGGACTACTCCACCGACCAGTGAATTATAAAAAGTGTTGCCATAGATTAGCCAGTTATTTGAGGTGCCACCTGCGGTCAGTTGCTCACCATGGCAAGATGAAGTTGAACCATTTGCAGTAAAATAGTTATATGCAATCGTTACGTTACTCGCCCTATAAAAGGCAATTTGGACGACGTTTGAATCAAAAAGATTATGGCCGAGATATATATTTGAAACCGTCTGCGTAACACTATGAGTTATACCATAAGGACAGAGTCTGCCCGAAGCCGCAAATCCACTAAACCATACATTTTTGACAGATAAACCTGTAATATCAGCCTGGCGACAGCTTAATTCTACACCGGCAGCTGTTCCATTTAAGGCAAGTTTTATCCCATATAACGCACCATTAGAACTGCCACCACCGGTAACACCGTCAATATCCCAATATCCTGTTGTTAGTGTGATAGCAGATGTTGAACCCGTAACAATGGCTTGATGTGTACCATAAGAAGCATCCCAGCCAGCCGTACTTGAATTGCAGGCGGTTCCTCCTGCGGTTGCCTTTTTGATGTAAATATAAGTCGTGCCACTCGTTGCTGTACTTAAGGTTTTTATCGCATAAGTCCCACCGCCCAACCAATAAGTACTGCCCCTCTTAAAGCCAGTGCTGCTAATCGTAGACCAATCTATTGCATTATTCCAATCTGCCCCTGTTTTAGCTCCTGCTCCTGTTGGCAAAACACAGTAGTCGGCGCCAAAGGACAGATTACAAGAAAGTAATAGAAATAAAACAATGATGATCTTCTTTATATACACTGAGGGTTCCTTCTTTGCCATTGATGAGTAGTGCTTATCTTAGTTCTTACGTAGAAATTCTTCAAGCATTATTAAATTAAACAGCAGTTTATGATTATCCTGCAAACCAGACTGATGATCTTTCAATAAAGTTAGTACGGCCTTTGGCGTAATGTATCCGTATATCAAAGAATTCTCATCCTTCAACATTGTTTCGAATTTTCCGCTCAATGACCTTCCAAACCAATCATCAACAACTTTGACTGCAAAGCCACGTTTTTTTCTGCGTATTATGTCATCTGGCAAGAATCTTTTGCAGATACGTTTATGCAGCCATTTTC
>JBEKXK010000128.1:0-9509 GCA_049512055.1 Syntrophales bacterium | reverse complement strand
CTTCTTCCGTGTTTCGTCTGTCCTACACCTATTATGGCTACTGGTCGTCCCATATGCTCCACCCCCTATCTGCCCAAAATGGCCACGGCGTGACACTGGCCGGCATAGCCATGAGTACCGTGCGCTAAGGCCGTCTTCACAGTCTTGGGAACCTGCCTCTCTCCGGCCTCGCCTCTGATTTGCAGAACAGCCTCCACGACGCGCTGGAGTCCTCTCGACACGTAGGGATTATTGGCCAGGACGCCGCCGGAAGGATTGACGGGGATCCGCCCGTTCATCTCGGTGAAGCCGCTGTCCATCAGACGACCGCCCTCTCCTTCTCCGCAAAATCCCAACCCTTCGTACCACATCAGTTCCTGGAAGGCGTAGGGCTCAGTGATTTCCGCCACGTCGATCTTTTTCTCCGGATCAGTAATCCCGGCCATCCTGTAGGCCCTGTTTGCGGCATTCTTCAATTGACCGTTCAAGAGGTCGCGGTCACCGACATAATAATTATCCAGAGAGCTTCCGAAACCCTTAATCCATACGGGCTTGTCGGCTATCTCTTTCGCCTTTTTCGCCGAGGCGAGAATGAGCGCTACCATTCCCTCAGATTTCGGCGCGACTTGGAGAGCGGTCAAGGGATCGATCAGCCTTTCCGATCCCAGAATGTCATCGACCGTATAACGCCCCTTCTTATGCGCGTACGGGTTTCTCAGGCCATTTCTGAGATTCTTTACAGCCACCTTGGCGCACTGCTCCGCCGTGATACCGTATCGTTCCATGTATAGTCTCATCTGCAAGGCCGCCGCCATCGTCTCCGTCAGTCCGACTCCTCTTTGATAAAAGGGATCGGCATACATGAGCGTGCATGTATCGTTGGGAGGATTTTCGGATCCCTTGCAGAGGCCGATGACCAGGGCCGTATCATAATGCCCGGTCATAATCCGCATGGCGCCGTAAAATAGGGCGAAAAGGGATTCTCCGTCCTGACGTGACGCGTTCTTCAGGAAGGCGCCCGTTGTTTCCCAATAGTAAGAATTGGCGCAGGAGATGCCGCCGTGAAAGACGTCGGACGACGCACTGACGACAGTGCCGATCTCGTCCCTCGTCATTCCCGCCTTATCCAAGACCTCCTTCGTGACCGCGTAGGCCTGGTCATAGAAGTTGTCTTTTGATTCGGCTCCGGCATTCTGCGCAACCGCTACAATAGCAACTTGTTTCGCCATACCTTCATATCCTTTCTTTCTATTTTATGACTTCCTTCCAACGAGGATCTTAGTCGTGTAAACAATAACATCCTCGTTGCGTTGATTCTTGATTATGTTTTCCGCCTCGACGATCCCCCTCTTTGCATCTTTCTCCGTGAGACTTTTTATTTTCACCTCGCAACGAATGGTATCGCCGATCTTCACGGGCCACGTAAAGCGTACGTTTTCCATGCCGTAAAATGCAATAAAGCTCTTCGGGAGAACTACATGAGGCCCCAGACGGAAAGGCAGGGCCATACCGACAACGAGCCCCAACATGCCGTGGGCGATCCTCTCCTTGAAGGGCGTCTTTGCCGCGTATTCCACATCGGTGTGCAGGGGATGCCAGTCCCCGGTGAAGGCGGAGAACATGACGATGTCCGTCTCCGTGATCGTCCTTCCCGGTGATACAAATACCTCACCTACTCTGTAGTCCTCAAAATAATTTTTCTCCACGAGCGCGCCTCCCTGTTTCCTTCTTGAAACTAAAATAGCCGGCCTCACATGCCTAAAATCTCCCGCGCCACGATCAGCCTTCTGATCTCGGACGTTCCCCCCCCGATGGTCCCGAGCTTTGCATCACGCCAGAACCGCTGCACCGGATATTCCAGGCAATAGCCGTATCCTCCGTGAATCTGAACGGCCTCTTCACAGACCCGGCAGGCCATCTCGGCCGTAAACAGAATAGCGGCAGCGGAAATCTGATGGACTTCCGTTCCCTTTCCGCCCCTCTTCGCCGAATCGGCCAGAATAGCCGCCTTGTAACAGAGCAGGCGTGCGGCCTCGATCCCCGTATACATATCCGCGAGCTTCTGCTGTATCATCTGGAAGGACGCAATCGGTTTCCCGAACTGCACCCTTTCCTTCGCGTACTTAATCGATTCGGCAAAGGCGGCCTCCGCGATGCCCAGGGCATAGGTCCCGAAAAATGCCCGCTCCACATCCAAGCCCCCCATCATCACCGCAATGCCTTTATTCTCCTGGCCGATGATATTCTCCGCAGGGATGATGCAATCCTGAAGTATTAGCTCGCCCGTCGCCGATCCCCGATTGCCGACCTTGTTCAATTTCTTGGACACGGAAAATCCGGGAAATTTCGTATCCAGGATAAATGCCGTAATGCCCTTGGCGCCGGATCCTTTATCGGTCTTCGTATAGAGCACGATCGTGTCAGCAATGGGTCCATTGGTGATAAACATCTTGGTTCCGTTCACTACGTAATGGTCCCCGTCGTGTCGCGCCGTTGTCTGAATATTCACCGCATCGGAACCGGCATTGGGCTCTGTCAATCCCAGAGCGCCGATATGCTCTCCCGTACAAAGAGGAGGCAGGTACTTTCTCTTTTGCTCATCGCTGGCATGGCTGTTCAGGTTGTTGCAGCACAGGTTCGCATGGGCTCCCCAGGACAGAGCGACCGCCGCGGAGGCCTTCGCCAATTCTTCACCGACCAAAGCGGCCGATAAAATATCGGCGCCCGCCCCTCCAAAGAGAGGGTCTACTGTGATTCCCATAACCCCCAAGTCACCAAGCTTCTGCCAGAGTCCTTCCGGCCACTGGTCATCGCGGTCGATCTCTTCGGCAATGGGTTTCAATTCCTTCTCCGCAAAATTGGCAATGCTGTCCCTCAACATCCGGTGCTCATCACTCAGATTAAAATCCATCCTCATTCTCCCCTTTTTACGATTAAAGATTAAATACCGGCAAAAAATATATCTTCAGGCATTTCACAAAATCCGGGCAGCAAGCAACGCGCTTACAAGTATTCGCCGTACCCGGATTGATATCCAACGCTTTGATATTCACCAATAATTTATGGCTATAACGAAGGCGACGGGCTTTCTCACTTGGAAGTTCCTGACAATTAGACGCCACGGTTTGACTTTCAAAACAAACTGAAGTATAAATCTCAGGCGATGTGTTAAGGGTTGTTAACGAGCAATTATCCCGTATCGAGACCAGATACTAAGAATCAGATGGTAAGTAACATTTACTTACCTTGCGTTTCTTGATAGTATATACGCGGCAAATTGTCAAGTCGTTTCTGTAATATTTTGCTTCTATATATGCCTTGCTTATCGCAGGATGAGGACGCGGTCGGCACAGGATACGCCTCTATTATAAAAAGAGGGGGCTTCTGGCCCGAAGTATGAGCGTGCTTATGATCATTGTCGGAAGCCTTCCCATGCAGGCGGCCTGTTCAAAGAAGAACGATGAAGGCGCCGTCGAAATGTCGAAAAAGCTTACGACCCTATATTTGCCAAACAGTGATAATAATGCTCTCATGAACGCCAGGGAGTGTCTCCCGGCTGGTGAAGCAGTAGCGAACCCGGATAATATCCTCCAGTCCGCCTTGTTTGAGGGGAAGAATCACAAAATCGCCTCTGTCGTCCGGCTTCATGATCGTCCCTTGGAATTTATAAAATCTCAAATCATCGGAAAGAAAGCTATACCATCCCGCAGGCTGTGTCAAATCCTAATTCTTGCCGTTGCAGAAAAAAATTTAATCCTGGCTCTACATGGCCAATTATACAGGACACCTCCCATTACAGGCCGCGCACGATAGATGGTATGAAAAAAAACTTTTTACAACTGCATCATATTTGACGAAAGGAGAATTGCTATGCTTCAGGATGTATTCTTAACTAAAGATGAGATGGCCTTGAAACAAGAGGTCAGGGATTTCGTCAAGAACAATGTATCGCCGGACCTCCTCAAGAAGATGGACCGCGACGAGATTCGCTACCCACGGGAGTACGTGAAAGATTTGGGCAATAGAAATCTCCTGGGTTTGAGATTTCCCAAGAAGTACGGTGGCCGTGGTATGTCCTGGACGGGCGAAATAGCTGCGCTGGAGGAAATCGGTGTTCTGGGCACCGCCCTCGGTTGCGCCTTCGCCATGCCTTCCATCGTGGGTGAAGCTTTGAATGTCTACGGGACGGATGAACAGAAGGAAAAGTTTCTCAAACCGATGCTGAAGGGAGATCTGGTATCCGCCGAGGCCTTGACGGAGCCCCGCGGCGGGTCAGATTTTTTCGGCGCTACGACCCGCGCGGAATTGAAGGACGGATATTTTACCATCAAGGGACAGAAGCGTTTCGTTGTTGCCGCGGACGGCGCCGACTTTTTTATCGTCTACTGCAACACCAACCCGCAAGGCAAGCCTCATGAGAGGATCAGCCTTATCCTTATTGAAAAAGATCGGGAGGGTGTGGAGGCGAAATATCTTTATAAGCTCCTCGGTACGAGGGGCGGCGGCACAGGACGCCTCATTTTCAAGGATGTCAAGGTCCCCGCTTCCAACCTGATTGGCGGGCTCAACGAAGGCGCAAACATCTTCAACACGATGATGGTCCCTGAACGGATGACCTCTGCCGGCGCCTCACTCGGAATGGGACGCGGCGCTCTCGAAGTGGCCGTGAGATACAGCGACCGCAGGAAGGCCTTCGGTCAGAAGATCAGAAACTTTCAGGGCGTGAGTTTCAAAGTCGCCGACGCCATCACGCAATTGGACGCGGCCCGCGCCCTCACTATCGCAGCAGCGAAGAGCGTCGATGCCGGCATGCCCACCGCCCGTAGGATGGTGAGTGAAGCAAAAAAATGCGCCACCGATACGGCATGGAATGTCTGCAATCTGGCAATGCAGATAGTCGGGGGGATCAGCTACACGAGCGTCTTCCCCATTGAGAAGATGGTGCGGGACGCCCGTCTCATCCAGATATGGACGGGGACAAATGATATTATGAACCTTCTCATCCAGCATGAGTTCTATCGGGAGATCCTCAAAGACGCCAACCTCGGCCGTATGATCGAGATCGACGCGGAGGACGCCGATAAGGACGAAGAGAAGGTCTACGAAGACGACGAGATGTGGATAAAGGGCTGGTAATGAATAGTCGCCTGTCCGGAGTTTGAGGAGTGATGAGACGATGATGAATGGAAAAGAGTACCTGAAAACATTAAGAGCCATGAAGACCGTCCTCTACATTGACGGCGAGGCGGTTTCCGATTTTGCCTCACATCCGGTTATGAAACCGGCTGTTAATGCCCTTAAGGCAACCTATGACCTCGCCAGCGATCCGCAGCTAAACCCGGAACTGCACCGGCTGATCGTAGCGGAAAGCGATCTTATGGGCGGAAAGATCAGCCGCTTTCTCAAGATCGTCAAATCGCAGGATGATCTTATGGCCCGGATGAAACTGCAGCGCACCATGATGCGTTACACAGGCGGCTGTTTCGGCGGACGCTGTGTAGCCGGCGCCGTCATCAATGCGCTCTGGTCGGTGACGCACGACGTGGATAAGGCGAGCAAGGGACAGACGAACTATCATGAGAGATTTAAAAAGTATATGACCATGTGCCAGGAAAAGGACCTGGCGGTCTCCGGCAACATCACGGACGCCAAGGGAGACCGATCACTGCCGCCGCACCGTCAGGCGGATCCCGATCTTTATGTCAGGATCGTGGAGCGCACCCCTGATGGCATCATCGTCAACGGAGCGAAGCTTCAGCAGTCGGGCGCGCCCATCGCCCATGAAAGGCTCGTAGTGCCGACGACTGCCCTTGGACCGAACGATGAGGCTTACGCCGTCGCCTTTGCCGTCCCGGGAGACGCGAAAGGCGTCATCCATGTAAACGATTCCGCGTGTTCCAACGCAAAGTTCATGGCCATGGAGACCGAAGATATCGGCAATGCGGCGTTCGGCATGCATCAGAGCGCCCACATCCTCTTTGATAACGTCTTTGTCCCCTGGGAGCGGGTTTTCCTCTGCGGCGAATGGAAGGCGACTGCTAACCTTGTGCATCGCTTCTCCGATTTCCAGCGCTTTGCCTCCTCGGCCTGCAGGTGCGGTTACATCGATCTTTCCATCGGAGCAGGTGCGGCGATAGCCGATTACAACGGCGTCGCCGACAAGGCGCATGTCCAGGAAAAGCTCATCAACATGAGCGTCGATGCAGAAACACTCTACGGCCTTGTGGCAGGCTCCGCCGCTTTGGCCACGGCCACCGACTCCGGCGTGATGCTGCCTGAAACCCTCTCCATAAATGCGGCAAAGATATATATGAACGGCGCGATACTCCGGGCGGGACAGACGCTCGCCGATATTGGCGGCGGCATCCTGATTACGAGACCCAGCAGCCGGGATCTCAAGATACCGAAGGTGGGAGAGCTCCTGGCCAAGTATCATAAAGGAAGAGAAGGAGTGGATGTCCATGACCGTCTGAAGATGGCGCGTCTATGCGAATCCCTGTCGGGACTCTCAACGCCCACGACCATTCTCTCCGTCATCGCAGCCGGGCCTCCGGCAACGCAGCGACTAAATTTTCGCCTGATGACGGATTTCAAACGCGATAGAAAAGCAGCAGAAAGATTAGCGGGAATTTCGTCCAGCTAAAATGACAATTTGAAAAGGAGCAGATAGAAATGAAAGAGAAAGCTGTTATAACCGCGGCCATTACCGGAAGTATTCACACCCCGACGATGTCGGAATATTTGCCCATCACGCCGCAGCAGATCGCGGATGAAGCCGTGCGGGCCTACGAGGCAGGCGCGGCCGTGTGCCATGTACACGCGCGCAACCCGGAGACCGGCATGCCCGTACCGGATGTAAACCTGATGAAAGAGATTATCACGAAGATAAAGAGCCGGTGCAACATCGTCGTTTGCATCACAACGGGCGGAGGACTGGGCATGACCGTCGAACAGCGCGTGGCGCCCGTCACCATGTATAAGCCGGAACTGGCCTCATTCAATGCGGGGTCAATCAATTTCGCCCTCTTCCACGCAATCCCGAGGTTCAAGGAATTCAAATTCCCGTGGGAGAAACAGTATCTGGGCATGTCCGAAGACTTTATTTTTCCCAACACCTTTAAGTCCATGCGGGAATACTGTGCAATTTTCGCCGAGCACGGAACGAAACCGGAATTCGAGATATACGATTCCGGCATGGTAAACAACATCGCCTTCATGATCGAAGCCGGATATGTCAAGAAGCCCGTCTATATCCAGTTCGTCATGGGCGTCTTGGGCGGCATTACGCCGAGTTCGGAAAATCTCATGTTCCTCGCCGATTATGCGAAGAAGTTGATCGGTGATTTTGAATTTTCCGTCTGCGTGGCGGGCCGCGCGCAATTTCCCATCTGCACCCAGTCCCTGCTTATAGGGGGGAATTGCCGGGTAGGGCTGGAGGATAACCTCTACTTGGACCGCGGAAAGATGGCAAAGAGCAACGCCGAACAGGTTGCCAAGATGGTCCGTATCGCGCGAGAGCTTGGCATTGATCCGGCGACACCGGACGAGGCCCGTCAGATCCTGGGCCTCAAGGGAATAGACAAGGTCAATTATTAGGGTTCTCTCCCCCTTTATAAAAGGGGGCCGGGGGGATCTATTCCTCTATGCAAAATCCCCTGCATCCCCCTTTGCGAAAGGGGGACTTATAAGATAATTCTAAATATCCAAATAACGCGGAGGAGTTTTCGTGATGCAACAGTTTAAGCATCTATTCACCCCTATCGACATCGGCACAGTGAAAGTAAAAAACAGGATCGTCATGCTGCCGCTCACCACAGGTTACTGCGAGCTTGATGAGACAATCGGCGATCGCTTCATCAACTTTTTTGCGGCGAGGGCGAAGGGAGGCGTCGGGCTTATCATCGTTCCCTTCTCCCCGGTTCATGCGGGATCGCCCATAGAGCCCGGCTTATATGATGACAGTTTTCTTCCGGGTGTACGCAAACTCGTGGACGCAGTTCACGCTCACGGGGCAAAAATTGCTGCGCAGCTCATCACTTCGTATCATGTCATACTCAAGGATGGGGTTGCCGAAGTGGTGGGCCCGTCAGCGGTATTAAACCAGATGACGCGCTCTGTGGCGAGGCCTCTCACCGTCCCTGAGATCCACTACATTATCAAAGAATACGGACAGGCTGCCCGCAGGGCCCGTGAGGGCGGCTTTGACGCTGTAGAGGTGCTCGTGGGCGGAGGCTATCTTTTGAACCGCTTCCTCTCTCCCATCACCAATAAGCGCGAGGATGAATACGGCGGCAGTTTGGAAAACCGGATGAGGATTGTTCTCGAAGTCATTGCCAGCATGAGAAAGGAAGTGGGCAAAGACTTCCCCATCGGCTGCCGTCTCAACGTCGCGGAGCAGATGGAGGGAGGGCACACCATAGAAGATTCGAAGGAAGTGGTCCGCATCCTCGAAAAGGCCGGTATCCAGATGATTAACGTTTACACAGGCTGGCATGAATCGCCCGTGCCCACCGTCCAGGCAGTGCTCCCAAAAGGGGCCTTCCTGCATCTTGCAGAGAAGATCAAGGGTTGGGTGGGCATTCCCGTCATCGCGGCCAATCGTATAAACGACCCCGTCGTTGCCGAGAAAGCGATTGCCGACGGCAAGGCCGATTTGACCGGCATGGCGCGGGCGCTCCTCGCCGATCCCGAACTTCCCAACAAGGCGCGGGAAGGAAGAGCAGAGGAGATTGTTCCCTGCCTCGCATGCTCCAACTGCCTCACGGATATTCTGACGACATATAAAGACTGGGGAACGGCGGCATCGACCAGTTGCTCGGTCAATCCTCTTGCGGGAAAGGAGGCGGAGTACGCAATCGCACCCGCAAAAAAATCGAAGAAAGTATTTGTCATCGGCGGCGGCCCAGGCGGCATGGAAGCGGCGATGACGGCGGCATTAAGAGGCCATAAGGTCACGCTCTACGATAGAGGCAACAAACTAGGAGGGAAACTTCTCGTCGCCTCCCTACCGCCTTACAAAGGTGAACTTCAGACCCTGGTCACGAGCCTGGCATCCCGCGCGCGGAAGGCCGGTGTGGAAATCAAACTCGGAAGCGATGCAGGCCCTGCGGTAATAGAGAAGGAAAAGCCCGACGTCCTGATAATGGCTACGGGCTCCTCGTCACTCATTCCGAATATACCCGGCGTGGGTGGTCCAAATGTGGTGTTGGCGGAAGATGTATTGACCGGTGCCAAGACCGTTAGCGGTAATGTCCTCATTGTCGGAGGCGGCATGGTCGGCTGCGAGACGGCGGAATTTCTCCTCGAACGCACAAAAGGTGTCACCCAAGTCACCGTCATAGAGATGTTGAGCCGCATGGCGGACAATGTATCTCCCACTTACAGGCCTTTCTTTCTGGCTCGATTAAAAAAAGAAGGCATCAAAATGGAGACGAACACCATCGTGCAGGAGATAACGAAAGATGGCGTAAAGGTCGAGCAGAAGGGAGTCGCCGGTTTTTTCAAGGGAGATGCGGTGGTGCTCGCCGTGG
>JBEKXK010000127.1:0-9583 GCA_049512055.1 Syntrophales bacterium | reverse complement strand
CTGACCCTTTGACGCCTTGCTGCCTGCCTGTTATAATCCCTCTCGGACATGGTCACTTCTCCTTTCTGCTTTTGTTGTTTGCGACATTCAACTTTAACAGATCGAGAATACCATGTCCTCACCCTTCTTCCTTATAGTAAGCTGAAGTCAATAAATCGTCAACCTCGTCGAACATGCAAGACTTCAATCAGTTATCAATGTATTCCCTCGATAATTATGATACGAATGACAGAAATTCGACGCCTCGGATTACAAGTGGTTATTATCACAAAAAGCGCAGAACTATAATTTGAAATGTGTTACAGTTGACAGAAGTAGGACAGCAGGAGGCATCAAAAACAAGCACACCAGCCTCAGGTCCTTTCTGTTGAGCCTTTCTTAGGATACCCATTTTCGCTCCGTATTTTTTCCATATTTATTCCGTATTGTGTCCGGTACAATCTCCGCTTACCATCATAATCAAAGTAGCGCCCGACGATGAGCGCCGGGGTTGCGTAATCATAACATTTTATTATTGCCAGGTATTTACTGATAATAATCTTGTAATCTTTTAATATAGCAAGATAGCAAAATAGGAGTAAAAATATTCGAACATTTTAGTCTTAAAATACGTTTTGAATAACGAGTTATTGAATTAGGTTCTGAACCCGTAAAAATTTATGTGAGGGTATCATGGAGAGATTATTAAAACTCCGTGTCGCAGAAGAGAGTGCTTATAATATAGGAAAAAGTTTAAAGGAACGACTTTATGAACGTGATGGTAATAGATGCCATTACTGCCATATTGAAGAAAATGACTTTATACCAATATGGGGTATATTTTATGAAAACCCAAATCGTGGACCAACTTTAGAAATAGAACGCAAAAATAATAACCAAGATTATACTATGGATAATTTCGTTTTGGCGTGTCCACTATGTAATAATGCGAAGACTGATAAATTAACGGAATGCGAAATGATAGAGGTAGGGAAAGTTATTGAAAAAATATGGAAACGGAAAAAATATGGGAGTATGACGAGTATAGGAGTATAGGAGACAGTTCTATTTAATGACAAGTTTATTGTAAAAAGACTTCCTACCCAGATTTCGTCTTCAGCATCCCGAATATTCTTCACCAGTATTTTTATCAATTAGTTTCATCCGTAATCTTCAATTCTGATGAAAGCCCAACACCAAACAGTTGTAGATGAAGCCCGCAATTTCTCCGGGTCGGCGATCTTGAAAAATTGGCAATCTGATTTTTTGTTTAGTCCTTCCTATAATGTTGTTTTTCTGAATCAGACAATCCGTACTACACTTCACTCGGTAATCGCCAAGGAAGATCGCAGAATTCTAACTCGGAATGTGATATATTTTATAGGGGCAAGTCATTCAAAAACGTTCCCCTGTCTCCTGTCATACGACTGCTGATTTTAAGGAAAAATTATGGTATTATTTAAGCGACGATGGATTAAATATCCGCCGTGGAATATCCTTCTAGCCTGACATTAAGCACTTATGGAGATGATCGGAAAACCATGACAACAAACAAAATGGGAGGCATGGTATTTTCGCCCGCGACATCAGGGGTGAGAGGGACATCCGAAGAGCGGCGAGGATTCACCAAAATCAATAAAAGGGTTTAATCATGAAGGACAACAGGAAGACCAGGAATCAGCTCATTGATGAATTGGTCACCTTACGCCGAAGGATTGAAAGGCTTGAAAAATACGGCTCGAAACACGTGCGGATAGAAAGGTCGCTCAAGGATGCGCGGGATGGCCTGATGCATCAGGTCGAAGATAGAACGCATGAACTTCTTGCAATGAACAGACAGCTGAAGGGGGAAATAAAGAAGCGCGGAGCCGTTGAGCGTGAATTGCGAGCCTCGGAGGAGAAGTATAAAAGCGTAATCGACCATATCGGAATCGGCGTATCTCTCATCAGCCCGAGCATGGAAATCTTGACACTGAATAATCAAATGAAAGAATGGTTTCCTCATATTAACACGTCAAAGAAGCCTCTTTGCTACAAGGCCTTCAACAATCCTCCGCGCAGGGGTATCTGCTCCTATTGCCCAACGGTGAAGACGCTTCAAGATGGAGAGGCTTATGAATCGGTGACGGAAACGCCCATGGGAAATGTCGTTAGAAACTTCCGGATCATTTCAACCCCCGTAAAGGATTCGGAGGGTAACATCATTGCAGCTGTAGAGATGGTTGAAGACTACACAGAAAAAAAGCAGATAAAGGAACGGCTCGAAGAATCCGAAAAATGGTATCGGACGATATTTGAAACGACGGCTTCAGGAACCATAATCATTGAGGAAGACACAACCGTCTCTCTTGTGAATAAGGCCTTCGAGGAAAGGATCGGTTATTACAAGGAGGACGTTCAAGGAAAGAAAAGCTGGATGGACTTCGTTCCTGAGGAAGATATTGCCATGATAAAGAAGGCTCACGATTTGCGAAGGGTTGATCCGGCAGCGGCTCCGGGAAACTATGAGACCCGGTTCGTTGATAAGGAAGGAAATCTCAGGGACGTCCTGGTCACTGTTGCCATGATACCGGGAACAAAGAAGAGCGTTGCGTCACTACTGGATATTACTGACCGTAAAATCTTCGAGAAGTCCCTGAAAGAAAGAGAGGAAGAACTCTCGATCAAATCCCGCAACCTCGAAGAAGTGAACTCGGCTTTAAAAATCCTTCTCAAACAGCGGGAGGAGGATCGGATGGAATTGGAAGAGAAGGTTCTCACCAATGTGAAAACCGTTATTCTTCCCTGTATAGAAAAACTTAAAGAGAGCCACGTGGATGACCGCCAGAGAGCTGTCCTGGAAACGCTGGAGATACACCTTCGGGAGATCATATCTCCATTCCTGCACCGGGTGTCCCAGGCCTGCTTCGGTCTCACGCCCCAGGAGATTCAGGTTGCCGGTTTCGTGAAAGACGGGATGACAACCAAGAATATCGCCGAGAATCTCGGCGTCTCCACACGGACGATTGATACCCACAGAGACAACATCCGTAAGAAGCTTGGCATCAAAAACAAACACACCAGCCTCAGATCCTTTCTGTTGAATCTTTCTTAGGATACCGATTTTCGCTCCGTATTTTTTCCATATTTATTCCGTATGGCGTCCGCTACGATCTCCTCTTACCATGATAATCAAAGCAGCTCCCTGCGATGAGCGCCGGCCCCGATTTGCAGAAACCATTGTTGGTTTTCTTTCAGGACTGGCAGCGAGTAAAAACGTGAGGAGGTCGGTATGTTTAGCCCCAAGAATATCCTCGTGCCCACCGATTTCTCGGAGGATTCGGATCGGGCTCTCCAAACAGCTCTAGAGATTGCCGCAAAGTACCACTCAAGGGTCTTTCTCCTCCACGTCGCAGGCGGCACCTTCCAGCAGACGTTGGCTGATTATCGCATCGATCAACGCGCCGTGGAGCGAATCCTGAACGAAAGTATTCTTTTCGCCGATGAGAAACTCAGGGAGACCATCGACAAGTTCCCGAAGACCAGTGAGGTGAAAGTCATCCCGGATGTCCGCAATGGTGTCCCTCACGAGGAGATATTGATAGAAGCGGCGGAGCGGGGCATTGATCTTATTGTAATTGCCTCGCACGGCAAAACGGGTTTGAAGAAATACTTTATCGGCAGTGTGGCGGAAAAGGTGATGAAGGAGGCCAAATGTCCGGTGTTGCTCATCCGGACCTAGGAAAAAGAAGGTGAGAGAAAGGAGGGATATTTATGTTCGAGAAGATTCTGGTTCCATTGGATGGTTCACCGTTGGCAGCAACCATTTTACCCGAGGTCGAGGATCTCGCAAAAAGCCAGAAGCCCGAGATCACCTTGCTGACGGTGAGTAATGTCCCGAGCCCGGCTATCATGGCGGAAGCGGGCAACGCGGTTATTGATCCGATATTGAGATGGCGAAAAAGCACTGCGGAAGCATATCTGACAGAAACCACTAAGACATTGAAGGCGAAGGGCTTGAAGGTAAGTTGGGTATATCGGGAGGGTGCCCCGGCCAGTGAAATTATCCGTTATGCCGACGAGGCCCGGTGCGATCTTATCGCCATGGCCACGCACGGCCGCGGCGAGGTCGCCTGGGTGCTTGGAAGCGTAGCGGAAAAGGTCGTATCGCACGCCACGGTGCCGGTGCTCCTTATGCGGGTCCTCAAAGGCCAGCGGTTAATGAAAAAAAAGGATCTCATGAGTGGCCCGTAACGGCGGCGATGTTATGTATTCGGCGTATGATTAATGGGACGGAAAGGCAGCCTCTTACTAAACCAAGGGTGTCTTGCGGGCACCTCCGGACAATTCCTATGTTTGTGGAATCTGCAATCCCGGAAACGTCTTTAGGGAACACATGTCTCTGACGACTTCTGCGGTTTAGCGGAATGGCAGGCAAAACGATTTCGGAAGAGAGCGGACGAGACATTGATAAAGCGTTAGGCAAACCGGAAGGAGACTTATGAAATGAAGATTCAGGAGATCCGCGGGATTGCAAAGGCATGGAAGGTTGACGCGAAGGTCGGACGCTCGAAGATGGATATGATCCGCGATATCCAGGTGGCGGAAGGCTATTCACCCTGTTTTCGCACGAAGGATACGTGCAGCGAGGATTGTTTATGGAAAGACGACTGCACAAATCTCAGATGAATATGGCTTCCGGCTACAGGGCGGATAACCCTCAGGGCAGCTATATAAACACCAGGCCGCGCCGTCGCCACAGGACCCATCCCATCAAAGGGGTAAAGAATGTAAAGCGCTTTACGATCCTGAAGAAGGCGGGAAAGACGGCAGTGCTCCTTGTAGCTCCGGAGACTGGCAGACTGCCGGAAGATATGGGAAGCCTTGCGAGATACATATCCGGCAAGTCAGGGGGCCTGGGAGAGGTGGTTTCTACGCTCTCCGAGGGGCTCAGGGCGCGGGGGATCAAATGCCACCTGGCGACGCTTAATCTGAAAAGACGCTTTCAAGAGGAGAGCGGTATGGATGAACACGCATGGCGTCAAGTCAGATATAAGATAGATCCTGACACGATCCACCTGGTGAGCTCATCTATCTATGCGAACCTTCCCAGCGCATATGCGGGGAATCCACTTTCCAACGCCGCTGAATTTCAGAAGGAACTGGTAAACAACACTATCAAGACAGTACGGGCCAGAAGCGGGGGAATGCTTATAGTACACAGCCATGACTGGATGGCAGGCGGTGTTGTTACGGCCTACGCGAAATCGAGGGACTGCCCCGTACTGCATACTGTGCACAACGTCCATACAGGCCACATCCCTTTAGATATGCTTTTCGGCGTTGATATCGACGGCCTCACATGGAACATCTATTTCTCCGAGGATAATGGGAGGAGATGCATCGACTCCCAGGCTACAGCCATCAAGAGCGCGACCCTGGTCAATTTTGTGGGGGAAAAGTTTCTCCGGGAGATCATCGAAGATTATTTTTTGGACAGGTCATTCATCCCCCCGAGCGTGAGGGAGGAGGTCAAGGCAAAGTACAATCATGGTGCGGCATTCTCCATCATCAATGCGCCGTCCCCCAGGATGTATCCGGAACGGTGCGAATACCTTGTACGCAAGTACGATCCCGATGACGATGTCATAACGGCAAAAAGGGAAAACCTGGTGGAGTTTCAGAAGAGGACGGGTCTTATGGTAAATCCGGATGCGATTCTTCTCTACTGGCCGTCGAGGCTGGACGAAACACAGAAGGGATGCGAGCTTCTGGAGGATATTGCCCTGAAATTTGTCATAGAAAACGGCGACGTGCAGATTGCCGTTGTCGGTAACGGCGTTGAGGGTGATAGGAAGCATGAGGAGATTATGGGAAGGATCGTGTGCGCCTCGGGCGGGAAGATAGCGTACCACCGTTTCAGCGAACCCCTTTCCATGCTCGGTTATGCCGCGGCAAGCGATGTATTTGGCGCATCGCTTTATGAACCCTGTGGTCAGATAGATCAGATAGGCAATCTCTTCGGAGCCACGGCTACAAATCGCGACACCGGCGGTTATCATGACAAGATAAGAGAGTTGCAATTGAGGTGCGATGGCGCATCTTGCGACACCGGAAACGGATTCCTCTTCTGTAACTATGACCCCGGCGGGTTATGGTATGGACTCACGAGGAGTGTGCAGTTCCACAGGAACCCCCCAGAGGTAAGAGAAGAGCAGATGAAGAGGATCATGAGGGAGGCAAGGAATAAATACAGCTTAGACACTATGGTTGATGAATACGTGAAGGTCTACGAGATACTGAACGGCAAACCTCTATCCTAGGTAATTTTCTCCGCGATTAGGAAGAGGTTTAATAAATGTATAAGAAAATGGCAAAGTCGAAAAATGTGGAAGATCTAAGAAAATCTCTAGAAGAAGCTGAGATCATCAGAAGTTGTATGAGGATCGCTTTGAAGAACCCATCTTTGGAGCTCGAACTCAGGGGTAAGTATGAGATAGATTGCATGAGACTAAACGCTGAGATCAGGGAGATGAAAATGAGGATGAACAATGTACAAAAGGGGGCGCATTCCCCATGGTCCAGCAATTGTTAGGGACTCCGTGCAAGCATACGGATGTGGAACAGGGATTGGCTGGCGCAGTGCGTTGGAGACCGCTTCAAAGACTGTCGAAGATCTAATAGTTGCAGAACTCGTAAGGCAGGTTGTTACTCTTGAGGAGGGAAAGATAACATCTTTCAGGGTAAGGCTTAACCTTTCGTTCAAGTATCGTGAAGGCATATAGGTGATTCAGGTTCAACGCAAGAAATCAGACCGCATGGAGGGTTTGAAACACCATTCCGTCCCTATGTGTGCAGCTATTTAAAGGATGTAACCTATGCGAAATTGAGGGGGAGGTAAAAGCAGTAAGGTGAAAAATGTGCCGCCTTTTTTCAGAAAGGAGGGAAAGATTTATGGTCTCCACAGATCTCTTAAGACAATTCGATTTTTTTCAAGGCTTCAGTGAGGAACAAATCAAGAAACTGGCGGATATAGCTACGGAAGAATCTTATAAGGCCGGTTTTCAGTTGTGGAGAAAGGGAGATCCGGCAAAAACCTTCTATCTGGTGGAAGGGGGAAAGGTGGTTCTGAGCATGGAGAATTATATGGGCACTGTTAGACCCCCCGCCTACCTGGTGGAAGGGGGAAAGGCAGGTATGAGCATGGAGACTTATATGGGCACTGCTAGACCCCCCGCGCAGGTCACCGTAGATATCATAACAAAGGGAGACGCCATGGGATGGTCAGCCGTCATTGAACCTTACGTATACACCTTAGGAGCTCGATGTATTGCTGATTCGAAAGCAATTGCCTTTGATGGAGCTAAGCTCAGGGAACTACTAAATAAAGACATTAAGCTAGGATATGCATTCATGCATGCCACAGCAAAAGTAATAGCCACGCGTCTGACCCATACCGAGATTATTCTGATTGGTGAGCGAGGACTCTTATACAATGACAGATAAGAGTCGTCCAAGGTGTCTCCATATAAGGTCTTCGTATGAGGCTCTTCTGTCTTGAGCTAAGATTGAGTAAGAAAGATAGTTCATCGAGTAGGTGACTGAGATCCATATTAAAAAGGTGCAATATGAGTAAACGGGTTGAAGAAGATGCCAAGAAATGGGTAGACAAAGCCGTACATTTTTATAATGCATCCGGAAAAAGAATCGCTTTGGCAGAATACAGAAATCCCAATGGACAGTTTGTTCAAGACGAGATGTATCTTTTTGTGTTGAACCCCAAGGGGACCATGCTTGCACACGGCGTCAATGAAAGATTTGTAGGTGAGGATTTCAGTGACCTCAAGGATTCTGATGGAAAGAGTTTTATCAAGGAGATTCTCGAAACTGCCAATACTCAAGGTAGTGGCTGGGTGGAATACAAATGGTACAACCCGGTAACCAAAGAGGTGTTGCCTAAGAAGGTGTATTTTAAGAAAGTCGATAACCTGATCATTTGCAGCGGCGTCTATAAACATGTTGTTTACCCCTTAAAGTTCAGTTGTGTTTAATAGTAGGTTCTCCGCATATAGGCAGGAAGAGCCGGTAAGATAGACGAAAATACTGAATGAACTTTATCAGGATGGACCTTATATCTTATTTCCCTATGCGTTATATTTATCCATGTTGCTTTCTCTGAATTTGAACAGAGTGGGGAGATGAATATATGATAAGAGTAACGATTGAAAGATATTGCAAGCCTGGTAAAGAATCGCAACTCAGAGACTTGTTGAAAGAATTAAGGGTGGCAGCAATGAGTCAATACGGATACATCTCCGGCGAGACACTTTGTGAACTAGATCATCCTTCACTTTTTATAGTTATTAGCATATGGGCTACCCTTGATGCTTGGAGAGCATGGGAAGTGTCCCAACGGCGCTTGCTAATAGAGGAAAGGATAGACTCTCTGATTACGACCGGGAAGAGATTATGCATTTTGGCTTTCGTTTATGAGACCTGATCTAACGCTAATAAGTGATACGTTCTCAGCGCCGTGCACGGCAATGTAACGTAAGTGCAATAATGTACGTCTTCAAGTATCTTTGGGCTGCCGTGACTGCTTTTCCAGATGAAGGACTGCCAGTTTATGGTCATTGAATCGAATAGGTACCAGTTCTCAAAAATAGAATGTAAAGACGGGGATATCCTGCTCCCCTTCATCTGCCACAGGACGGGAAGCTGCTGCTGCGTCTATGTTCCAGGGTTTTCGTTTCATGACCTGGAAAGCATAGCACGAGATCTGAACCTGCAGCCCAATGATTTTCTCTCAGAGTATCAATCTTGCTACCTGAAGCGGATCACTGGCCATTCCGTCCGCTGCCCATTGCTAGAAGGTTCGAATCACTGCCTCATCCACCAACATCCCTTACGGCCCCAGGTCTGCCGCCTCTTTCCCTTTTCCTATGGCGGTGAGGTGATCAATTCCTGCCCGGGCCATGTGGAGCATCGCCGCCTACTGGATTGTCTCGTGGAGAAAGAAAAGGAATACACGGTCTACGATTCCAGTTTTTGCCCCAATCTGGAACTTCGAACCATGCCGGAGGACCGTTGGTGCGAGATATTGGCGAGATTTCAGTCCATACTCTAACTGCCTGCCATGTCCGTCGCAGTTATCGCCTTCAACGATCCGGCGCTGGCAGAGGAAAGGATGGCCATGCACCGGTCATAGGAAAAGATGTAACTCAGGGCGTCAAACCTGAAAGTTTTATGGATGTCTAAAAATAGTGAGACAATCCCAGTTCCAATATGCCTATGATTCCGTTTCCTGGCGGGGCTGAGATGAAATTAGAGGCTTTCAATCAGTAGTCGTCAGTTATCTTAAGTCATAGAGGCTGAGGACTTGTAGGTGGAGTCAGCGGTTCCGCCGGTTGGTCATTCTTGAAAAATCAGTAAACGGATTTTTTATTAAATCCTTCCTCTTCTAAGGAAGAGAGTCAAGTATCTTCTTTCTACACACTGTTAAAAAAGAAGAGATACTTCCGTAAGAGCCACCGCCCTTTCTTGGAAATGAACTTCCGGCCTACCCGGGAGCCCGAATCACTCTCCTGGGGATCGTATCCTGCGTACTTCACAATCTGACGGGCAT
>JBEKXK010000126.1:0-10438 GCA_049512055.1 Syntrophales bacterium | reverse complement strand
AGGTTACTAAATTTTCACTCCGGTGGTTAAACCGCCATTCTATCTCTTTCAAGTAGAGATGAAAGTTTTTCTTTGGCACTCCACGGTAATGGTAAAGCCAGTGCTTGGCATAAGACCAAAATCCTTCAATGCCATTGAGGTGGTTTCTGCCCTTGGGTTTCCCCTTATCCTTCTTGATGACCACATGGTTGCCGCGAATGTCTAGGGACGTATAAGCATGCCAATCATCGGTATAGTAAAGGCTCCCTGCTTTTGTATGACCTGTCATCAAAGGGATGAGTTCTCTTTTCCCTCTGCTGTTGATAGGAAAGGCCAAAACCTTGCCATTCCTCTGATAGAGACCGAAAACCATCCGTTTGCCGGCGGCACCCCAGCCGCGCTTCCCGGGAACCCTGCCGCCAAACATGGTCTCATCCATCTCAATCTCGCCAGAAAGAGTAGAGAGTTCTTTCATTGCTTGATCGTATAGGGCCTCTCTTAATATCCTGAACCATCTCTGAACCGTCTTTGGATCTAAGGGCACCTGGAAACGAAGACGATAGGCTGGAACACCTAAACAGAAAAACTCTAAAAGCCTTCCTTTCCAATACGGAGAAATCTTAGTTGAATGCCACAACGTTTTATCAAACTTCCGGGTCAGACCACACTGGCTGCATCGCTTCTGACCGGTTGACAAATACCAAAATTTCCGGTTGACAAATACCAAAATTTCTTGCCGTCGCAGCGAGGACAAATTTTCATAGCTGATTCCTACAACATCTCAGCTATTTGTCAAAGAACTAAGTGCAATCTAACTGGTGTATTACCTTATATTTTGTAGCGCCTCTATACTTTCAGCATATTCTTCACGTTCAAGAAAAGATAAGAACAGGAGCCTAAAAATGGGAAAGTCCATGTATGACTTTGGCAAACGGGCCAAAGAAAAAGCAAGACAGCAGAAACAAATGGATAAGACTTCAAAGCGGATAATGGCCAAGCAGCAAAAGGCTGATATGAGAGCAAACACTCCAAACGCAGACTCAGATCCGAAAGTTCCTATACTTCGGGCAATATCTGATCAAGAAGATACTAAGACAATTTAGAGAATGGAGGCATAAACATGGCAGAAGAAAAAGGATTGAATAAGCCGGTAAAATTGAAAGCGGAATTGGCTGCACTCTTGGGTGCAAGCTCACTTCCTCGTACTGAAATAACTAAGAAGTTGTGGGACTATATCAAGGCAAACAAACTACAAACCAAAACAATCAATGGCAAACCAGAAAATGCCGGCAAGTATATTGTGGCTGATGCTAAATTAATTAAAATATTTAACAACACCAAAACTACCAGCAAGACTGGCAAATCAATTGATCTTACAAACCTAAAAGAAGGTCAGACTATCGATATGATGCAGATGGCATCTGTTGTTAGTGCCAATATCGAATAGACTAAACACATATAATTGTTTTTTCAAACTAGGAAAAGGAGAGACATAATGGGAGACAAGGGCGGCAAGAAAGATAAGGAAAAAGCTCAGAAACAGAACGCCGAAAAACACAAACAAAAGTCACAAAAACAGTTTGATAAGCAGCCAAAAAGAAAGCCTTGATAGAAATCACGGTGCGGAGATCTGCTGCTCTATTAATACAGCTCATACCTGAGGAGACGGCATTCAATCGGCCCATTGAATAACACAAACCGACGTGATGCCTTGAGGCCGATGTATTTGGCCAGTTCCACATTCCCGGTCAATACAAAACCTGTCCATCCCCGGCAACGCTGCTTCATTACATCACCAATCTGACGATAAAGGTCCTTGAGCTTCTCGACATCACCCAACCTCTTGCCGTAGGGGGGGTTAATTATCACCACTCCTTTATCACCTTCCGGCTTAAACTCATCCAAGGCCGAATGAACGAAGTGTATCTGCCCTTCAAAACCCGCTGTATCAGCATTGCGACGCGCCAGTTTAAGCGCACGACTATCCTTATCATATCCAGTAATCAGTCCGACAGGCAGCTTCTGAACACCTTTTTCAGCATCAGCCAAAATCCGATTCCATAATCCGGGGTTAAAATCCAGCCAGTGCTGGAAACCAAATGACCGATGACGCCCGGGAGCCACCCCTCCTGCAAAAAACCCCGCTTCAATGGGAATGGTACCCGAGCCACACATGGGATCAGCCAAGGGCATTGCGCCGTCCCAGCCGGTCAGAGCAATAACGGCGGATGCCAGGGTCTCCCGCAGGGGAGCCTCAGTGCGCTCAAGACGATAGCCACGACGATCAAGTGCATCGCCGGAACTGTCCAAAGATACCGTACAGACATTCTTTGCCAAATGAATATTTATACGAACATCCGGTGATGATGTGTTCACGCTGGGACGAGCACCACAATGCTTGCGAACACGATCAACAATAGCATCCTTGGTTTTCAGAGCTACAAATCCGGAATGGGTCATAGCCGAATCTCGTAACGTACAGTCCACTGCAAGCGTCATGGAGGGCGTTATTAGATCATGCCAGATAATGCCGTACACACCGGCGTATAGTTCCTCAGGCGATACACAGGGAAACGTGGCTATATTTACCAATATCCGACTGGCGGTACGCAACCAGAGATTGGCACGATACAGACCGGCCTGGTCGGTGACAAATGACACACCGCCCCGTCCTGCGCTTGCCCCCTGAATATCGAGAGCCTGTAACTCGGCTGCGGCGATCTCTTCGGCTCCTCGCGGTACTGCTGCAAAGCAGGTCATTGATATTTTCCGTTCACTCGCCGGACGTGCGACACGCTTTAGCACACGTCTTTTTTCAGCCATCTCTTTTCTCTCGTCTTTCTTGTACATTTTCCTCCAACGATCGCCGGAATGACAATTGTCTGGATTCCCGATCAAGTCGGGAATGAGAAACTATTCATGTCATTTCGAAGGAGCGCAGCGACTGAGAAATCTTGATGCTGTTTTAGAAGAGGGAAGGATTTCTCGCGTGCGCTCGAAATGACCTTAATAATAAAATGATGTACTTAGTATATTCTGTCAACCACGTTTCCTCCCGTAGTGAATTCCCAGCTTCTTCATCTTGCTTCTTAGTGTGCTCGGGTTTATGCCGAGAATAGCGGCCGCACCGCCCGGCCCGTGCACGGTGCCGTTCGCCTTTTGCAGCGCCCGCTGTATGTGAAGGGCGGCGGTTCGCCGGAATGACGATAACTCTGGATTCCCGCCTGCGCGGGAATGACAAGGGTTGCTGGATTCCCGCCTGCGCGGGAATGACAAGGGGGGAGCGGGAATGACAGCTAATCATAGATATATTAAAGGCAGCGCCCCATTTTGATCATCGTCAGAATTGTATTGAGAGTGGATTCTATAGAGAAGCCTGCTAATCCGTCAGATGTTTTGTGACCAACAGGATTGACGGATCGTCAGGGATATCAGTTTCTGCAAAGTCCATCTGCTTGGCAAACTTGCGCATGGCCGCGTTGCTTTTGAGTACGGAGCCGGAGATTCGTTTTACCCCACTGGCCTTAAGGTGCCTTATCAATGCATTCATCAGTCTCGTCCCGATGCCGCGCTTTTGCCAAGCGTCAGCAACGACAATCGCAAATTCACCACTTGCGCCATCAGGATCGATCGAGTATCGTGCCACTCCGATTTCTTCTTCACCCGTTTCTCCACTGTGCACGACAATCAGTGCGACCGCGTTTCGCGAATCAGGATTCGTATACTTCTCTAAATCTTTCTTGCTGAGGTCTTTGATCGTCCCATGAAAACGGAGGTAGCTTGACTGACGTGAAAGTCCATGTACGAACGCCTGCTCTATAGCGGCATCGGCAGGCGCGATATGGCGCAGCGTTAGCTTCGACCCATCGTCAAGTGTCCATGTTTCTGCACAATCGTCGTGACCCATGACATGACCTCACAATCCAGATTAGAAATTATGCGGCAACATATTGGCGGATATATACTTGTGCACCAGCCTTATAAAATACTACAATATAAATTTCATAAATACAATGCTTACTATTTGAAATCATTAGTGAACAATATTTAATAAAAAAATTGCCTCAATATCTGCCTCCGCATATGCGTTTGGTAGAGAAATAGTAAAAGTGTCGAAATATTTTACATATTTAGAAACATATATTGTAACTCATTATAAGATATACGTTTTCCCCTGACATTACGCTGCCATTTTTCTACTAAGATCATTAAATCTGTCGGATTATTTTACAAAATTATCATTTCACAAAACCATTAAAATATATAATTCTTGTAAAATAAATGAGTTACATAGCTGGTATATTTTTTGCGTATTTCACCACATGGTGTAAATTATAAATAAACGGGTCTACGAATATCAAAAACAAGATCGGGTAACTTTTAAGAGAGGAGTCTACTATCATGAAAAGGACAGTACAGATTCTTGCACTTGCGTTTCTCTTAGTGAGCTTTTTCCCGTTTCAGGGCACCGCTTCAATAAATGGGTTTTTTGACGTGGATGCCCCCCCGTCGGGACAACCGGCTTATCTCTATTACGGTTTAGGAAACATAAACATTTCAGGCGACGTCAGCATTGTGTCAAACGATTGTAATTGGGGAACAAATGGTTGGCCAGGTGTGGTATTGGAGAAAATCTTCTTCTCCCCAGCCACTGCAACTACAGGCGGGATATTTACCGCTGATGTAGCCCTCACTATTCCAGGAATAAACGGAGGCAACCCATTCCCTGCGGTCATAAATCCGGATATTTTACCGCCCACTTTAGAAAACACCAGTGGGGTGTTCACCGGGGATCCCACCCTACCCGACACGTTCAGTTTCACCAACCTACCAGTATATGCAATAGTCCCTAAAGACCCAAATAACATGATCGTACCCTTTCCGAGTGTTTTTACGCCTTGGGACTATAACAACCCTTTATATAGTAATTTTCCTTTTGACCCTCTTTTTTCTTTGGCCCAAGTGGGAACACTTTCTCTGTCTGCCGGTATTGCAATTCCTGATCCCCTTTATCAAGTCACTGGCGGCTCTTTTACCGGTGTTCCCGAACCCACCACCATGCTGCTGCTTGGACTCGGATTGGTAGGTTTGGCGGGACTCAGGAGAAAGTTCAAATTGTAAAATTAGTATATAACTTTGAAAAGGAAGGCAGGGTCAATTGACTCTGCCTTTTTTGTTTGATCACAGATTGAGGATTGCCAATAAGAATCTTCACATCAACGCATATATTACATTTTGAGGATTTCAGGAAGCTATGACACAGCAACCTCGGTCTGATAGTAATATAGAGCCTGTTCCTGTCTCTCCGTTACAGCCTTGCGGACCTCCTCAAAGTTTTCCAACAAGAGTTTCACGATGCGGGGGTCTTGGATGCCATGAGCGGCCTGCTGTTGAAGGATAGTCTTAATGCGTGCTGTCTCCATGCCATCGCGATACGGGCGGTTCTCGGCCAGCGCTGTAAATACGTCGGAAACAGCCATAATACGCGCTCCGAGGTTAATTTCATGGGCCTCTCGCCTGAACGGATACCCCTTACCATCCAGCCTCTCATGGTGATAAGCGGCCCATTCTGCGATCATCTGAAGTCCTGCGATGGTGCTGAGGATGGAGAAGGTGCAGTAACTGTGCTGTTTCATCACAGCCATTTCCGCATGTGTCAGGTCCGCAGGTTTTTCCAAGATCGCGTTGGGGACGACCATCTTGCCGAGATCGTGGAGCAGCCCTGCCACTTCCATTAGTTTTACCTCGGATTCGGACATACCTACTATCTCGGCGAGGAGCATGGAACACCGGGCAACGCCTGATGAATGAGTAACAGTAAATGGTGATTTGAAATCGACTATCATGCTGAGCAGCTGGGCAAAGATCACAATGCTGTTGATGTCGACCTCGATTGTCTGAAAAGGACCGTTGTTTAGAAGCAATGAGTATAGGCGGGGAGATGTGAGGTCGAGCCAAAATTCTTCCCGGCGGGATAACTCAAGGAACAGGTCGACTATCTCGCTGCTGATCTGTTTGCCTGCAAGCTCCTTCAGCCGGCTGCAGAGCGACTCGCTCTGGTGCAGGATATATGTGTTTCGGTCGACCTGACGTTCCAAGTAGTCCGCGAGAAAGAGCAATTGCGCGTCGAACACTTGGGGAGTGTCTCGCGGCTCTTCCCACATAACCCAGTCCCGGTGGTGGTATCGGACCAGGTCCGCGCATGGCGCAAGCCATGGGTTGGATTTGAAAAGATTCTGTCCTCGGATGGAGTGCTGCTCCACTTCAGTGGTCTCGCAATCGTGAAGGGATTTCTTCTCTTCGATTGACAATGCTCCGATGTCGTGAAGCAACCCGGCGATGAAAACGTTCTCGATCCTTTTTCCCTCCAGCTTTGCCCGTTTTCCCAACTCCCACACGATGAAAGCCGTGCGCTGCTGGTGCATGGCCAGCGAAGAAAATGCCAGATCCAGGGCATCCGAAAGGGAAAGAACAAGGTTCCCAAGATTCACCGATATTTTCGGATACATGATTCCTCCCTTTAGATTACGTATTCCCGTTCACAGTACATTTGATTTCTTGAATCTCCAAGATGTCCACATATCGAGATATCTTCATGCCGGAAAGTAAATATTTTTGACGCTATGTCTATTTATTCAGTCTACTTTGCCGACACAGATAGCTCATTAAGTTCTGCTGGAAGTTTACCCATATCCTTTAGGGCGCGTAAGCTGGGAAGATGCATGGGCGTACCGCCTTTCTGTTGTTGAAGAAATTTGGCGAGACTGCCGTCCGTAATTCGGATGTGCTCCAGCAACCAATCTTCGATAGCAAAGGAGACCTTTAGCTTGAGATCTTTGGACATTCCTTCCGTTTGTGCTCGATTAACAAAGTCGGAGACCTCTTGCTTGAAACGCTCATGCCATTGGCGATGATGCTCATAGTTCGGGAAATTAGCTTCTATCATCACATACTCTTCCGCAGCGAAGTGGTAGATCACATAGTCGGCAAGAAACTTGAGTGCGTCTTCAAAGATCGCTCCATCTGTCTTGTATGCAGAAGGGTTAATAACTCTATTTCCAAGTTCAAGTAAGTTTCGGTGTTGTTCATCAATGTCCTCAACACCCGTGAGCAGATCTTCGGTCAGTTCGAATCGTTTCACATTTCACCTCGCTTTTTAATAAAATGATGGTGAATTCCCAGATATCATAGCAGATACGATTTTATTACGCCAATGCTACTCTTATTTCTGATTTTTGGACGGTTTTTTTGATTAGTACCGATTGAAATATTGTATGGACAGGACTACGTGCGCTCGCAATGACAACGTAGAAATATTCACTCACCTAAAATCCCCTGTGGCCACCTTTGTTAAAGGAGGCGGGAAGGAAGGACAATAACACTGGATTCCCGATCGAGTCGGGAATGACGAAGGGGGAAGCGGGAATGATAACACGCTCTAACCTGAAGGAGAAATAATGTTCCCCATTCGCTCGCTTACCCCGCCGCAAGCTAAGGGGTTGCGCTCGCTGCCGGATTCAGATAAATGATGCAACATGGAAAATGCATGGATACTGCTGGCGTTGATTGCCGCCCTCACTGGTGGAACGAGTGATGCCCTCACAAAGAAGGCTTTACAGCTTCATGATGAATACACAATCGCATGGCTACGCCAACTGGTTGTTGTCCTGCTTCTCTCGCCGTGCCTCTTCTTTATTCCCGTCCCGGCGCTGGATGGAGATTTTTATAAAGCGTTCCTCTCCGCACTGCCTTTTGAAGTAATTGCATATATCCTTTACGTGAAGGCAATTAAAATATCCCCCCTCAGCCTCACGGTGCCGTTTCTGTCTTTAACACCTGTATGTCTGATTATTATACCTTACATTATGTTGGGAGAATTGGTGTCTTTCCGGGGCGGCATCGGCATACTGATGATTGCTCTCGGAAGCTATACCCTGAATCTCAAGGAAATCGGCAAAGGATTTCTGGAACCGTTTAAGGCTATCGGGAAAGAAAAAGGTTCCGTCTTTATGATCATCGTCGCCATCCTTTATGGATTCACCAACACTTTTGGCAAACATGCAATTAACCATTCATCTGCGCTCTTTTTCGGGGTTACATACAATCTGGCATTTTTCATTGTGCTCAGCCCAGTCATTTTCAAGGTCGGCAAAATCCATTCATATGGCCGCATCTGCAAAGAGTCTTTGAAAATATCTTTTCTACCCGGATTCTTCGCAGCCGTAACTGTGATCTTCTATACCGTTGCCATTAGCCTCGCCAATGTGGCCTACACGGTAGCTGTCTGTAGGTTGAGTCTCCTGGTCGGTGTGATCTACGGTCATTTTCTTTTTAAGGAAACCGGTTTCAAAGAAAGACTGGTAGGCACGACTCTGATGCTTCTTGGATTTTTGATCATTGTGCTGGAGTAATGATAATAGGGAGACAATCCCTGCCAAATAATCAAGCCCGATAGGATAAACAGGTGCAGGACTATTTTTTCCAGAAGAAGTCGGCTTCCTTCTCCATCTTGTGCAAGCGGGTATAATAGTCCGGGAATTCATTCAGATGGGCTAGGGCGATCTTGCCGGTAGTCAGCGGATCGTCATTGGTGACGTTGGTCTCCGGACTACGCCGGCCGTGTTCCAGCTCCACGTTCACGCCCATGTGGAATTGTTCCACATCGAATTTGCTCCAGTCGATTCCCAGTTTTTCCCCAATAGCTTTGGCTTCCCCGGCGGTGAAATCTTTCTTGCCCGACATATGCAAATCCCCTCCTCTATTATTTATTGATTGACCGGCATCGTAGTATTAAACGGCCTCCCCTGCTTCACGTCTTTCCTGCGCGTCCGGGGGTCGTAGAAACATGACGCCACATTGCAAGAGCAACGCCATCCTCCTTGAGTCGTTATCGAGCAATGAGTGCTATTGTTCGGGAGGCACGACCAGAATCGACCAACTTTAATGCGTGATCAAAATCAATCCCGCAATGCCGACAACGAACGCAAGTATAGCGACCACCGAGTCGAGTCCCAGTCGTAAATAGCGTTTTGTGGGACGCACGACAACCGATGACGCATAGAGTGTCGTCAGCACGATCCCGACTGCTGCCAGCCAGCCGTTCTCGACGCCCGATTGCGGCAAGGCGGGTGTGCCGGCCACAATGTCAGCCAGCACGAACAGGCATATCTGGAACGCATTGCCGCCGAATACGTCACTCATCACCAACTGATGATCGCCGAGGCGCACCGCCGCGATGCCGGTACTGATCTCGGGCAGGGCACTGGCCGCGGCAAGAATGGTCGCACCGAACACGACGCCGCTTATGTGGAACCGGTCCGAGAGAGCGGCGCTGCTTATTGCGAGCGCCACACCGGCGGCCAGAGTCACAATCGATGCGATCACGAACAACAGGAATATGCGGGTCGTGCTCCACTTTTCGTATGGATGGTGGACCGTGGGATGCGGGATGCGACGGTGTGGACGTCCAGGCTTGCTTCCCTGCATCGTGATCTTCCACGCCGGGGCGTTCCGCACTTTGTTCAGCATGGCGATACCGAACACCCATACCATTATGATCAAAATCGAGGCGGGGCTCACTCCGAAGACCGCAACTGCCGGCGGCAGCATTGCGCCCATGAAAACGATGGCGACAATGGCCATGACGAGAGATGCCTCCAGCACCGGCATCAGGCTGCCTACCAGGTAGCTGAGCGGTTTTTTACCCTTCACAAACATGTCACAGACGGCGAGAACCATCGTCTGCATCGCGATGCCACCTATGAGATTGCCGGCGGCCAGCGGAAGGTTGTGTTGCGCGGCGGCGGACATCGTGATGGCCGCCTCAGGCAGGCTGCCGGCCACCGATAACAAGATCATCCCCCCGAGTGCATCCCCGAGCTTCCATCGGAAGTCGAGGGCGTCAGTCGTCCGCGAGAGATAGACACCGGCGATCCACGTGGCGATGGCTCCGCCGGAGAAGATCCCGATTAGGGCAAGTGTGCCGAGGTTCTCCACAGCTTGAGTCTCCTTCGGTGGAAATGCCTTTCCTTACACGACTTTCTTAAAGTCGATATATCCGCGCTCCACATCATCCGTGCGGACCAGTTGCACGCGGAGCCGGCGGCCGACGTCCAGGCCTTCAAAACCAGGCTCCAGTCTTCCTTCAATGCAATGGATGCTCCCGGTGCAACAGTACTAATTAAACTCAAGCACGGGAAGAAGCCTGAAGAAGATATGAAGGCCTTTGATGCAGGTGAGATATTAACACACATTGGCCTTAGAATCAAACAACAGCGATGAATAGGGATGCAGCAAGTATGAAAGCTGCGTTGAAATTCCGTAGACCTTCTCGACAACAGTAGAGTAGAGAGCTGGCGTAGTCGCCAAATGGTTCTATCTCCAGCTCCCCCTCGTCAAACCGTACGTTCAGTTTTCCCGAATACGGCTTTCCAGTCATCTTCTTCCAGAGGCTTTCGCT
>JBEKXK010000125.1:0-9814 GCA_049512055.1 Syntrophales bacterium | reverse complement strand
GTAGGGTATGCCGTGTAAAACGTATGACTTGTCGGTTAAAGTCCGACCGTGGGAGTTTGGTAGTTCGCCCACGTAGCTGGAGGGAGGTGTTAAGGGTAACCTGAAGCATTAAGTTTCCTGACAAAGGCTCCTATAGGGAGTCCAGCAAACCTGCGGGTCGCAGCGCGAGCGAACCCGGATGTAGCCTCGAAAATCACAATGGAGTTGTCGACCCTCTCCTACACAGGGGAAGACCGGCGCATCTATCCTGACGATAACTGCCAGAACCGATAGATGGACTTCCGTGGTAACAGGGGTGACACGCAGGGGCAGCCATACGAGAATGAACGCGGGAGACCCTTGTCGATGCTGCGAGAGCGGCAACTGGTGGATATAAGGAAACGAAGTTTCACTGGGTCGGCAAGGGAGTCGGAGTTGCTCATAGTACCGCTTGTATCTCAAGGACAGCATAACCTTGAGAGAGGAAAGGGGCAATACCTTCATCATGCTTCTAAAGGAGAAAAGGAAAGGAGATTGCGGTAACGCTATCAACTCCAAAGATTCCAGGAACTCCGGTGGAAGCTATACTGGAAGGCCAAGTGAAAGCGAAAGCCTCTGGAAGAAGATGATTGGAAAGCCGTATTCGGGAAAACTGAACGTACGGTTTGACGAGGGGGAGCTGGAGATAGAACCATTTGGCCACTACGCCAGCTCTCTACTCTACTGTTGTCAATAAACCAGTTCAGCACAAAATGAGCATTTCCGTCCATTGCCCATTTTCATCCTTGCTGGGGAGCCAAGGTCTGAAAAAAAGGCGGCATCCATTTTGGAAGCCGCCTTCTTTTTTGAGGAAGTTCTTGGAAGTTTCTTAATCCTCCGTGCTCGTTTTTGCGGTCGATTCCGTCTTTACGGTATCTGTTGTTTCGGATTTTCCCGCCTCAATTTTTTTCGGCTCACTTGCAGGCGCCTTCTTTCCGCCGTAGTCGGTAACGTACCAACCCGAACCCTTCAAATGGAACGTTGACATAGAAATCAGTTTGCTGACAGGACCTTTACAGAACTTGCACGTCTTAGCGACGGGATCGGTCATGTGCTGAAAGAGCTCATACTGCTTTCCGCACTTCCTGCACTTATATTCATAAATCGGCATACAACTCCTCCACCAACGAATAATCTGTCAATTGAAAATATCTCCTATTTTGTAACGATTGCTGAAGCAATCAAAAATTAGTCTGAGATCAGGAGAGAGAGAGGACTGAAGCAAATCCCTCGTTATGGTATGGACTTTATCTTCTTCCCGCTCTTTCTCTTCCCGCGATGCATCGAAATCAATCTCTCTCGCCTCGAACCGTATGATATGCACAAGCTCGTGTGCGGCTATATACAACAGCAAGGGGTTCAATCTGATGAAGGAATGGCCCCTCTCAACGGCGTCGAGAATCTGGTTATCCTGAAGACAGACCCTGTAAAAATAAGAATCATCCGATCTGTCCCCGTCTTGATCTTTATTGAAATGGTACCTGCATAAATGGGCAAATGCGCCGTCTCTCACTTCGTGTTTTTCAAGATGAGCGAGGGTCTTTACATCGTACCGGTATTTCTTCATCTCTTCGCGGTCAAGACGGAAATACTGTCCCGCGATGTTTTCCGCCCTTTGAAACACATTATTTGCAAGTGACCTTTGTGCCGGATTGAAATGCATCGCAACACCATCTGCTTAGTCAATTAACCATCCAAAATCGATCCTAATATAGTCATCTACCAGGTTCTGTCAATGTTTTTGTGAGGGGTATTTTCCCTGATTTGGAACTTGGTGTGGAAGTCTTCAGATATTCAAGGCATCTTGTCCGTTTGCTAAATAGTTTCTATCAGTTATCAGCCGATTATAGCGGCCCTTTCTTCCTTTCATGGGCCTTCCGTGATGCGACGATCACCCGGTCAATGAATTCTGTCTGCGTAATTCCGGAGGCCGCCGCCTGATGGAAAAGAACGGTGGAGGGTGTCATCCCGGGGAGGGTATTCGGTTCGAGGACAGCGACTATTCCGTCCTTCCTCACGAACATATCGATTCTCGCATAGCCTCGGAGGTCAAGGGCAGAGAAGGTCTCAACGGCAACGTCCTTAATCTTCTGCAGTATATTGTCCGGGACTCTGGCCGGCGTTTTATTTTCACCCTGACCATACAGAAATTTATCTTCCAGGGAAAGGACGGCATCCGTAGGAATGGTTTCTGAGGGAGTGAGCGCCAAGGGCCGATCATCCTCGATGACGCCGCACGTCACCTCCATGCCGTCGATGAATTCCTCCACCAATGCCGTGTTATCCCAATGGAATGCTTCTTCGACCGCAGAGGCTATGCCTTCTTTCGAAACCACCTTCTTCACGGCCGTGCTGCATCCCTCGCGCGTCGGCTTTACGACGCAGGGGAACCGGATCTCTTTTTCAATAGCGTCAAGGATTTTCTTATTCTTTTCGGATTGCCATTGAAGCTTGAAGACAGGCAATGTCTTCGGCACATCGATTCCGCTTGCGGCCAGGATCTTTCTGCACACATATTTATCCATCCCTAAAGCGGAACCCAATACCCCTGAGCCGGTATAGGGGATGTTGAGAAGCTCGAGCAGGCCCTGCAGGCATCCGTCTTCGCCGTACTTGCCGTGCAGGCCGATGTAGATGAAATCCAACCGGGACTTCAGCATCTCATAGGGAATATGTTGCGCTTCCTCCGACAGATCCTCCTCGATGTCTTTGGTGCTGTTTCGCATCAGGAGCTTTATCGGTATCTCCCAGAAGGCCGCCTTGCTGTCCATGAATATAGCGATGGGCTCGTATTTCTTACGATCAATCTTATTATAGATATTTCTGCCGCTCTCGAGAGAGACCTCTCTTTCGGAAGACACTCCGCCCATGACAATCCCGACCTTGAGTTTACCGCTCCCTGTGCTGCTTTCCGGTGTCAACTGCTTTTCTCCCATTATTACCAACCGATTGTCAGCGCTACGTAGGGTCCTTGAAACGTCGTGTCCGTCGTGACATCACTGATGCTGTCAACCTTGAACTTTAGTATCCTGTATCCGCCGCGAATATCTATGAAGGGAAAAGGGGTGATACCTATGTCAGCCAGACCCTCGTAAACGTAGTTTCCCGAGTATCCCATACCGGTCACTTTAGCCCTTGCTTCCAGGATATTGGCAAGGATTCCCAGATTTGCGCCGATCCCGACCATGGGAATCGGGAGCCGAAATGTCTGCGTTGTCTCCCCGTTTGCGGCATTCATCAATTTTGCCTGGCCTTCAATATACTTGACTTTGCCGATTGCCCCTATGGCAAAACCTGCGAGGATGTTCTTCAGGCTTATTACATCATACATGTAATCGGCATCGATCATCCGGAAGTTGAAATCTCCAAAGACAGACCCTGTGTATGACTTGCCTCCGAAGTTTATGGGGGACGTAACGTTGCCTGTTCCCGAGTAGCCGACTTCGGTATACATGAAACTGAAGTGATGTCTCCCGTAGCCCGCAAAGACCTCAACCGATGGGACCCCCTTATTGGAGATGTCAAAGGTATCCTTGAGGTCAAACTCGGTGCCCTGAGCGCCGTTTGCATCCAATCTCAAATCCGATTTCAAGTCAGGGTACCAGTAGTAGCCCCTCACTCCGAATTCAAGGGCGAAGGCCGGCGTCGCAAGACCGGCAATCAGAAAAAAGGCGGCCAATGCACACAGAACGGACAAAGCTCTTTTCTTCATGGTAAGCACCTCGTTGTCTTTCAGTATGCTTGCACTAAAATTTTTTTCAATTTCTGAGTCGCAACAGTACTGCGAACTATAGAGACAAATTGTTTTTTTGTAAAGTCATTTCCCGGAGCTTTTGCAAGAGGATGAACATATCACCGGCGTTACAGCGGCCCTTTCTTTTCCTGGTGGATTTTGGCTGCGTTCTCTATCAGCTTTGATATGACCATTGTGGGAAGCATCCCCATAGCGGCAGCCTGTTCAAAGAAGAAAGATGAAGGCGCCATGCCGGATGAGGAATTGGGGTCCGTGATGAGTATCCGTCCGTCTTTTGCCAGAAAGCCATCGATGCGTCCGTATGATCTAAACCCCAATGCATGGTAAGCCTTGAGGACTTCCGCTTTGATCTTTTCTACAACATCGGAGGGGATATTCTTGGGCGGGGTAAATTTCCTGCACCTCCCTGGCATATACTTGTCGTCGTAGGTATAATATTCGCTTTGCGGGTAAATCTCCGTGAGGTCGAGCGGCCGGGCAACGCCGTCCTCTTCCAGAACGATGCACGAAAATTCAATCCCCTGAAGATATTCCTCAACCAATATTGCATTATCATATTTCAGGGCGTCTTCGATCCCCTTCTCGAGGGAAGCTTCATCTTTGACGCCTGTAACGCCGACGCTCGAACCTTCCCTGGTGGGTTTCGTAAAAACAGGGAATGCAAAATGTTTCGTGATTCTCCTTTTCACGTCTTTTTTATTTTCCATCCATTCCCGTTCGTGGATGACGATACTGTCGGGGACGCTCAATCCTTCAGCCTTCAGGAGTATCTGCTGCATATGTTTGTCCATGCCCATTGCCGATGCCAGTATTCCGGGGCCTGTGTACGGTATCCCCAGGAGCTCCAGAAGACCCTGGATGCATCCGTCGTCTCCATACTTTCCGTGGAGTGATATGAAGGCAAAGTCGATCTCTTTTTTCAGGTCCTCGTATGGTATCCTGCGCGCCTCCTGTTCCAGACGTTCCGATATGTCAACGGTGGTGTTTTGGGAAACGAGCTGCCACGTAATCATCCACAGGCTTCCATGTCCATCCATGAATATTGGTTTGCCCTCGTAGAGTTCAGTGTCCAGATTATCATAGACATTCCTGCCGCTGTTTAGCGAAACTTCCCGCTCCGAGGACATGCCGCCCGATATGATGCCCACTCTTAGCTTGCTCATATAATCAATAATCCCAGAAGAAAGAGACACCGCTATTGGGGAAGATCCATTCATCGCCGCTGATGCGAAGCCTGATGGATTTTCCCTGTTTCCGGATGACCTCCGGATACGGTTGCTTCCCTGCAAAGAAGCTCACCTCTTTTACATATTTGAATTTTACTCCCTCATAATTGAACGAAATGTCAAGGCCCCTGGTGGGGTAGACAATATAGACGGAGAAGGTATTGCTGCTTTTCGATTTCTTCGTGACAATCTCGATCTCCACCTTCGCCAGCTTATTCAGCTTGTTTTTGAGCTTGTCATCGCCGCACCAGACCTCATAACCTCGCTCGGTATTTTCCGTCCTGATGATGGGCACGTCTTCATTGTCTATGCGCACCCCGGCGACTTTGAAATCCTTCTCCGTTACCGGTTCATCCCCCCTGCTTAGGAGCCACCTGTACTCGCATTTCTTGTCGTTGAAGAAAGAAGCCAATTGTTCATCGTTCAGAGCGCAGCCTATCATGAAGAAAGGATTCTTTATAGCCTTCATATATTCAACATGAGTCGTAACCTTGAAGTACTCTGCCGCTCTATTGTCTGACAACCTCTCTTCCTTGGAAAACTCATTTACAGAAATATCATACTTGAAATTGGTCCGGAGCTCCAGTTGACGGTCATCTTTCCCGAAGAGGGTCTCAAACATTTCGTAATATATGGCATCTCCGAGTTCTTCATCGTGGGCCCTTGCCTGGAAGCAGTGGCGAATGATGCCGTCGATCCTGGCGATCGACTTTTCTTCTTCGGGAATGAAAATTCTTCTGAGCCGGGGCTCTACGGAATTAGTTATTCCCTTGTGCAGGAAAACCCGTGGCGCCCGTTTGCCTAAGGCGCATAAAATTTCATAACTGATGGTCTGCACTTTCCCCGCGATCTCATCCGCAGATATATATTCATGGCCCTGGCCGCCCATCAGGACCACCTCATCACCGATCCGGCAATTATCTATGTGGCTCACATCGATGGTGCACATGTCCATGGAAATATTCCCGACAATAGGGGCACGCTCCCCTCCGACAAGCGCTTCGCTTTGATTGGAGAGGATGCGCCCGTATCCATCGCCGTATCCGACCGGTATGGTCGCTATCTTTGTCGGCTTACCCGTTATATAAGACCGGCCATATCCGATGCTGTATCCTTTGGGGAATTCCTTGACGAGGACTACCCGAGTCTTAAAGCTCATGACGGGCGCCAGATCTGCCTTCGGTTTCGTTTCCGGTCCGGGATAGATGCCATAAGACATGAGGCCGGGCCGCACCATATCCAGGTGAAACATGGGGTAATTGAGGATGGCGCCACTGTTTGCCATATGCTTGACGGGAATCCGGATCTGGTGTTTCTCCAGTTTGTCGAGAATCTCTTTAAAGAGTTTCCACTGCATTGTGTTATATGCATCCATAGTTTCACTGGACGACAGGTGCGTGAATATGCCCTCGATTGCGATATTGGGAAATCCGAGGACTTCTTCGATCATCTTGAAGGCCTCGTGATGGATCGTTCCGCCTCGCCCCATGCCTGTGTCGACCTCTATGTGGATAGGTGTCCTTATATCCGCCTTCTTGCTTTTTTTCTGAAGTTCCCGGGCGAAGCTGATATCCGATACAGACGGCATCAGATTGTATTTAATGATCTCGTCAATTTCAGAGCCGGTGGAGGGGCTCAGGATCAGGATGGGGGATGTGATATCGCTGACGCGCAGCTGCACGCCTTCGTCTGCATTGGCAATGCCGAGAAGCGCGGCGCCGTTCTTCAGGGCGACGTTGGATATTTCAATAGCGCCGTGACCGTACGCATCCGCCTTGACTACCTGAAGAATTCTTACGTCCGGGCCGACCAGTCGCTTCATCTCATTCCAGTTCTTGGTGAAATTGTCGAGGTCGACCTCTACCCAGCTTCTATATTTCTGATCTTCTTTTAGCGTCATTATCAACCATAAAATAATCCCCCTTTGCTTCGCAAGTCCCCCTTTTCTAAAGGGGGATTAAGGGGGATTTTTCAAAGGACTTTAGTCCTGCTATGACTCCATTTTGTCATTTCGAGTGAAACGAGAAATCTTGTCCCTTCCGCGGTACCAGCAGACCTGAAGGTCTGCACTACATCTTTATTACGTCCCCCTTTTCTAAAGGGGGATTAAGGGGGATTTTTCAAGGGCATTTATTCCCCCGAGATGAATGCCCTTTTAGGAAATCATTTTCTCGTCATCGTGAATACGCCGTCCCATGGACCTTCAGGCGGGTTCTTTTTAAGTTCCTCACATCTGCCCATATACAGTTTCGCGGGTGCATCATCCGGCCTCACTTCCAGGACCTTCCGGAAAGCGGCGATTGCCTCATCCCACAAGGCCTGCTTGTATTTTGACAGTCCCTCTTCAAAAAGGCTGACGGCTTGTTCCCACTTTTCGGCGTCCTTCTTCTCGCCTAAGAGTTCATAGATCTTTACAGGAAGTTTCTTGCCTTTGACCCGGACCGAGTCCAGTTCCCGGCAGAAAAGGGCATCCTTGACGACTGCATATGTGTATTCGCTGATGACGATATTGGTGCCATACTCCTTATTGATTCCTTCCAGCCTGGAACCTAAATTCACCATGTCGCCCATGACGGTATAGTCAAATCGCATATCCGAACCCATGTTGCCGACTACCATGTCGCCGCTGTTGATGCCTATGCCGATGTCGAAAGCGGGTCTGCCTTCGTCAGTCCATTTCTTTTGAAGTTTTTTCAATTCTTCCATCATGTCGAGGGCCGTTCTGCATGCACGGACCGCGTGATCCGGCTGATCGAGCGGAGCGCCGAATACGGCCATGATGGCATCGCCCATGTATTTATCGAGAAGGCCGTCGTATTTGAAAACCAAATTGGTCATTTCCGTCAGATACTCATTTAACAGGCGCACGAGGTCTTCCGGCGTCAGCTTCTCTGATATAGTCGTAAATCCCCTGATATCGGAGAAAAGCACTGTGAGGTCTTTCTTGTCGCCGCCCAGCTTAAGCTTTGAAGGGTCTTTCAGCATCTCGTTAATGACGGAAGCCGTGAGGTAATACTGGAAGGCGCCCCGTATTTTCTTTTTTTCTCTCTCTTCGGTAATGTACCTGTAAACAGTGATACCGAGATAAATCACTATCATCGTGAGAGCCGGATAAATAATATTCAGCCAGAGATTGTAGCGGGAAAAAATAAATGTGTTTATGAGGACGAAGGCTATGAGGACAACCAGGCTTAGAACCATCCCTTGAACCGCCTTAACCCTCGGAACGGCAATGCCTATGAGAAGACCGAAGAATACGATTGCACAGATATCGAGGAGTGATGTCCCCGACGAGCGATGGAGAAAATTACCGTGCAGGATATTATCTATTGCCGTTGCGTGTATCTCCACGCCGGGATAGACGCTGCTGTATGGCGTCACGCGGAGATCGTAGATGCCTATGGCAGTGGCGCCGACGATCACGATTTTATCCTTGAAAGTATCAGGCGAAAGGCGGCCTTTAATTATGTCGGAAATCGAGTAGTGAGGGAATGTCTTTCCGGGACCCAGATAATTAATCAGCATCCTCCCGGTTTCGCTAGTGGGAATGTTGATGTCGCCTATCTTGATTCCCTCGATGCCGAACTTAGCCATATTCAACGTAACCATCGGCCAGTCCAGATACTGGACAAGCAGGGACATAGACAAGGGTAAATAGTAATTATCCTGGAATCTCATGACCAGGGGGGACCATCTGATGGTTCCATCACTGTCCGGGAAGGCATTGAAGTAGCCGCTGTTTTCGGCGGCGTCGGAGAGCAGTTTAAGATTTGTTACCGCTGAATAAGCTGTAACATTGACTAAAGCCGACACGTCAGGGCTCGTTTCGCCCTGTATCATCTGGTACCTGGAGTTGGCGATATTCTCTCCCGCCGCCTCAATATCTTTTTCGCTCAGATGTTCCGCTTCCTTGCTGGATTTGAGAAAGAAATAACCGAGGGTCACATTCTTTGCACGTTTGATCGTCTTAGCCAGGGCCGCATCGGTATCGGCCACCAGCTTTTTCTTGTTGAGTAGCCCCTGCACCCTCTTGTCTTTAATCCCGATTCTCTTGACCTCATTTGTAAGATCGACAATAGCACCGAGGCTGGAATTTTGATCTGGTTCCGAAAAAACAATATCGAAGCCTACTGCCTTCGCCCCGTATCCCTTCAGTTTATCGACAAGCCTGGCAACGGTTGTCCTGGGCCATGGCCATCGTCCTAATTCGCCCAAACTCTTTTCATCGATTGCGGCGATGACCGTTTCTCCACCTGCCGGGAGTTTTCCCTTGGAGACCATCCGCAAATCAAGTGCCTTCAGTTCCATAAAACGGAGAAAGGGTGCATCGATAAAAAACATGATCAGGGCGATAAAAATCACGAGGACCGTTATTTTCAAAGGCGACACGAAAAACATCTTTTTCATTCGTTCATTCATGGCCATAACCCTCAGATTTTGCCGAATAATACCAAAGGCGTTTCGAAAGTCAAGGTAAAGAAGGCCCCTCCCTTGTCATTCCCGCGCCGGCGGGAATCCAGAGTCTCTGTCATTCCGATTTAGAAGAGTAGTGCAGACCTCTCATCACGTCATTCCCGACTTGATCGGGAATCCAGTGTTAATGTCATTGCGACAAAAAGATGTGTTTTTTTGACGCCCCCTGTGACAAAGGGGGCCACAGGGGATTTCTTGTAGAAGACGTAGTGCAGACCTTCAGGGCCTGTTGCCCAAAGCCTGTTTTAGGATTCAGACAAAACCTCTATGAGCCCTGGAAAAAAATAATACGTTTTCCACATTGCATTAAATCGTGGCTTCGTGCCTCCAGATAATAATCTAT
>JBEKXK010000124.1:0-9966 GCA_049512055.1 Syntrophales bacterium | reverse complement strand
AGAGAAGATCTAACCAAGATTGAAGAGGTTGTCCCTCAGAGTACATACCTGGGCCGTGGTGAACACATTCTGGTTGTGGATGATGTGGAAGGTCAACGCCTTTTGGCATCAGCCATGCTGGAGGGTCTTGGATACAAGGTGAGTTCTGTTGCCAGCGGCGAAGAGGCAGTAAAGTTTGTGAAAAAACAGCCGGTCGACTTGCTCATCCTCGACATGATCATGGATCCCGGCATGGACGGACTTGATACTTACCGGAGCATCCTTGATATCCGTCCGCAACAGAAGGCGATTATCGTGAGTGGTTTTGCCATAACTGAGCGGGTCAGGAAGACACAGGAGCTCGGAGCTGGTTCATATGTGAGAAAGCCCTATATCTTAGAGAAACTGGGGCTTGCCGTGAGGAAAGAATTGGATAGAAAATAGATAGTGGCATATTCAACAGTACGAACCGTAATCAATGACTCTCAACGATACAGTCATGTACTGATAAGTAGGTATAACAAATACTATCCTTTTGTCTCGTTCTTCCTGAAGTTCACACACCCAGAAATAAATCATCTCCACTTAACGCGATACGATAATACATATGGGTCATGAGTCTATTGAAATGAAATATTGGGGATCTATAGGGGAGCTAAGAATATTTTTAGTAATGGATACCATCCTACAACATATTGTATTTATTGGTGCCCCCGGCGTGACTCGAACACGCGGCACACGGATTAGGAATCCGTCGCTCTATCCGCCTGAGCTACGGGGGCACTGGTTGACTTTCGGATGAAGGGCTTTAACATAATTCCGGCAAAAGTGTCAATCGTTGTATTGTGGGAGGCGGGGGGATTGCTGCACCACATTTCCCCCTTTCGTAAAGGGGGAGACAGGGGGATTTTGCATCCTGGAATAAATCCCCCCGCCCCCCTTTGTCAAAGGGGGCGAAAAGAATAACGGATATACGGCGACTATAGGTAGGTCTCAATGATGCATTCGGCGCAGAAATTCGATAGCTGTAGATACTCGGCGGAGATACCTTCGAGCGCCTCTTCGGGGATGAGGCCGACCAGCTCCGACTCCAGGACGGAAACGCCGCGCGCGGCGGCCTTCTCTTTTACAACGTCAAAAACTTTCCGCGGTGGAGTCACTTTATAATTGGTGAGGTTCATCGATACCTGGACGATATTCCTGCTCGCAAGGGGAACGCCGATAGCCTTCACATATTGCAGCCCGCCGCTTGATTGCCTGATGGAACAGGCGATGTCTTTTGCCACTTGGAGATTGTCCGTGGCAAGATTGATGTTGTAGGCGATGAGTGGCTCTCGCGCCCCGCATGCGACTGCACCGCTCCGCGGAGCGAAGCGGGCCGGGCCCGCGTCCGGCATCCACAAGGGATCGTCAAACCGCGTCTTCAAAGCCTCGTATTCGCCTCTTCTCACGTCGGATAATTCTCTTCTCTTGGGATCAAGTGCGGCCTCGCCGTAAAAGTAAACGGGGATCTTGCGCTTTTCTCCTAAAAGACGTCCGAACCGGTGCGCGAGGTCAACGGCATCTTTCATCGTCGCGCCTTTCAAAGGGACGAAGGGAACCACGTCGACGGCGCCGATCCGGGGGTGCACGCCTTTGTGTTTGCGCATGTCGATGAGATCGAGGGCCTTCTCGCAGGCGGCGGCGGCGCCTTTCAAAACGTCTTCCGGTTCTCCGATGAAGGTAAGGACTGTCCGATTATGATCAGCATCGACGCATACATTGATTAGTTTAACACTCGCGACTGCAGAGAGAGCCGCCGCGATGCTGTCTATCTTTTTCCTGTCGCAGCCTTCACTGATATTGGGGACGCATTCGATAATTTTCATGATAATCATGCCTGATATATTTTCATCTCCGGCAGTTCAATGCACGTCAGCTTGCCTCCGTAGACAGCGCCTGTATCGATGCAGATCTTATTTTTGTCGATAAGAGGCTTATTCAGGGAGATCGGCGTGTGTCCGTAAACGACGGTCTTGCCAAAATCATATGGTGAGTTGATAAACTCGAACCGTATCCACAGAAGGTCCTCGCGGTCCTGGTGAACCAGGGGAATGCCGGGTCTTAGACCGGCATGGACGAATATATAATCGTCAGTTTCATAATACGTGCGGAGGCTATTGAAGAACTCTTTATGGCTTTCCGGCAGGATCAATTCTTCCGTGCCTTCCCGGGAAAAGCCATACGACGTCAATGTGTACATGCCCCCGTTGGACATGTAGAGGTCTTCATCCCTGCGGTCAAGGCAGTAATTGAGAAACATATCTTCGTGATTGCCCGATAGGCAGACGACGTTCCTGATGTCTTTCCTGATATTGAGGATAGCATCGATGACCCCTTTTGAATCATGGCCGCGGTCGATATAATCACCGACGAAGACGAGGGAGTCTTCCCCGGCGTCGATATGGAGCTGTGCCACAAGCTTGTCAAGCTGGGAGATGCAGCCGTGGATGTCTCCTATGGCAAATATTTTTCCCATACAGAAATTTTTTTAGTCTAAGTCTCTCCGACATAGCAGACCTGAAGGTCTGCACTACATAAACACAATAAATGTAGTGCAGGACTTTAGTCCTGCGAAGACGGTTTACCGGGCGTCCTGTTCGAAGAGGGCGTCCACGAATTCCGCGCTCTTGAAGGGTTTCAGATCGTCGAGCCTTTCTCCGATACCGATATACCGAATGGGAATGCTGAGCTCCCTGGCAATCCTGATGATCACGCCGCCCTTCGCCGTGCCGTCCAGTTTGGTCAATATAATTCCCGTCACACCGATTTCGTCATTGAACATCTTCGCCTGGACCACGGCATTCTGGCCCGTCGTGGCATCAAGGACAAGGAGAATCTCATGCGGGGCGCTCGGCAGCTCCCTCTCTATAATGCGCTTCATCTTCTTGAGCTCTTCCATCAGATTGACCTTGGTGTGAAGCCTGCCTGCGGTGTCGATGATAACGGCATCGGCTTTCCGGGCCTTCGCCGCGACAATGGCATCGAAGACTACAGCGGAAGGATCGGCGCCGGTCTTCTGCTTTATGAGCGGCGCATCCACCCTCTGGCTCCAGACCTCAAGCTGTTCTATTGCGGCAGCCCTGAAGGTGTCGGCCGCGACGAGCATTACGGCCGTCCCGTCTTTTTTCAGAGCGCTTGCCAGTTTTCCTATCGTTGTAGTCTTGCCTGTGCCGTTTACGCCCACCACCATGATGGTAAAGAGTTCATTCATGGGAATTTGAAGGGGCGCTTCATTTTTTTTCAGCGTGTCGGTGATCGTATCACGCAGGACCTTCCTGAGGATCTCCGCGTCTCCGAGTTCGTTTCTCTTGGCCTGATCTTTCATTTTTTCGATGAGCTCGTATGTAAAAGTAGGGCCGACATCAGCCATGATAAGGGTTTCCTCGAGCTCGTCAAAGAGCTTCTGGCTGATGACCCTTTCTCCCATAAAGATTTCATCGATATTCTTAATGAAGGCGTTTCTTGTCCGGGCAAGGCCTGCCTTCAGTCTTTCCAAAAAACCTTTGCTTTCGGTATCGCCTGCCATTCATCCATCCGTTTTTAGAATTCTAAGAAGTCCCTCATTTCCCTCTTTACAAAGGGCGTGAAGAAAGGACGTAATCAATTTATAACCATTTTTGTTGAGAGATGTAAAGGATGGAATGGCAAACGTAAGAATCAGTTCAAGGCTACGGAGACCATGGTGGAAATGCCCTGCTTCTGCATCGTGATGCCGAACAGATATTCCGCGACCTCCATGGTCTTCTTGTTATGGGTAACCATGATTATCTGGGAGTTTGATGAGATGTCCTTAACGAGGTTGTTAAACAGGTTTATATTCGCATCGTCAAGTGCGGCGTCCACCTCATCCAGGACCAGGAAGGGAACAGGCCGGTACATGAGAATGGCGAAAATCAGGGCTATGGCGGCAAGCGATTTTTCCCCGCCAGACAGCAGGCTGACACTCTGCGCGCGTTTTCCGGGAATGACGATATCGATGTCCACGCCTGTCTCCAGTATGTCTTCGGCATCCGTCAGCTTCAGTTCACCTTTGCCGCCCGGGAAAATCCTCGCAAATATTTCCTTGAAACACCCGTTGACTGCTTCAAAGGTCTCTGCGAAACGCTTTCGCGATTCGACGTTTATTTTCGTAATGGTTGCCTGGAGTGAATCGAGCGAGGAGTTCAAATCACCGACCTGGCTCGTGAGGAATTCGTAGCGCCCTTTCAGCTCTTCAAATTCGCTCAGCGCCAGCAGATTCACTTCGCCGAAGTTTTCCACAAACTGCCTGTCCTTATTCAGCTTGGCAGTCAGTTCTTCGAGAAACGGTTCATCGAGCCGCTGAAATTCGGGAACGAGAGTTTGGAGATCGACGTAGTATTTCTCCTGAATGCCTTGGCGTAAGCTGTCTGACTGGAAGGTGAGTTCGCGGTATGCTATCTCCAGTTCATTCGTTTCCTTTACGACCTGGTCATGGGTCTTCTTGACTTCTCTGAGGTCCGTCTCCCTGTTTCTCAACAGTGCTTCCCGCTCCTGCTGTGAGGCCCTCATTTCCGTGAGTGTGCCTTCGACGCTCTCATGATCCGAGTACAGGTGTTCGAGCAGACCCTGTTCGGTTGAGATTTGCCCGGTCACATCTTCAATCTCCCGGTCACTCTGCCCAAGCTCCTCGGTCCTGACATCTATTTCACGGGAGGTGTCCGCCTTGTCGGTCTCCAGCCTCTCTATGGTCTTGAGGTCGGCGTTTCTCTTCTCTTCGAGAGACGCGAGTTGAATTTTCTCCCGCGTGAGATACTCTTCCCGCTCTTCCACCTTCGCCTTCAGGGCTTCCAGCTTTTCCTGGAGGGTGGACATCGCGGTGTTCATCGTTTCTTCCTTGGCCTCGGAGGATATGATGCGCTTTTCTATGGCGGCGCATTCTTCCATGGCGGCCGCTTCTTCCGCTTGATGATTCTCACAATTGAAATCGAGGACTTTTATCCTCTGCTCGATCCCTCTGATCTCCGCTTCGAATCTCTCGACGTCTTTCTGCTTCCCGTTGACCAGGAGCTCGAGATCGCGGATTTCCGACCTCAACTGGATCAGCTCCTCTTCCCATTGCTGGATGAGAGATGCCGCGTCCTTCTTCTTTTCGGTGTCCGCCGCAAGCGAGATATTTAACTCATCCACCTCTTCTTCCAGTTCGGCGATCTCCCGCTTGGTTTTAAGCAGGCTCTTCTCGCCGTTCGTCTTGCTTCCCCCCGTCAGCACGCCCTGCGGGTTTATGATGTCACCTTCCGAAGTAACGAAGGTGCCCATGAAACCGTTTCGTTCCCAGAGGGAAACGCCGCTGTTGAGGTTTGGTATCAAGAGGACATCTCCCAAGAGGTAGTCGGCAATTTTCTCGAAGCCCTGATGAACATTGACTACGTCGATGAGTCTCACCGCATCCTTGAGATACTCCGCCGCAGAGCCGTAATTGTGATTTCTGACTTCGAGGGGGACGAAGGTTCCCCTTCCTGAAGAAGAGCTCTTCAGGTAGTCGATAGCCAGCATGCCGTCTCTCTGACTTCTGACCACCATGTACTGAAGCTTTTCCCCCAGGACAGATTCAACAGCCGTTTCATATTCACGGGGCACATCCAGAACGTCCGCAACGAGCCCCAGGCAGGTCTCGCCGGGCAGCATGTGGGGGCTTGCCACCTTTTTCGCCTGCATTATCGACTTCGTGCCGTCAGAACACCAGGCGTAGCTTTCCTGCAACTCTCTCAAGGAGGTAAGGCGCGACGATTTCATGCCCGTTTCATCCTTCATCTCCGAGATGCGCTCGTCGATCTGTTGCAGATTATTCTTCGCCCGTTCGAGTTCATCGGAGGTCATGCCCGCGCTATCCGTGAGATTTTCCAGCGTGCCCTCATCAGTATTTAGGGCGTCAATCAGGGAATCAAGATTCCGGCGGGTTCCCGCAAGCCTCTCCCTGTTTTCGTCTGCTTCCCTAACGTCCCTCTCTTTTCTCTTCCGGATATCTTCGATGCCCTTCCCGAGGCTGGCGAGGGTGTTTTTCGCTTTCGCCTTTTCCGTGGCCATTTCGAAAAACTCGATCTTCTTTTCCTCAAGTTCCGCTTGCAGCGATTTCGCCGCCGTCTTGAGTTCTTCAAGGCTCGCCTGGTTCTGGAGGACATTGTTTCTTACGTTCTCAATTTCCACATCGGATTCGTCTGCCATTACGGCGAGGGTTTCCATCTCGTCGGCCAGGTTCTTACTTCTGGTACGGAGCATCTCCAGCTCGGCTGTGTTCTTCTGTTTCTGTGAGGCGATGTCTTTTATCCTGCCCTTGAGATGTTCGATCCCCTGTTCCTTTATGTTTATCGAGTTTCTGATGTCGTAGAGTTTTTCCTGGTGCTCGGAAACGGAGGCTTCGTTTTCCAGCACCTCTGCCTTCAAGCTTTCGATTGAGGCTTCGAGGTCTTTCAGGCTGGTCGTTAATTCCATATCCCGCTTGTTAAGGGAGTCGCGTGTTTGCCCGAGGGTTTCCTTCTGGCCGGATAGATCCGTGTACGTGTGGAGGGCCAAAACCAGTTCCGCCTCTTTCACTTCCTTCTTGAGCGCCTTGTATTGCTCCGCCCTTTTGGCCTGACGTGATACGGCATTGAGCTGGGATTTTACTTCTCTGATGATATCATTCAAGCGGAGTATGTTCTGCTTTGTCGCCTCCATCTTCCGGATCGCCGATTCTTTTCTGACCTTATATTTCGATATACCCGCAGCGTCTTCGATAAACTGTCTTCTATCTTCGGGCTTTGCTTCAACCAGACTGGCGACGCTGTTCTGCTCAACGAGGGAGTAGGTTCTGACGCCCAGCCCCATGCCCATGAGGAAGTCTCGGACATCGATGAGCCGGCAGGGCACCTTGTTGATGGTGTATTCGCTTTCGCCGTCTCTGAAGAGCCGCCGCGAAATCATGACCTCACTGCATTCCGCATATTCCCCGGGGAATTGCCGCCCGTTGCTGTCCAGGATCATCGATACTTCGCTCATGCCGATGGGGGCCGCGTTCTCAGCGCCGTGGAAGATGACGTCATCCATCTTTTTCCCGCGCAGGGTCTTGATACGCTGTTCACCCATCGCCCAGCGGATTGCATCGACGATATTGCTCTTCCCGCACCCGTTGGGACCGACGACTGCGGAGATCCCTTTCGCAAAATCGAGAACGACCTTATCCCGGAAGGATTTGAAGCCGGCTATCTCAAGTCTCTTAAGCCTCATTTTCTTCTTTCCTGTTGAGATTACAACGAAAACTCTTCCAACCGTCCACCCGACCGGGGTCAATTAAGCCAACCCTCATCGGATTTATGGAATACTAACAGAAGAAATAGTCCTTGTAAAGAAAAAATACAACTAAATGTATCCTAAAATTTTTGACCACAATATATAGTATTTTTACGATCAATCCCTGAAATGAGGCTTTTTTGCAGGAGACGGATATGGTATAAGATAAGTGACGGCCGTCTCGATCGTATTTTTTGTAATAAAAATAATATGTTCTCAGTACACGGGTCAAGAATTATGCATCTGATCATTGCGGGGGAGTGAGGAACGGTTCTATGGACGAGGAACAATGGGAAGTGGCCTGTACGGCTTCGGGAATGACGAATGCCAATATTGTTTTGGGGAGACTCACGACGGAAGGCATACCCGCAAAATTGAAATACGAAGCAGTAGGAGCGATCTACGCGATAACGATCGATGGTCTCGGTAAAGTGGATATCCTAGTTCCCGCGAGCGATCTCTCAAAGGCCCGGGAAATCCTGGCGCGGACTTACGATGACGGGGATATTGACTGGGAGACACGATAATGTCGGGGGCAGGCTCTATTCTCTTGCGCGGGTGTCTTTCATTACATGTCAACCGCCTATGGAAGACATGTCTTTCATACACTTCTTTATATGGTGGCCTTCATCACAGGCAAGGGCATGTTGAATGGGTTTTTTCGCAATGGCCTGCTTGATGAGCTCTGACAGATCCGCATCGCTGCAGCCACTGCGCAGCGGGCCCCTAAGATCGACATCTTCGTCTGAGAGCAGGCACGCGCGGAGGTGGCCGTTTGCAGTGAGCCTCAGGCGGTTGCATGAATCGCAGAACTGCTGACTCAAAGGGCTAATAAAACCGATTTCTCCGGCGCCGCCTGCGATCCTGTACATCTCTGCGGGGCCGTCCATTTTGGTCCTTATGCCGTTGGCGCGTTCGAGAAGGTAATGCCTGCCTATTAATTCCCTGATAACAATGTTGGAGAGATAGCGGCTGCCATGATCGAGGGCAGTGCGGCCCATATCCATGAGCTCGATGAACCTGACCTGGTAAGGTTTGCGAAGGCTAAGTTCGGCGAAATCCATTATCTCGTCTTCGTTAAATCCCTTCATTGCCACAATATTGATCTTGATAGGCGAGAAACCGATCCTGTAAACCGCAGCGATTCCTGCGAGCACGGCGCTGAGGTCTCCGCCCCTCGTAATCTGGGCGTACTTTTCGGTATTGAGGGAGTCAAGACTGATGTTGATCCTTCTTACGCCCGCGGCAAAAAGTTTCTCCGCAAAGGTCGCGAGCAGGGTTCCATTTGTTGTAAGGCTTATGTCGTTGAGACCTTCCGTGGACGAGAGCGAAGCGATAAAATCGCAGGCGCCGCGCCTGACCAGGGGCTCGCCTCCCGTGATCCTGACTTTGCTGATGCCTATGCCTGCTGCTATGCGGACGATCCGCAGTATTTCTTCGTATCTCAGGATGTCGTCATGTCCCATGAGGGAAACGCCTTCCTTGGGCATGCAATAGCTGCAGCGAAGGTTGCACCTGTCGGTGATGGAAACTCTGAGATAATTAATCTCTCTGTTATAGCTATCAATCATGGGTATGTTATTTGCCTGTGGATTTCTACATCTATTTGGAGAATGTTCCTTCTAGCATACTTGCGGGAACATAGCAAGACCCCCCGACCCCCACACAGGGCATGGCAAATCTTCCTTGACAGCGGTCTATTTCTCTAATAGAAGTCAACTTCTGTTTTTATCGTTTATGATCATGGCGCATACATGCGCGCAAAGGATCAGGGAGAATATATGGCAAAAATACCTATTACAAAAGCGGGATATGAAAAATTGAAGAAGGAACTGGAATATATAAGGACGGTTTCGCTGCCCGAAAATATCCGGGATATCGAAGTAGCCAGGGCGCATGGAGATATAACGGAGAATGCGGAATTTGCCGCAGCCAAGGAAAGGCAGTCTTTTTTGCAGGGCAGGATTGCGGAGCTCGAAAATAATCTTGCCACGTCATATGTTGTGAGCCTCGATGGCTTAACAACGGACAAGATCGTTTTTGGATCGATTGTCACTCTGGAAGACACGAATACGGGAAGCCGCATAACCTATCAGCTTGTAGGTCCCTTCGAGTCAGATCTCAAAGAGAACAAGATTTCCGTGACCTCACCTATAGGAAAGGCGCTGATCGGGAAAACTGCGGGTGACGAAGTCAGCGTTAAGACGCCTGGGGGTACACGCGAATTCGAGATAGCGGATATCTGTGTTGTGGGGAAAAAAGCATAGCGCAGGTATTATAGGAACAAAAAAGCCAGGAGTTCAAACTCAACTCCCGGCTTTTTTCATTTGTCTTTGCTTCTGCTCTAAGTGTGCTTATCGGCTACGCCGATCCTTGTAATGGCCCTGGTCAGGGCCGCCCTGATCATTTCGTATTCCACGTCTTCCTTGGATAGCTTTGACATTTTTGCTTCCGCAGTTTCTTTTGCCTTTTTTGCCCGCTCTTTGTCGATCAAGTCTGCCCTTTCCGCAGTTTCCACGAGGATCGTAACCTTGCCTGTCGTGACTTCGGTATAGCCGGTATTAACGGCGTAGTATGTTTTTTTGCCGTCTTTCGTAAAATTCAATTCGCCGACATCGATCGAGCTCAGAAGCGCTGCATGGCCCCGGAGCACGCCGA
>JBEKXK010000123.1:0-10030 GCA_049512055.1 Syntrophales bacterium | reverse complement strand
TTTGGCTACGTCATTGATGCAGAGGAAAACGTGTGTCACGCCCATCCCAATTTCAGGATATTCCTGTCGATGAATCCCCCTTCCGTGCATCAATCACGAAACCTGCTGTCACCCGCCTTGAGGTCGCGGTTTACCGAGGTCTGGGTTGAGGAGTTAACCAATTTAGGAGAACTGGCCGGTTTAATAGATACCTGGAGTAGCTCACAAGAAGAGACGCATGCGTCTCACAAGAAAAAGAAGAGGACAAAGGGAAGAGATGCACGCGATGAAAAAATTTCCGCGGACAAAAAACCGGTAAAAACCGACGTAAAAAAAGAGGGTGAGGAATTTGCATCGGGCAAACGATTCACCCATTATTCGACGTGAGCACCATGCTTCCCACAGGTGAAATAGCCCGCCGTCTCTTTGATGATGTGATTCACAGAGGGGAAAAAACCGTGGTCGAAGAGGTTCGCATCGGCCTCGGCTATGTGGGGGTACGGTTGGACGATGGGCGCATGGGGCTGGCGGCCATGTTGCTCCACGACCTGCCGTCGGGCTGTTCCGTATTTCCGGATGCCGGAATGTTGGCTGGATCAAAGACAGCTTCTCTCCTCACCAACCTCATAGAAGGACGGGAGCCCCTGGAAAAAGCCTTAGGACTTGCTACTGCGAATGCCGTTCTTCATACAGAATTCGGTGAAGATGAAAGAGACTCCCTCTCGATCATGGGATTAATGCCTGAAGATCATGTGGCCATGGTCGGTCTCTTCACACCGATGGTTCGGAAGATCGAAGCAACGGGAGCGAAGCTCACCGTCATTGAACGAAATCCCGCCCGCCTGGCCGTCCTCGATAAAAGGGATAGTGATAGGATATTGAAGGAATGCACTGTAGCTATTATTACGGCAACGACTATCCTCAACGACACCCTGGAAGAAGTTCTGAATGGCTTGGGTAATCCAAGGCATGTAGCCATCCTCGGCCCCTCGACACCTCTTCTGCCCGAAATTTTTCAGGGAACACCTGTCCATCACCTGGGAGGCGCCGTAGTCCGGGATACCGGGAAAGTCATGCAGATCATCTCCGAAGGAGGCGGGACACCGGTGATGCGCCCCTATCTCCGGTTCGTAAATCTTCTCGTTAAGTAATAATGCAGTCATACAGATTCATCTTTCTATTTGAAATAAAGGAGCAGGAGGGTTAAATAGGAGCTGTTAGAAATGAGCGTTATCGACAAAGGATTAGACTATGCCTGATTTCTCGACTTACCTCCGGCGGTTTCAAGCGGGCGAAAAGGGCCTGAACCCCTATCTCGATTATTTTGAAATAACCCTGGAAGAAGTGCGTGAAGGATATGCGCGTTTCCGGATGCCTTTCCGCCCGGAGTACCTGCAGGTGGGCGGCTTCTTGCAGGGTGGGCTTATCGTGGCCCTGGCCGATGAAGCTATTGCGCATGCCGCCATGACGGTCCTGGAACCTGCTTGCGGAATTACGACCGTTGAATTGAAATGTAATTTCCTGGCTCCGGTTATAAAAGGTGAACTGATTGCCGAGGCAAGCATCTTTAAGAAAGGACGCACCTTAATTATCGGCGATTGTCTGGTCAAGGATGAAAATGGCAAAGACGTGCTTCGCTGCACTGCGACATTCCTGATGTTTCCTGACAAGAAGGACGCCGAACGATGAGAGTTCCTGAGATCCGTCCCTGCGAAGAAGGGGATTTCGAAATTATCTATGAAATTATTAACGACGCTGCACAGGCATACAGAGGTATCATTCCCACTGATAGATGGAAGGAACCCTATATGTCGAAAGATGAACTCCGGCATGAAATCGGTGAAGGAGTAACATTCTGGGGTTATATAGAGAACGGGGAACTTCTGGGAGTCATGGGTATGCAGGATATAGGGGATGTAACGTTGATGAGACATGCCTACGTGCGCACGGTGAGGCGACGCCAGGGCATTGGCGGCAGGCTGCTGTCGGGACTCCGGAAGAAAACGACGCGTCCGATCCTGATCGGCACCTGGGCAGCTGCCGTATGGGCGGTTCGTTTCTATGAGGCACATGGATTTTGTCTGGTCTCTCCGGAAGAGAAGGATCGCCTGCTGAAACAATACTGGTCAATACCGGAACGTCAGATCGAAACATCCGTCGTTCTTGCCGAACGGCGGTTGTTCGATACGAAGGGGAAAAACACTTGATACCCATAATATCTATAGTCGGTCGATCGAATACCGGGAAGACGACGTTGATCGAAAAACTGATACCGGAGCTGAGGCGAAGGGGATATCGGGTGGCTACGATCAAACACAACGTCCATGGGTTCGACATAGACCATGAGGGCAAAGACAGCTGGCGCCATAAAAAGGCGGGTGCACGCCTTACGGTCATTGCATCACCCCATCGGATTGCCGTTATTGAAGATGTGAGCAAAGACTATGAATTGTCGGAATTGAGGGATGGCTACATACGGGACGTAGACGTCATCCTTTCCGAAGGTTTTAAAGTAAATCCTCATCCAAAAATTGAAGTGGTCCGAGCGGAAATGAAGCACAGTCCCCTCTGCTCACGAGAAGATAATCTTTTGGCCATTGTGAGTGACGAGCCCGTTGACAGGGGAGTACCCTGCCTGGATATCGATGACATCCGGGGCATTGCCGATCTCATAGAAGATAAATTTCTGAAAGGGAAGACAGCGTAGGACTCACGCGTTTGCGGCAAAGGCATAGGCTGCAAAGAGACCGTCATGACTGAGACTGACGTCAATCGCCGCGGGCTCGCCGTTTATGCAGACGAGTGGCGGTCCCAGACCATAGGAACTCTTCACCCGCCTGATTTCGATATTTTCCGGAGATTCATCATAATATTTTGAGAGGCGGAGCTTAAGGGCTTTACGCACAAGTATAGATTCGTAATCAGGCGAAGCCTGTGAATCAGGGCTGATGCGGTCCACATGCCAAACGAGTGCATCCATCTCATCGGATGCTGACGTAGTTCCGATGCAATGGACATAGTCGGAAGTTATGAAAACCTTGATCTCTATTCTGCCATATGGCGTATCAACGAATCCTGTAAGGTTATCGCTTCCAAAAGAAAGTCGAACTGATTCTTCCGCGCAATCCAGACTCACTTCATATAACCTGGGGACGGAAGTGGCAGAAGGCTCATACTTCTTGACAAGCTTGTATGCCGTCTCCTTGCCGGCCCAGAGCGCCCACAAGACGGCGTCCTGGTTTTCAGCACGGGATATTAATTCTTGTTCACGGGGTGTGAAGACGCGGTTAACGAATCGCGTATTCCGACTCTTCCCCATATTGTGTGGATCGCTCAGATCCACAATATCGTTGCCGATGCGAATCAAAATAATCTTTCTCCATTTGTGCCATGTGTTTGATGATCTGCTCTGCATAGTGGCGCTGAGCCCGGAGTCCGTTTTCTTGCGTCAGTTCGGGCTGGAGGACTTCCACATTCACCGTAAAACGCTCGCGAAATCTGGGAATGAAACCGTAAGAATGCTGGCTATCACCTCGCAGATAGATACACATCACCTTGCAGTTTTCAAAATCCTTTATGAACCGGCCCACACCATAGGAAAAACTCTCGGTATTCACGCGGCCGGTTCGGGAGCGCCCTCCTTCAGGAAAAATCAGTAATGGCTGTTTCCATTCGAGAAGGGATGTGCATTTATCAAGGGTTTTTTTCATCTCTCCACGATTGCCGCCCCTGTTAATGGGGACGCACTTAGCCAGGTAGCACACGACTGCCATGACGATATTCCGCTGGAAATTGTTTCTCTCCGGTAAATTCCACGGCAGCTCACGGTAATGCAGTAAATTACGCGTGAAGGAAAATGCCGCATATGTAATGATTAGGGAATCGATCATTGTGAGGTGATTCGCGCAGATGATCCACGGCCCTTCGTAATTCCTGAGATGACGGGAGCACTCCCGCCTGATCTTCAGTACATTCCTCACCCTGTAGCCCATGAGCCAGATGACTGAAAAATAAAGCGGGGCGATAACAAAGATGGCAATCCGACCGAGCATGTATTGAATCAGCAGAGGGCCCTGGAGCATCAACTTCTTCTTCATAACTGACCTTATCCTAATTTGCTTTTGATGATATCCACGGCGTCTCCGACTGTCCCGATCTTATCGGCCTCGTCATCTTCGACGGTGATGCCGAATGTGTCTTCACACTTTATAATGACATCTACGAGCCTGGCGGAATTGACCTTCAGGTCGTTCAGAATGTGGGTATCCTTCGTCGCCTTGTCCAGCAAGCTCGGATCCTTTGTGTAGCCCCTGAGGATATCGATCATTTTGTTAAAGATTGTCTGTTCGTCCATTTCTTAATAGCTCCTTTGATTATTATTCCATTTCTTAAAGATGAGACAGCTGTTAACATCGCCGAAGCCGAAACCAGCTTTGGCGATAATATTTAATTCAGGATAGTCCATGCATTTCTGCGGCACCTTATCTCCAAATTCCGCAATATCAGGGTGTATATCCTCACAATTGACGGAAGGATGGAGGAAACCCTTGTATAACTGCAGTACGACGGCAACGCTCTCTATGGCGCCCGCTGCACCCAGACAATGCCCCACCATAGATTTTGTGGAATTGATGTAGGGAAAATTAGCGGCACCGCGTTCGAGGGCTGCCGACCAGTTCTTCACTTCATAAGGGTCGGCAAAGGTTGCCGTTAAGTGGCCGTTAATCGCGTCTATATCAGCCGGCACAATACAGGCGTCAGATATGGCGGCCTTGATGCATCGTTTGACGCCCTCGGGATTCGGTGCGGTTATGGAGCCTCCCATGCGATGCCCCCCGCAATTGACAGCGCCTCCGAGAACTTCAACATAAATCCTGGCTCCGCGTTCCAGGGCGGATTCCAGATCTTCAAGCACCAGAATTCCGGCGCCCGACCCGGGGACAAAACCGCATGCCGTGGCGCTCATCGGCCGTGAAGCAGCCTCCGGGTGATCATTGAATTTCTTGCAGATGACGCGCATGGCCTCGAATCCGGCCCAGATAAAAGGGGATTGGCCTTCGGAACCACCCGCCAAAATCCTTTTTGCAAGACCGTTCCGTATTCTCCACATCCCTTCAACAATCGCTTCATTCCCGGTGCTGCAGGCGGATGAATTTGAAGTCACCTGGTTTCCCAGGGCCAAGAGGCCCGCGATACTTGCGCTTGTGCCGCTATTCATGACCTGCTCTACTATCCGGCTTCCCATGCGGCGCACTTTCCCTTGCGAGACCATGGGCACGAGAATGGTTGTAATTGTATCCATGCCGCCGATTCCGGAGCCGACAATCACGCCTGTATCCCAGTCCACAGTATCATCGTGAATGTCAGGCATCTTGAAACCTGCGTCGGTCCATGCGTCTACGGCAGAAACAGCGGCGTATCCGATGTTTTCGTTCATTGACATCAGTGTATCTTCATTAAAATAACCCTTGCGGATATTTTCAAAGTCCTGGGGGGCAGCGCCTACCTGGCAGGAAAAGTTCAATTCCTTAAGTTCAGGAAAAAACCGGATGCCGGAGCGGCCTTTCCGCAGGGCATCTTCAAAATTAACCAAGCCATGGGCATTGGGGGCTGCTATTCCCATCCCTGTTATGACGACTCTTCTTTTCAACTAATATGAACCTCCATCAAAAACATTACGCGGCCTGGGAAGGCACTCCCCTCCCGGCAAGTATACCGAAACTTACAGTCTCGCCATTTTCTCTTTCCATGGAAACCTTCATTTTCAGATTTCCCATGCGGAAATAGACTTTGTGACCTTTAACGATCACGCGCTCACCGGGATGCACTACCCCCGTGAACTCTACCCCTTCGGCAAGGGTAAATAATGTAGTCAACTTTTTTGCATCCTCCACTGTTGTATGCGTCTGCCTCGTGTGAAGATAAAGGCCGAAGGCAACAACCCCCGTCTGTGCCATGGCTTCAATGAGAATGACACCCGGGGTGATCGGTTTGCCGGGGAAGTGTCCCTTATAAAAATACTCATCCTCACGAAAGCGGTAAGTGCCTACAATGTGTTCATCATCCAGTTCCAATATATCGTCGATAAAGCGAAAGGGATACTCCTGGGGAACACTATTTAGAATCCTTATCATTGTTTCCCGATCAGCCGCCATAAAGCCCACCATTCACATGGATGACACTTCCCGATATATAGGAACCCCTTGTTGCGAGAAAGGCCGCCACCTCGGCCACCTCCTCGGGGCGTCCTATGCGGCCCAGGGTAATATTGTCGAGGATCCTCTTCTGCACCTCTTCGGGGAGATTATGTGTCATCTCTGTCTCAATGAATCCCGGGGCAACGGAATTGACGAGGATATTCCTTCCCGCCAATTCTTTCGACAGGGACTTCGTAAAGGCATCGAGGGCTGCCTTTTCCATGGTGTAAGGGATCTGGCCGGCATTGCCGGTATGTCCCACGACACTAGATATATTGATGATGCGGCCTCCTCTCTGACGAAGCATGAAGAGGCGGATTATTCGTTTGGTCAGGTACCATATTCCGCGCATCAAGGCCCGCTGGGCATCGAATTGTTCAATCTTCATGCTGACGATGTCGGCATTGAGAGATAGTCCGGCATTATTGATAAGGACATCCACGCGGCCCGCTTCCTCTTTAACTTTGTTGACCAGGGCTTCCACCTGATCGATATGTGCCAGATCAGCCGGAAGAAGAAAGCCGTCACCTATCTCAGAGAGCAAAGCTTTTGCCTGTTCCTCGCTGCTCCGGTAGTGAATTCCCACTAGAAATCCTTCTCCGGACAGCGCCCGGCAACACGCCGCGCCTATTCCTTTTCCACCGCCCGTTACTATGGCGACAGGTCTCTCGCTCATGAGCCGCTCCTCATGATGCCGCCGATCGAGTTTACAGACCGTTTCGGATAGTCGGGATAAATGATCCCTTTGAAAACACCGGTACGGGCATCTTTGATGTGGGCAATCAGTTCATTATCAACGAACACCTTTCCGTCTCCAATTGCAATGCTTGCCCCTGAGTCTTTCAGCTGAGCGAAGCGCCTCACTTCAATATCGTAGCGGACGCATTTATTGTACGGGCGAATCTGGCCGCTAAAAGTAATCTCACCGCAACCGAGGGCCCTGCCGGCGCCTAAGGCGCCGCGCCAGACACAGTAAAAACCGAGAAGCTGCCATACTGCATCAACGCAGAGGCAACCCGGCTGAACCGGGTCCCCAGGCATGTGGCACTGAAAATACCAGGCATCAAGTCTGATGTCCTGTTCTGCTACAATAGAACCCTGTCTGCCGACAGAACTAAACGACAGCACCCGATCTACCATGAGAAAGGGAGGCGCCGGCAACCGGGCCTCAAAATTTGCAGGCGGGTCATCTACCAGGGTCCCGTAGGAAAAAGAGATGAGCTGCTCCAGCCCGAAGCTCTGGCATTCTCTGAATTCAGCATACTTCATGATTATTGCTCCACCTGTAACACCATATGAACCCAGGACAATCCCGCCCCGACAATGGCAATGGCCACATGATCACCCGGACGCAGGTCATTCCAGCGTTGGCTGAGAACGGCCGGCGCTCCGGAACAGCCGGTGTTGCCAAAAAATTCCACATTGTGCCAATGGTTGTTTACCGTAATTTGAGAACGCTCGCAGACAGTTTGCAGCATACCCATATTGGCCTGATGACCGATAAAGATGAAGCGATTGCCATTGAGGGCATAGGTCTTCTGCAGCATGCGAATAGCATCTGTTGTCTTGCGAATGGCAAAGCCCTGCACGGAGTTCCCGTCCTGCTGGAAGTAACCCATGCGGGGTATTCCCACCTTGTCCCAATCTGACGGTTTCGTTCCATAAGCGCATGCCGTGAAGAATTTGCGCGACGGCACCGTGGCAGATACAATCGCCGCGGAACTGCCGTCACCGAACAGCACTGCAGATTTCCGATCGGCATAGTCCACACAGCGAGTGAGATTTTCCGGATTGACCAGGAGGACAAAGGGCGGTAGCGCCTCGGGCCTCATGAGGCTGACAAAATGCACCTGCGTACCAAAACTGGTGCAGGCGGAATTCACGTCGAAGCAGGGTACATCGATTCCCAGTTCCGCAGCTACGGTCGAGGCTTCCGCAGGTGAAACATTATCCGCGGCCGAACTGCCGGAGATGACAAGCCCGATGTCTTCCTTCTTGAGACCGGCGCGCTCGATGGCCATTCGCGCGGCAGAGGCGCCCGTTTGCGCGTTATTATAAAGACCTGCCGCGAAAGCTTCTCTCGGGTCTCTATTCTTCGTCTTCTTTATATAGTCCAAAGGGAGCACGGTGCGGCGTGTATGAATGCCGACCCTCTCCATGATCCATGTCTCATTCGTTCCGATATCCATCTCTTCCAAGAATCTATTGGTAATAACATTCTCCGGGTGGAAATGGCCCATACCGTGAAGATAGAGTGCGCTCATATAAGCTCCCTTCCGATAATCATGTTCTGGACCTCCCGCACGCCCTCGTAAATGTCGATGATGTGTGCATCCCTTGCCAGCTTCGAAATTTCATATTCTGACATGAAACCATATCCGCCGTGGAGATGCAGGCCTTCGTTGGCGCAGAACAAAGCCGCCTCCGCGGCTGTATTCTTCGCGAGGGAGGCATACATGCCCCTGTCGTCCGCTTTTTCCTGAACCTTGAAAGCAGCTTTCAAGAGCGCCATATCCGCAAGTTCGACCTTTTTCCACATTTGCACCAATGTCTCTCTTGCAACCGGCAAATCACAAATTCTTTGCCCGAATTGCTTGCGCTCTCTCGTGTATTCCAAAGTTACATCCAATGCCCGTTTGGCGAGACCCACACCAATTGCCGCAACCATGGGGCGCGCATAGTCAAGAACGTCGATGACATACTTGAAACCCTGCCTCCGATCACCGATTATCTGATTGTCATTGATAACTACGTCCTCAAAGGTGACAGCGGCCGTATTTGATAAACGCTGTCCCAGCTTGTCTTCCGGTTTGCCGATGATGATCTTTCCTCCTGTGGGGAGAGTCATCTCTTTGCCATGGGCGAGATGCGGATCCGAATTGGAGGGAAGCACCTGCAGGGCGGGAACGATCAAGCAGGCCATGAAGTTACCAGTCGGCTTCCCGACTTTACAAAAAACAGTAAACTGTGATGCATAGGAAGCGTTGGTGATGAAGCACTTGCTGCCATTGAGGATATACGTCCCATCCGGGCTCTTTTTGATGAACGTCGTCATGGCGGAGTTGTCGGAACCAGCGCCTGGTTCCGTCAGGCAGAAAGAGGCCATGATAGGATTCTCGACAAAGGGACCTAGGAAAAGGGTCTTCTGTTCGTCCGTACCATGCTGGGCAATAACCGTGTTTGCCAGATCATTGCACATTGCCGATGTGGAAATCCCCGTATCTCCATAGGAGAGTTCTTTGATGATAAGGGCTGTAGAAACGGGGTCAACCTCAAATCCCTTAACAGATTCAGGGACGCTCAGATTCAAAATTCCGAGGCTCCAGGCCTTCTGGATTATTTCCCAGGGAAAAGTATGCTTTTTTTCCAACTCCATAACCTGCGGTATAATTCCATACCTGACAAATCTTTTAACTGTATCCACATACATCTGTTGAGCGCTTGTGAGATTAAAATCCATTTCTGAAATCCTTCGTGCAAATTTTTGCCATAAACTTCTAATCACACAGCATTAACTGTGCCACCAGGGTAATTGACACCCTTGCGTGCACTATAATCATCCATATTTATTGACTAATTTGTGATTAATGTGATTTTTCTGAGTGGCTTTCAGAAGGGCATATTCCGGGCTTATAACGCGTAATTTACTTTGCAGTGCGAACAGGGCTACGCATCACATGATAGTGCAAAAGTAGAGACCATTCCTGCTGATCAATCTGCTCGGAAGAGGTATTCAAAGAGTGAAAGATTTATCTTGACAAGGCAAAAATATATGGAGTATCTTCCCAGCATCAAGGAACGGGTTGATTTACCAACGTCAGAAACTTTTTTCACAAAGGAGGTAAGAATCGATG
>JBEKXK010000122.1:0-10123 GCA_049512055.1 Syntrophales bacterium | reverse complement strand
AACCTCGTCCTGATCCTGAAGACATGGTACAGGTTTCCGGAGAGCGCCGAAAATGATAATAATCCAGATATCGAGAACTATCTTGGATACGGTGAACTTTGGGCATATTATTTTTGGAAGGGCAACAGATTCGGCGTAATGGCTCGGAATAACTTAAACTCAAACACGAATCGTGGCGCCACACAACTTGAATGGAGCTTTCCGCTCGTGGAGCGGATGAGCGGATACATTCAGTACTTTAATGGCTATGGCGAGAGCCTGCTCGATTACAACCACAACATCAACCGCATCGGAATCGGTTTCATATTTAGAGACTGGGAATAGACAGGAATTTTTTCTCGCTGATATACAAGAGTATAAGCGGTAATGATTATGTTCTATAGATGCGATAGAATTCTATTGACATTACATCAGTACAATAACAGAATGCTGCCCTGATAGAAGAAAGATTACGACTCCAACGGATATAGGGAAGCCTGTGAGGCTGTCCCTGTCATGACCACAGGAAAGCTGACATATGAAGCTGGATCATCTTGCATCGGCCTTCAGGCATTGGGAAAAAGTGGCGCGGGAAGTTCTCTACGGTTTAACACGCCATGAATTGGACCTTGAAATGAAGAAAGAAAAGGGTCATTTGGAAGATCTTTTTTTGCTCGTGGTCTGCGGTGATCTGGTGGGTCTGCCGATTCTGCCGCCCTATTTTTCCCTCAGGTTGCTTCCTTACTTAGTTCCTATAACCCAAAAATGGAAACGCCGGATACTGAGAGAAAAAGACCTGACTGATTTCGTGGCCGGCGACATATAATCTGAAGATGTGAAAGAGAATCACACCAATCAAAACGGGTTAAGTCCCGATCAGTTTCCCGACCAAATTTACTTCCTGAAGGCAAACATCCCGCGATTTGTACGGTCATGCAATATTAATTACAAATATAATTCTTTGCTCACTTAAGTGCAGATTTGACACGCTGCATGGAAAAATGTAAATTCCGTATCAATAATCTGCAATCTATTCATATGAAACTACGGCGTCAGGATCAATTGCCATAAGGATACGCCCATTGCGGGTTGGGTCTTTAGTAGATCCTACAGATCGAGCGGGATTATATCGCGCTATTGAACTATGTACTTTTCCTTGGGACGGGAGTTATAATCCTATAATTCCTGCATACTGTACAACTCCAGTTAGGTGGGAACCTCATCGCGTGCGACATCTTCCGCTCAAGGAGAGACTACATTGAAGAACACTTTCAAAAAATTAATCGCCTTTTTCAGTATCTGCCTTTTGTTTTCCTCTTTTGCCCATGCAACAGAACATGTGATTGTCAATGATCTGGGCATTGAGAAGAACATGAAGGCGGATTTCATCCTGCCTGACGGTAACGGCCCCTTTCCCGCCGTCATTATTCTCCACACGAGCGGCGGGATATTCGGCGCGGAATCCAGCTATGGCGAGGAGCTCGCCAAGAAGGGTTATGCCTCTCTGATTCCTCGTTACTTTGAGGCTCACGGCATTTCGTATGGATCAAGAGGATATGCTCTTACGGATCATGCAGAAGAGATACTTGCCGATCTGTTGGATGCGCTGGAGTACCTGAAGAAGAACCCGAAGATAGACAAGGACGAATTGGGCGCCGTCGGTTTCTCGATGGGCGGATATTGGGCCATGGTGCTTGCCGCACAGGGAAAGGTTCAAGCGGGCGTTTCCTATTACGGTGTTCTCTCAGGCGTAGGGAAGAATCGTAGCAAGATGAGATACAAATTCGAGGATATCTTTGATGAAAAGAGTTCACCCGTTCTGATCCTCCATGGAGCAAAAGATATGACCCAGCCCTTCGCCGGAGCCGACAGGTTATCTGATCTTCTGGATCAGAAGAAGGTTCCTTATGAGAAACATATATACCCTGATGCCGGGCATGAGTATGACAGGGTTCGTGGTTACAATTATTCTGTAATGCAGGATAGCTGGAACAGGACCCTCAATTTCTTTGACAAGTACTTGCTGAAAAAGCAGCCGGAGGCACGTAAACAGTAAGGAGGCTAACGTGAAAGTTCTGAGGAAAAGCCTTATTCCGCAGTTTTAGTACGCCTCTAAACCCATCTAAACCGTTTAAAATGGGTTAAGTCCCGATCAGATTCACGACCAATCTTACTTCTTGAAGTCTTGATTTTTCTATTTTACCATTTTATGTTGCATTACAATTGGAAATAAATAGGCAGAACTCTAACCCTGTATGTAGTACATGTTCTGGGGGCAGGTCAGTTTGTGAATTTGAGAATGTGAAAGAGTGCGCTCAGGACATATACTCCCGGCTTCTGACAAAAAAATGTCCTGTGACAGGCCATGGTATGATGGCCAGGTGCAAAAGTTCAAGGTATCATAATCGTGTTCCGTATGTCATGACCACCAACCCTTTCATAAGGTGCATTTCTGTCGTAACCTCTATCCTCGTCATGTTTTCCACATCTTTCACTTCTGCCATTTGCATCCCTCCCTATGCAACATCCTCCAATAGTTACAAGCATCATCACTAAAATCATCGCCAGCATAATGATTCTCTTCATCGCCCCCTCCTTTGATATGAATTTATTTTTTTGTTTATACGATAATGAAACGGTATCAAGATGCTCAAAAAGTTTACCGGCACCTTGGCCAGTTACAAATCAGGAATCCTTGCCTGCTATGATTACTGCATCTCATCGAGACCTCTTTATATTAACATTAAAATTCACAAAAAGTGCCATAGGGGGAATTCTGGTTTTTAACTTCGAAATACCTGATGTGATGAAAGAGGGGTGTGAAAGTTCTGGAGAAAAGCCTTATAACGCAATTTGATTGAGTTTTTAAAACCATCTAAACTGCTCAAGACGGGTTAAGTCCTGACCAGATTCACGACCAACTTAATAAGCTGTGCGTCCCTCTCTGTAATCGAATGTAAGCGTATAATCCTCATTTTGAAAAAAAGGAAACACATAGGGACACACACCTTAATGCAAAAAATACTGGGACAAAAGAGTCATTGAGTTCTTCCCGCCAGTATCTATTTACTGCATTTTATAATCATAGTAGCTTTCAGACGATAATTATGTATAATCTAGCGTCATAATTTTGTTGGTTTTTATATTATATGGTTACCGTCTGTTTATATTGAGGTTATAAATGAAGCCCGACGTTACATCGGCAGAAAAAGTAAAGAAGTTGTTAGAAAAACAAGGCTATCCGTTCGAAATGTTTGTAGCAAAAGCATTTTTAGATGAAGGTCTTGATATAGTATCAGCGGAATACTTCATCGATAAGGATAGTGGAGAATATCGAGAAATCGATCTTCATTCCTACTTTCAGTGGACTAGCAAGAAAATATGTTATTCAATTAGGTTTATAATTGAGTGCAAGGTAAGCAAAGAAAAGCCTTGGGTAATCTGCAGGACTGACCCCGAAGCGGATGGTGACTATATGTTAATCCATTGTCACGGGGATAAATTAGGTGACGAGCTATTAGCGAAATACAATTTTGATGAGGAGTTGATGGGACTACCCATAATTTCAAAGAAGCATAATGCTGGAAATACTTTAGTTGAGATTCATGAGGAAAAAGGCAAACCATCAATGGCATATGCTGCATTGCAAAAGGTATCAAAAGCTTTATATTCTCATATTGCTGATAGACCATATACGCATTCGGCGGGGAGAGATTTATGTGAAATATACATCCCTGTTATAGCTCTGGACGGTAATTTGTTCGAGGCTCATCTTGAAACTGACTTGGTAGTGAATACGGTGGCGTCGGGCGTTATAACTTGGCACTACCCAATTAACGAAAGGCTTACCGTCGTACACGTTGTGACAAAAGAAGGAATAAGCGACTTTATCAGAACCGCAAAAAGAACCGCCGATGTTTTATTTAAAAAAATAAGGAAGGATAAATCAATTGAACCATATTTATTAAAAAGGTTAACTAAAGATAGCGAGAATGCTTCAATGAAGAACAGAAAAAAGCTAAAGAAGAAATGAATAAATATGGAATACTGTCAATAATCGGTTATTAGATTGTCTGTACATGTAAGCGGTATGTCTTTATGACTACTCCTCTGTTACCATTAGAAAGCATGTCTGATCGCCATTATGGGATCACATCAGCATTAGCGGAATCCTATCTAGAAGCGGCCCGTGTCTGTTTAGATCGTCACCATGAGTCACCTCAGTTCTTTCTGCTGAAAGGTGATTCGATGGAGCAGGGTGCGATTGTCAGGTGGACTCCAGCAGACGAGCGTATTAACGCGGCATGGGGTAATAGCGATGATGCAACCAGAGACGGCGCATATGCATGTGCGATAGCTACAAGTGAACTCATTTTGGGTCTGTTTGTTATGAGGCGTGCAGAGAGGCTCACAGGTGCGGATTATTACCTCGCTCCGAATGACCGGGCAGCTGAAGACCTTGAGAGATGCTTTCGACTTGAAGTATCTGGAACAAATTTGGATGCTGCTGAGGTCAGGAGACGCCTAGTAATAAAAATGGAGCAGGCGAGAGCGGGTAGGAGCAATCTGCCCGCGCTTGTAATTGTTGTTGGTTTTAAAGTGAAATTGATACTGCTACAGTTTATAGATGAAATTTTATGAGTTGGTCAATTCATCATACAAGAAGTGAATCATACGCGGCCCAAGCAAATGCGGCCATCGCTAAAGGTGACACTGCTCTGGCTGAATCACTATTCCAGCTTGCAGCTCAAGAAGAGACTTTAGCCCTCGAACAAATAGAACAAGGCAAGAAACGCACACTTGGAATTACCGCAGTTAGTGCAGTTTCACTTTGGTTTAAAGCAAGGGATTTACGGCAGGTAGAACGCTTAGCTTGCGGGTGGCTTGCAACTGATTTATTACCTGATTTTGCAATTACTCAGCTCCAAGAAATTCTTCAAACCTCATGGAATGAAAAAATTTTTCAGCAATACGGTGTTAAGTTTTTTCCAGGCGAAGTACTTGTATCGGTTAGCGGTGGAGGAATTGTTACTGGCGGAGCGCCACTTGATCTTATTCATCGGAAAGTAGATGAAGTTCGGAGTTACTTCTACAGAACAATTGAAATGCTTCTTAATCGTCCTTTTCGTAAACATGGGCATCCAAGCCCTGAGATCCAACAACAGTTTCGTCCGTGGTTGATTCAAGCACCAGCTGGCAGTTATCAATTCGCTGTACGCGTACAAAAACCAACTCAACTCGAGTTATTTCCTGAACCTTCACCCGACGTCGAAGAGATTACAAAAAAGTTTTTGGAAATCGTAGATGCTTCTGTGGATGAGAGCCAGGAGGTTATCGAGAAGATAGTTCCTGATCCGGAATATCGGCAAGTGTTTTTGAAATTAGCTCGTAACCTTGCGCCGACCGGTAAGACATTTAAGCGCTTGGAGATTAAATCGGCAACTGATACTGAGGCGCGCCCTATTATATTGTTGCCAGAGTCGCGTAAGGAAATCAACGAATCGTTAAGAAAAGGGAAGAAGCCTATTGATGCAAGTTTAGGGCTAAAAGACAGACAATTGGTGGGGATATTGCGTGGACTTCAGTTAGATAAAGATTGGATCGAAGTAAGGGCTGATGGGGAGGAGGGGACAATTCGTATATACCAGACGGGTGATATTATAGATGATATTGTGGGGTCAATGGTTAATCACAGGGTCATTGTCGACGTTTCAGAACGCCCTGATGGAAAAATGATTTTCCGGGATATTCAGTCTGAGGAATAATCGATACATAGGGTAGGGGGTCAAATCCTTATTCTTGACAATTGATGGCAAGAAGCAAGTTCAGAGCCAGATAACAAAGGAGCTTTCTATGAAAAATGTGGACTACATGAGCGTTGCCGAGGATAGCATCAACAAGATCAAAGACGGCGCTTTTTTAACCGTTAAATCCGGGAATGCACTTAACACCATGACCATCGGTTGGGCCACCTTCGGAGTTGTCTGGAGCAAACCGATCATGATGGTGGCAGTGCGGTTGAGCCGGCACACCTTCGGAATCATCGAGGCAGCCAAGGATTTTACCGTTACGGTCCCGGCGGGAGACATGCATAAAGAGACTGCCTATTGCGGCTCGAAATCCGGCAGGGACGTGGACAAGTTTAAGATGTGCAAGCTGGAAACGACCAATGGCCGCAAGGTCGCTTCGCCGATTATTAAGACCCGGGGGCGCCATTACGAGTGCAAAATCATCTACAAGTCTGCCATGAACCCGGCCCATTTTGACAAGGGTTATGATTCATCCCTCTATCCCAAGAAGGATTACCATACCCTTTATTTTGGTGAAGTACTGGCTTGTTATGAAACCGACTGAGAGGGTAGGGGGTGAAATTCTAAAAGCAGGAAAGCCCAAAGCGATTGAGTCGATGGGATCCGCTTCGGGCTTCCCTTAGAACAACCTCTCTCCGGGATGAGAGAAGAACGGAGGGAGGAAGCTATAGTTAAAATACCTTTTTGCCTCTTATTATTCTGACTAATCCCTTCCTGTCACCAACAAGCAACGCATATCAAGAGCAAATCTGCACCATGGGTAAATGTTTAAAAACCAGCTAAAGAAATTGGGTGGGTCGCCGGTTCTTACTGCGCTTTAACTGCTCCGGGGAAACAGCATTCCCAGCTTGGCTGGCCGTCTTCTTCATTACGAAGTTTCATGGTCCAATCGCCCTTGCTGACTTCTGTAGCTATGATAGAGGAACCAAATTTCTTCCCCCTGACCATAACGCTGTCACCGGCCTTAAATTTAATTTTCTGATTTTCAATGAACCACTTGGGCCCCATGAAAACAGTATAAGCATTACCCTGTTCCGTCTTGAATTTCATCTGCAGACCGTCTTTTACTCCGGCCATCTTCTCCATTTTCACTACCGTGCCGGATTCAACCACAATAGCCTCGGTTCCAGTGAAGCCTGCATCGACTGTAACAGATCCGGGAACTCCGATAGTCCACGCGCCTGTTGAAACGCTGGACCCTGCCGCCTGCGATCTCTGAGCAAATGATACCTGCACGAACAACATACTAATTGCAACAACCACGACAATCCCTATTGCCAACTTTCTCATAATTTCCTCCTTAAGTTAGTAAAAATTAAATTGTTTAAACCCACCCTCTTTTCTTTACCTACCGATTTTAATTACCCTGCTGTCTATAAATGGTTTGCTTGCGGTTCATGATAACGTGATATCTTGAGGTATATATTAGTACATAAATTCCATATCTCAATAGTGGTTTAATGGATGTATAGTAGTAAGCTAATACTACCATGATAAACAGGCAGAGCTGGACCTGCAATTCTGTCCGAGACAGCTTCCACGAGTTGCGCCGTTATATGTTTTTTGCTTGTGGCCTGGTATTCACGCTAATGTCTTTGTCACTCCAACATACACTATCTGTTGCAATGGCTAATCGGCACTTCAATTCTAAATCGAAAATTGAGGATAAGCGGCGACTGCGGGCATCTGGCTTTTCTGTGCGAAAGGGAGATACTTCGCGAAAAGGTAAAGCGCTTTCTCGACCCTTAAGACTACGAGCAGATACTGCACGGCGCCGCTTCGGAGGGTGAGCTCTGCCTTTCTGCAGTGCGCTGACCCGCCCACATAATACTTATCCTTAGTCCAAAATAAGAAATCCCGAAAATTATTATCATTGTCCGCCTGGTTGATGCACATTGGTCGAGTGCTTTATATAGAGCGGCAATCCGCTGCCGTCCTTGGTTATAGCCATTGGCCTCAAGCTGGCGCATCCGATAATTGACGATTGATAAAGGAGGAGACTGATGAAGAAGAACGGAGTTGTTCATTTTGAAATTTACGCGGACGATCTGGACAAGTTGGGGAAATTCTATACCAGCCTATTTGACTGGACCATCGAGCTCATGCCTGGCATGGACTACTGGTACATCAAGACAGTTGAAACCGGTGCGAACGGGAGGCCATCGCAGGCGGGCGGCATCAATGGCGGCATGATGAAGCGTCCCGAGGGCTACGAGGGGCGTGCCTGGATAAACTATGTCAACGTCGCGTCTATCGAAGAATCGGTCGCTCGCACGCAGAAGCTTGGTGCAGCCTTGAGGAAGGGGAAAACCCCGGTTCCGGGTATTGGTTGGTTTGCAATGCTGACGGATCCGCAGGGGGATCCCTTTGCGATCTGGCAAATGGATCCTAACGCAAAGTAGATGCTGTTCATGTCGCTTAAGACGGGTTAAGTCCCGACCAGATTCACGACCACATTACGACCAAATTAACTTCCTGTATTCCACAAATCGTCAACATAGATGAAGATGAAGGACTTCAACGCGTAATCATGATGTTATTTCCTCGATAGTTATAATATGGATGTCCAGTTATATGAGGAATTGGGACCAACAGATGCATGGTTAAATATTGTGGGACCGCCGTGAGAACAGGCGGCAAATAGAGAAAACAAACATCAATCTAAATATTGGGAGAAACCGGTCTACTCGACTCAAACCTTTTTGATGGCGTGAGCGAAAGAAAATAGTCTCGCGTAAGGACGTGGGGAAAAGGGTGAGGCATAGGGACTCTCCAGCGAAAAACGTGAGGTGCAGCATGCATCAGGTGATTTTAATAGTGGTTTTGGAGACCATTTTCGGGTTGGTTTTATTGGATGCCGCTCTGGCAGAGACGGCTTTTTAGACGACTCTTGGTTCTAAGAAACGACTTTAGATGGTCTTAAGAGTGAGTAAAATGAGGTGGAGAGCGCTCTTTTTCGGCTCTTCACGCCAGCCAGCCGATGTCAAATTATTGTTCCTATCTTGTCAGAATTTTGGTCTTACCAGAGGCCTTTATTAACTGTTATTCGATGCTTCACGGTTTGAAAATTGATTTATTGAAGTTCTTACGATGTAGATAACTGCCTGCCGCAGCACAAGAAACCCCCTTTTCACTCCCTAATCAAAAGGTAATTCAATATTTTCATAAACTTGGCATACCCGTTGCTGAATTGATGCGTACAGCTGGCTTAAGACTCAGAAAAGGAGGATGTGTTATGAAAGAGGTGTTCGCTGATGGTGGCGGCATTTCTTTCTGTAGCAGGTCTTGTCCTGGCCGCTGAGAAGGGAACGGAGAAAGAAGCTAAACAGATGGTCGACAAAGGTATCGTCTATATCAAGGCCAACGGCAAGGAGAAGGCCTTCGCCGAGTTCAATAACCGCGCAGGCAAGTTCATCAGCAAAGACCTCTACCTTTTTGCCCTTGATTTCAACGGTGTCACTCTTGCCCAGAAAGAGAATCCGAAACTCGTAGGTAAGAACATGATCCATGTCCATGATGCCGACAACAAGTACTTCATCAAGGATATGATTTCTCTTGCCAAATTTCGCAAGCGTATCTGCTCAAACAGAACAACGGTGTAGACTATACTCCGTTAGAAGGTCAATTATTGTTAAATAATAAAAGTGTAGCATGAAAGAACCAAACCGTCACTACGATGTCGAAAGTCCTGCTGATTACGTAAAGATCCTCTACAGGCGGCATTTTCAAGGAGCGCTTGTACGTTCGGGCGCTAGTGTGATCATGTGGTTATTCGCATTAGTCTCTTTTCTTGCAAGCGTTATCGACATGAATCAATTTAGAGGTATTACTCTGTCAGTCGTATACCTCATATTGATCAACCCGCCCACTTTGCTGCTATTGAAGCGTATAACTCACACGCACTTATACAGATATGGTTCACTTCTGATCAATTTCCTCGAAATCCTTGGTTATACGGCAATCATCTATTTCGTCGGTGGAATAGAGGCTCCACATCTCACCCTTATCTATGCTGCCCTCATAACGTATGTGGGCGCCATGGCTCCATGGAGTTTTCCCTATATCATAGCGATTATGTGTTCGGCTGCTTTCAGCTTTGTGCTGGCAGGCGAATATTTTGGTTTCCTCTCGCGTTATAGTATCTTCCAGTCTTTTGATCTTCCATTGATGTCCAAATTGGCTATCCTCTCAGTTGTAACGGCCTTACTTTTTGTTATAGCATACATTTCCTCATTGACTGCCGCTACCCTGAGGAAGAACCGAAACAAATTGCGCGAGAAGAATCTTGAGCTCAGGAATGCGCTCTCTAAAATTAAGACTTTGAGTGGAATGCT
>JBEKXK010000121.1:0-10130 GCA_049512055.1 Syntrophales bacterium | reverse complement strand
CCTGACGAGGCCATCCGTGATGTCCATGGCGATGCATCTGACGACGTTGTCACCCAGATGCTGGGCAACCTCAACAACAAGATTGTCTTCCTTGTCATCAATCGTGGGGTTGGTGATAGTGACAGCGTTTAGGATCTCTGGAAGATTCCCTTCATCAAACGCCACATCGACTACCGGTCCTATTACCTGCACAATCGTTCCTATATTCATACCTGTCTCCTTAATCTATAATGACTAATTTATCAGCTCTTAGACAGGGCTTCCGTACCGCCGACAATATCCATCAGCTCGGCCGTAATAGTTGCCTGTCTCGCCTTGTTCATTTTCAACGTAAGGCTTTGGATCATCTCCTCGCAATTCTTTGTGGCGTTGTCCATGGCGACCATCCGTGCGCCGTTCTCGCCGGCCGATGTCTCCAGGAGGGCCCGAAAGATCAGAACATGAACGTACATGGGAAGAAGCTTTCCCAGCAGGATTTCATCCGAGGGTTCATAAATGTAATCGATTCTTGCGGTGGGCTCTACATCTTCGTCCTTTCCGATGGGGGGCAAAGGGAATAGCCTCACGACCGCCGGCCTCTGTATGGCAATGTTCCTGAATTCGTTGTATATGACATACAGTTCGTCATATTCCGCCTGCATGAAAGAGGGAATGATTTCGTCGGAAATTTTTACGGCGAGGGTTATATCGAATTTGCCAAAGACGTCGGACCAATCTTTAGCGAGCTTCACTTTTTTTCGGAAATAATCTCTCCCCTTCCTTCCGACGGCAATCAATTGCACCTCTTTGCCCTCGCTGACCTTCTCCCGGACGAATCTCTCCGCGGCCTTAATCAAATTGGTATTGAAACCTCCGCACAAGCCTCTGTCAGAGGTCATGATGATAACCCTTATTCTCTTCGGGTCCCTGACAGCGAGCAGGGGGTGGGTTTCAGGGTCTACACGAAGTGCCAGGCTGGTGAGCACATCCATGAACCTCAGTGCATAAGGACGAAAATTCTCCATCCTCAACTGGGCAGCTTTGAGTTTCGAGGCAGCCACCATGTTCATGGCCCTGGTGATCTGCTTCGTTTTCGAAACCGCGACAATCTTTCTTCTGATATCCTTTAATGAAGCCATTAACGCTCCCTTTTCTCTTCACGTGCTCTATTTCGTAAGATGTCTTCCGATCCTCTACGCCGTGACAAAAACAGTTTCAAACTCCGTCAATACGTCTTTCATCTTTTTCTCGAGGTCTGCGCTGATCTCCCTTTTCTCCTCAACCTCCCGGTTGACTTCGGGGTATTTGCTGGCGATGAAGCTCAGGAGCTGCGGCTCGTATTCCTTCAGTTTGTCCACCGGGTATTTGTCGAGAAAGCCCCTGGTGCCTGCAAAGAGGATGGCAACCTGCTGCGCCAGAGACCTGGGTTGGAACTGGGGCTGTTTCAGTATTTCCACCAGACGCACGCCTCTTTCCAACTGCGCCTGCGTTGCCTTATCGAGATCGCTTCCGAACTGGGCAAAGGCCGCCAGTTCACGATACTGGGCGAGCTCGAGTTTCAGCCTCCCTGCAACCTGTTTCATGGCCTTGACCTGCGCTGCGCCACCGACTCGCGAAACCGACAAACCCACGTTGATTGCCGGTCTGATACCGGAAAAGAACAGACTCGGTTCGAGATACACTTGACCATCTGTGATGGAAATAACGTTTGTCGGAATGTAAGCGGAGACGTCGCCTGCCTGGGTCTCAATTATGGGAAGGGCGGTAAGGGATCCGCCGCCGAGATCCTCGCTCACACGGGCGGCGCGTTCCAGCAATCGGGAGTGGTTATAGAAAATGTCTCCCGGGAAGGCTTCACGTCCGGGGGGTCTTCTCAGAAGCAGCGATATCTGGCGGTAAGCGACGGCCTGTTTGGAAAGGTCGTCGTAGATGATCAGGGCATCCTGTTTCCTGTCCCGGAAATATTCGCCGATACTGCACCCGGAATAGGCTGCGATGTATTGCAGAGTCGCCGGATCGCTGGCGCATGCCGCGATGACACAGGTGTAAGACATGGCGCCGTTCTTGCGCAGGTTTTCCACCACCTGGGCCACTGTTGATTTCTTCTGGCCAATGGCGACATAGATGCACTTAACGCCGGTATCCTTCTGCCTGATGATGGAGTCCACACAGATCGCGGTCTTTCCGATCTGCCTGTCACCGATGATAAGCTCTCTCTGACCCCTGCCGATGGGCGTCATGGCGTCGATAGCCTTGATGCCTGTATACATGGGTGTGTTGACGGGCTGGCGTTGCACGACGCCGGGAGCGATCATCTCTATTCTGCGGAACTCGGTGGCCTCGATGGGACCTTTGCCGTCTATCGGTGCACCGGTGCCATCGATTACCCGGCCGAGAACCGCCTCTCCCACGGGAACCTGGGCGATCCTGCCCGTTCTCTTTACAATATCCCCTTCTTTAATATGGGTAACCTCTCCCAGGACGGCGACACCGACGTTGTCGGTTTCCAGGTTGAGAACCATGCCGAGTATCCCTCCCGGGAACTCCAGCAATTCCATAGCCATCGCATTTTCCACGCCGTAAACCCTGGCAATACCGTCTCCCACAGACAGGACAGTTCCTACTTCGCTTACGTCCAGTTTCTTCTCATAGTCTCTGATCTGTTTGGAGATGATGTCGCTTATTTCTTCTGCCCTGATTTTCTCCATGCTCTATATTTCCTCCCCTAAGAGATTCCTGATATTGTGCAGTTGAGTCTTAATGCTGCCATCATACATTGTGTCCCCCACGCCTACGACAATGCCACCCAACAATGATGCATCCTCTGAAACAGCCATTTCCACTTTTCTGCCCGTTATTTCCTCCATGCGTTTCTGAAGCTGTGCGGAAAGTTCAGCAGATAGAGGGAAGGCCGTCTTGACATCAACCCTGATTGTTTTCAAGGCATCGTCCATAAATTTCCGGTAACAGCTTTCTATATCGGGAAGAATGCCTATTCTTCGCTTGTCAACGAGGAGCTTCAAGAAATTTGCAGTTACGTTCGATATATTGATCTTAGCGAGAAGCGAATCCACAACGGCTCTTTTTTCCGCATGATCGAATATGGGGTTCAACAATAATTCCCGCAAATCCTTGTTCTCTTTGACAACGGAAGAGAAGAGCGTCAATTCGGTGTAGTACTTTTCATAAAGCCCATCTTCTCTGGCTATGTCAAAGAACGCCCTTGCATAACGCTTTGCGATATTGCTGCTGCTCAATGTTTTTTCACCACCTTATCGAGATAGTCTTTCACCATGTTTTCGTGAAGCTGCTGGTTTATATTCTTCTTCAGAAGCTCTTCTGCCATTGCCACGGAGAGCTCCGCGGCTTCCGACCTCAACTGATTTCTGGCGGCCTTAAGCTCCTGTTGCATTCTCGCCTGCGTGTCTTCTATCATCTTCGCGGCCGCCTTCTTGGCATCCTCGATTATCTTTTCCTTTTCCGTCAACCCCTGGGCCTTTATCATCTCGAAGATGCCCTTTATTTCCTCGGTGGCCTTATCAAGCCTCAAGGAGTATTCCCTGAATTTCTTCTCGGTCTCTTCCTTTTCATTTATTTTCTCTTCGATGGTGGCCTTGATGTTGTCCCGCCTGTCGAAGAAAAACTCCTTGATTTTTTTTGCAGCAACCCAGTAGAGGAACCCAACTAGAATAGTAAAGTCAAATATCCTCCAGGCGAAATCAATCCAAAGCTTCACAGTGTCTTCGTGACCTCCACTTTCCGAGGCATATGCAACGGCGCAGGTTAGAACAAGGGACAGGATTGACAAAAGAAAATAGCGCAGATAAGATCGACTGAACAGCTCCTCCGAATACCGTTTTATCATTGGGGACTCCTTCCCAACAGTTTCTCGGCAATCTCGACGGATATTTTCCGCGACTGACCGGTAAGAATGCTTCTGGCTTCGGAGACTTCCTTGTTCATCTCACCATGAAACTGTTCCATCATGCCGGGGATCTCGCTTCTTGCGGCTTCGATGAGGCCCTTTGCCTGCTCGGCCCCTTCCTTGATAATCTCGGTTTTTTTCTCCAAAGCATCCGTTTTTGCCTGACGAAGCTTCTCCTCATAGGCCGCCATTCTTTCCTCAACGGATTGATTGAGGCGCTTTATCTCTTCTTCGGTGTCCTGTGCTTGTTTCTTTCTTCTGTCAATTATGCCGAGGATCGGCTTGTAGAGGAGAAGATTCAGGATGAAAATCAAGAGAAGAAAATTGACCATCTGGATTAACATTGTATAATCGATCTTGATCACTATTTTGCCTCACAATAGAATTGCTTTGAAGTTCAAAAAACCCGTGAAAGGACAGACTTCTGCCACCCGGCTTTTCCAGTTTACCCTTCTTTTGATCCTAAAAAGCTTATGATGGTTCTTTTTTTGAGAAATGTTTCCTGAAATAGAGCGATATGAACTGCGTGCACGAGTAACCTCAAGAACCCATAAAGATACGTGTAAAAATCGCGGTCTTCTAATCACAACCGTGAGTTAATGTCAAGTACTTTTTGGGTGAATGCGGTTTTGTCCGGCCCCGCTATTACTCCTCCGTATTTAATGCTTTGGATTTGCTGTTGACTTTGTACTTTTCCGACTTGCTGCTATCCATTCTCGACGTTCCTTCGAAAATGGCGCCTTCTTTTATTATAAATCGCGGCGCTTTTACGTTCCCCAGGACTCTTCCCGGGGGATAGATTTCAATCCTTTCCTTGCATTCAATCTGGCCATGGACATCGCCGCTGATTATGACACTTGCGACATTTATGTCCGCTTCTATATGCGCGCCATCACCTATGACCAGGGTTCCCTCACCAAATATCTCGCCGTTGAAGTCACCGTCTATGCGGACAGCCCCATTGAATATCAGTTTTCCCGTGAATTCCGCGCCTTTTCCAAGAAAGGCCTTGATTTCTTCATCCTTTTTCTTCTTGCTAAACATGGCCCTGCCCCCAGTCTTTGGCACCTTCCTGTCCTGATGACTTCAATGATATCAAGACGAATGGCAAATACATTTTACTGTCCAATACATATTATGGATAGAGGATAAACCTTCTCATGCTGACATTTAACAACAATCCCATGGCTGCCATGAGAACAACCATTGACGAGCCGCCATAGCTTAAGAAAGGCAACGGGATGCCGACAACGGGAAGCATGCCCAACACCATCCCGACATTAATAAACACCTCCCAGAAGACAAGCATTGTTATGCCGAAGGACATGAGCATTCCTAAGAGATCCCGAGAATGCAGGGCAATTTTCAAACACCATAGTATGAGTATGAGAAACATGGCAACAAGGACAACTCCTCCGATAAAGCCCCACTCTTCGGCAAAAACGGAGAACACAAAATCCGTCTGCTGTACCGGCAAGAATTTCAACTGCGTCTGGGTACCCTTCAGATAGCCCTTACCAAAGATACCCCCCGAACCGACAGCAATTATGGATTGAAGAATATGATAACCCGATCCTAAGGGATCATTCTCCGGATTGAAAAATGTCATGATCCTTTCCTTCTGGTAATCCCTCAAGAACAACCACGACATCGGTATCAGTATTATCCCTCCGGTGCAGGCTAAAACCAGTGATTTCCATTCTATACCGATGAAAAAAGTTATCGATAGTATAAGGAACATAAGGATCAACGCGGTGCCGAGATCAGGCTGCTTCAAGATAAAAAGAAACGGGACCACCACGATAAGAAACGGGATATAGAGCTCTCTTAACTTGTAGCTTCTTTCTATGATATGGTCATCGAAATATTTTGCCAGGGCAATAATAATCGATAACTTTACCAGCTCTGAGGGCTGGAAGAAAAATCCTCCCAGGATGATCCACCGCTGAGAACCGTGGGTGGCATATCCATACAGTGAAACAAGCACCAACAGGAGGACAGAGGCGGCATAGATTACATAGGCAAACCGACAGATGAATCTGTAATCAAAGCATATGATGACCCCCATTAGTATCAGGCCGATGACAATCCATTGAGCCTGTTTTAGATAAAGGGTCTCCTGCCTGAAATTGTCCAGGCTGTAGCCGGCGCTATAGATATTCAAAAGACCGACCAGACTGATCGCCACTATGAGAAAGAGCAGTGTCCAATCAAAATTGAAAAGTAGCCGGCGATCGATTTTCATCTGTTGTCACCTGCCTGCGATTTCTGGCTGATGGTCAGGGGGGGCTGACTTTTCTTATTTGCGGCATTCTTACGCTCAAAATAGGCATCGATAATCTTCCTCGCTATGGGGGCGGCTGCGGAGCCTCCATGGCCTGCATGCTCCATGATCACGGCGATAGCTATTTCCGGATTTTTATAAGGTGCATAGCACACAAAAAGGGCGTGATCCCCGTGTTTTGAAGGAATAAATTTCCGTCTGCGGCCCTTTTCATTATCCGGCAGGCTTACAACTTGGGCGGTGCCTGTTTTTCCACTGACGTCTTCTTCCTTTCTCTTCAGCGCGTGACCCGTTCCCCCGCCTTCATTTACCACACCCCATAATCCGTACTTCAAAAGCTCAATGTTCCTCTCGCTCAAACCTATGCTGCCTTTTTGCTGAGGTTCAAATGTCTTCAAGACGCGGCCATCGGCCGTTTCGATGCGCTTGACAAGCCGGGGTTGGTAGACAGTTCCTCCATTGGCTAATGAAGCATAGGCGTTCACCAGTTGAATTGGCGTTACAAGATCAAAGCCTTGCCCGATGGAGATCGATATTGTTTCGCCCAGCTGCCATGTTTCTTTGAACCTCTGCTGTTTCCATTCTTTGGTCGGGATAAGACCGCTCTTTTCTCGGGGAAGATCAATTCCCGTTGGTTGGCCCAACCCGAAGCGACGGGCATACTCGGCTAACTTGTCAACGCCGACTAATTTGCCCACATTATAGAAATATACGTCGCACGATTCGACAATGGCGCGATGCAGGCTGATCCGACCGTGCCCGTGCTTCTGCCAGCACTTGTATGTTCTGTTGCCGAACTGAAACGATCCGTTGCAGTTGAACGATGTATCCGGCGTGATCAATCCCTCTTCCAGGGCTGCGGCCGCCACAATGAGCTTGTACGTGGAACCGGGAGGATACTGACCGGCGATGGCCCTGTTTCCCATGGGGTGTGAAGAATCATTCGCTAGATCATTCCAATCGTCCGCAGAGATTCCTCCGTTGAAAAGGTTTGGATCAAAAGCTGGCGAGCTTGCGAGTGCAAGGACAGCGCCATCGCGGGGATCAATGACAACAACCGATCCGGCTCTATCTTGAAGGGCCTCCCATGCGACCTTTTGCAGATTTGCATCGATAGCAAGAACGACATTATATCCGGAGACAGGTTCAATCTTACCGATTACTTTAACTTCTTTGCCCAATACATTCACTTCGACCTGCTCAGCTCCGCTCTTGCCCTTAAGATACTGATCTAACTGTTTCTCCAAGCCATCTTTGCCTGTGATATCACCCACGCTGAAATCACCGGACATGTCTTTTTGCAGCTCCTCCCGGCTGACCTCACCGGTATATCCTATTATATGAGCTACCATTTCTCCATTTAAGTATTGTCTGATAGGCACCACATCAATGGTTATGCCCGGCAGATCAGAGGCATGGGTTTCAACGATGGCAAGTTTTTCCATAGAAATATTTTTTTCAAGCTTAACAGGCGGAAACCAGCCTCTCTTACCCACAGGAGGCAGGTCTGCCGGAAGCGTGAGGGACCTTGCAGCGAATAATTGCTTCAATCTATTTGCGGCGTCATTGATATTCCGGTTGCGATTAGGCACAAAAATGATATCAAAAGACGGCTGATTATCCACCAGCACGTGACCATTGGTATCCAGGATCACCCCTCTCAGCGGCTTGATTTTCCGCAGGCGCACGCTGTTATTTTCCGATCGCTGTGTCAGTTCATCTCCCCTGATCACCTGAAGATGCCACATCCTCATGATCAGAATAGCTAACATGATAGACACAACAGCAAATATTACCTTAAATTTTTTTCTAAAATCGCCGGGTTCATGTCCGTTCAACCGGCTGTGATTCTCTGCCATTCAGTGCCGCCTCGGTCCAATGGAAAGCCCTGAACAAAACAGGGCTAAGGATGCTGACAATCAATATCTGGGGTAAATAAGCTAAAATTGCATGGGTGGAAATGCCCCCCCCATATAACAAAGGGTGGAATAAAATGATCATCATGCCCTCAAACAGCGCACATACAAGGGTAAAGCTCATGATCAAAAATGGCGTTCCGGGTGATATCCGGAGAGAAGCGACTCTTGAAATCAAGAATACCAGAACATATATGAGAGTATAAAGTCCGGAAAGCGAGCATGTTAAGCAGTCATGTATGAATCCAAGGATAAAGCTGAGAATTCCCCCCCTCAGCACATCGAATCGAAATCCTGCGTATATTACCACTATCAGGGACAGTTCCACAGCTATTTTCCCGGAGAAGACAATATCCTCAATCATCATCTGGGAAACTATGAGCAATAATGCAAAAAAGGGTAATGATATGTAATAGGTCACTTCTTGTTGCCTATGGCGCATCCGCAGAAAGTCAAGGCACGGAGACGCCCTTCTTAGTTCAGTCTGCGACTTTTTCCTATATTATCAGTCTTATCCAATACAATTACCATCACTTCTTCAAGCCTCGAAAAATCAACGAAGGGAGCGACATCTATCTGCTGAAATAATCCGCTGTCCGTCTTCTCCACTTTTTTCACGACGCCGAGGAGCAATCCCTTGGGAAAGAGACCGGATAGACCGGAAGTAACTACTATATTACCGACACTTACAGTTTCCGTTTTCGGGACGTATTTCAGAGAACATCCCAGGGAAGCGGCCCCTTGAAGAATCCCCTGTATCCTGTTTTCTTGAATAAGCGCATCGGTATTGCTATTTTCATCTATGAGAAGCAGGACCCTCGACACATGGGCGGACGTCTCAACAATCCTCCCTACAACGCCCTGGTCAGCTATGACCGGCAGATCGAGCCTCAAGCCATGGGACGTCCCCTTGTTAATCAAAATCGTCTTGACTATCGATGTCTGGTCTCTGCCGATGACCATCGCAGCTATTGTATGATGATTGGTCCTCTCTTTAAGGGCAAGGAGTTTTTGCAGGCGCATATTCTCCAGGTAGCCTTCCCGGTATCGATTTATTTCCTGTATCAATAATGCATTATCCCTTTTCAGGCGTTCGTTTTCATCTTCCAGTCCTACAAGCAGTATATACCTCTTCCAAACGCCTGCAAGATCTTTGAAAGACACAGTTATCATACTGGCTAATGGAGCTGCAGTTTCCAGGATCAGTTCCCTGAAAAAACCTACCCTCGTCGGCTGTTTCACGCTGTAAGATAATATGATGAGAGAGATAATTACCAGGAGGCATGCTATTATGAGCGGCTGATGTTTCTTGGGAAGCAACATATTTCTACAGCAAGAATATGGGCGGAAACGACGACGGGGAAATTGTCCCTCGAACCCGCCCTGCAATGGGGGCAACTTATAATTTGGTAATCGTGATAGATTTCATCTTCTGGACGCAAAATGATAACCTGTACTTGGTCCTATTTAAATAGCAGGATGTTCTGAAAGGGGTAGAACTATACCTGAAATGTAACCTCTTTTAGGACATCTAAATGATCCAGGGCCATACCGGCGCCCCTGGCCACCACTGTCAGGGCGTCATCGGCGACGGTGATGGGCAGTCCCGTTTCTTCCTTTATGAGAAGGTCGAGATTCGTCAAGAGGGCCCCTCCGCCGGTCAGAACAATGCCCCGGTCAACAATATCCCCGGCCAGTTCTGGGGGGGCATTATCCAGGGCGTCCTTTATTGCGTCAATGATGATACTCACAGGCTCCATAATGGCTTCCCTAACCTCTTCGGAATTAATCTCGACTATCTTCGGAATACCGGATATGAGATTCCTTCCTTTGACATCAAGCTTTCGCAATTCTCCATCGGGATAAGCGCATCCGATGGTCATTTTTATGATCTCCGCCGATCTTTCCCCTATGAGGAGGTTGAATTTTCTCTTCATATACTGCACGATTTCTTCATCCATCCTGTCACCGGCGACTCTGACAGATTTTGAGTAGACAATGCCCGCCAGGGATATTACGGCAACCT
>JBEKXK010000120.1:0-10265 GCA_049512055.1 Syntrophales bacterium | reverse complement strand
GGGTATCACCGCCAGAGTTATGGCGGCTGCAAGGTCGGCGTCGGCGACGTGCTCATCGGTGCTGCGGCTCTGGCTGCCGATTACAATGGTGCAGCCAAGGCATCCCACATCAAGGACAAGCTGATCGAAATGATGCACCTCAACGAGACCCTTTACGCCTGCGGGATTGCCTGCTCGGCGGAAGGGCACGAGACCGCATCCGGAAACTACCTGATTGATCTGCTCCTCGCCAATGTCTGCAAACAGAATGTTACGCGTCTTCCCTACGAGATCGCGAGGCTTGCGGAGGATATTGCCGGGGGGTTGATGGTCACCATGGCCTCGGAACAGGACCTGCGCCACCCGGAGATCGGCAAGGTTGTGGAAAAATATTTCAAAGGGGTTGCGTCGGTTCCCACTGAACATCGCTGCCGCGTACTGCGGTTGATTGAAAATGTCACCCTCGGGACGGCGGCCGTGGGATATCGGACCGAATCCATGCATGGCGCAGGCTCACCCCAGGCGCAGCGGATCATGATCTCACGCCAGGGAAATCTCGATCACAAGAAGAATCTGGCTAAAGAAATTGCCGGGATCAAGGATTGAGCCGGAAGGACCAGAATTTAACAAAGTTAAAGGAGATCAACCCGTTAGAAAACAGTTTGTGCGCAAATGCGTTTCCTTGCTTTCGCAGCATACATAAATGATAGCATCTTTTCCCGGTTGTAATGAATTAGCCAAATCCATTCTCGTTTCTTAGAGAGATGAAAATGTCATTCAGCAAAGGCTATCCAGCTCAATATGAAAGCAGGCTCACGCTTAAGAACGGAAGAGAGGTATTTCTCAGGCCTGTTCTGCAGACTGACGGAGAGCTTCTTATCGATTTGTTCAATAAACTTTCTCGCGAGTCCATACGCCTGCGTTTTATGAGGCTGCTCCAGGCCATGCCGGAAGATATGCTTTTCCAATTCACACACGTCAATTATGATACTGAATTTGCCCTTGTCGCTGTGGTCAGGGAGTATGGATTGCCATTCGGAGGACCGAGGGAAAATCTGCTCGGGGCACACAAAGACGCTATTATTGCTATAGGCCGCTATGCTTTTGATTCTCAAGCTAATGCTGCGGATTTTGCTATTGCGGTCCGTGATGACTGGCAGAATAATGGCCTCGGCAAATTATTATTGGGGAAAATCTTTGCCATCGGCAAAGAGCACGGTATTTCCCGTTTCGTGAGTGTGATTAGTCCCCAGAATAATATCATCAGGAAGACCCTTGGGGGACTCGGGTATGAGGTCAAGTATTCTTGGCAGAGTGGAGTCTTTCAAGTTGAGATTCTTGTCTGAGATTCGCGTAAATATCAATCGTGAGAGGTGCATGGGCCAACGGATACATGGTTGAAATATTGTGGCACCACCGGGAAACCAATCGGCAAACTGAAAAAACAAATCGCAACCTGTAGCATTGAGAGAAACCGGTCTCCTCGAATCAGAAGGCATAGTTCACTATGTTGAAAATACAAGGCGGCGACTGTGTTGGAACCGCCCGCAACTCTTTTATCAAATAACAAAATTAACTGTATCGCTTTCAAACCATATTCCTCATTCTATAGAAAATCTGTGTTTAAGGACTTGTAGGTGTTCTCAGTTAACAGCAAAATTCGGTTTGATGTGATCGGGCTTGTTCATTATGGACTGAAAGGTGCTACATAGACGCATTGGGCATGAATCTCGGCTTGCAATAAAAATTCAATGAGCTCGATAAAGATACTCAGTGAACAATACGTGGGTGAATTTAAATTACTGCATTAATAATTGTTAGTGATAGATTTGTTTATCTCAGGTTTAGTTTTGACTGTCGCCAACGGGTCCATCAAACCGTCCTTCTGAAACTCATAGACGTTCCACTGTTCAGGCGTAATCTCCTTGCTTAGATATCTAATGGCTTTATATATCGTACCTTCTATTTCATCGAGTGATACGACGCCTACCGCTATGGTCATTGAATCGCCTGACGACCTCTGCACTAACAAGAGCGTAGGTGTGGTACCGGTATTGAACTGCGCTTTTGCATCCGGCTCCCTGGTCACGTCTACGCCCTTGATGTCCCACTTGTATTTGTTGATAAAGAATTTAAGTATACCGGATTGCTCTACGCAATAACCGCAGTTAGGCGAATAAAAAAATAATAGCCCGAAATTTCCTTTCTCCTGTTTCAGGCGGGACTCGACCGCTTCCTGCTGCTCGCTGTACAACACAGCCTTGCCCCTGTTTATCACGGGCGCATCCTTGTTCATGTTGTATTCCGGATGCCTCTGCACGTACGCCATCTCCGCACTGGTGACCGCTAGGGATTTCCTTCTTGCAATATCTTTAAGATATAGCCATTCGCCCATGATGTTATCGTCGTCAGGATATTGGACCATGCGTTTATGGGTAACTTCGACCAATTCCTTGAACTGATCGGGGTGCATGTTCCAGAGCTCTTTCGGCAGCATGCCGGAAACTGACGGCGCCGGCACTTGCTCGGCTTTTTTCTCCTCCGAATCAGGCTTAATTAATTCCTTTTTGTAAAAGTACCAGTCCCTGCGGCTGTCCCTGTAGTTATCTGACGTATCGTCTGCTGCGATCGCATATGCTGATATGCCAATAAATACAAAAATCAATATGGCTAGACATGAAATATTTAAAGATCCTTTCTGGCGAGCCATGAAGAACGAAACGCAGACCATAATGCTAAACCAGAGGCACAGCGTCACAATAGAGTCGAATATGCCCACGGCCAGAATAGATATAAATTGTGGGCAGCCAATTGTCCGGAATGTATTTTCAGCAAAGTTCAATTCCCAAAAAGCGCCCCCGAAACGAAGGTAAACAGAGGACAGAGCAACAGCTCCGATGAAATACCGGTACCGGGCAATTTCATTATGCCAGAGGGCCAAAAAGTTCTTCTTCATTTTTATATAGATCAATTTGCTACAGCAAAGGCGTCCCTATTGCCTCTACCGAGTTTCTGTCTATGAAACCCATATAACGGGAATCATAGCTATCCCTGTGGTTGCCCATGACAAACAGCTTACCATCCGGGATGACCCCGTTAAACACAAACAAGGTTAACAGTTTTCCTGATATCGTTTTCTCTTTTGCCTGTCCTATGAAAATGTTGTCGCAGAAAAAATTTCTATCCTGCACAGTCAGTGTCTGTCCATCTTTGCACTTCACCCGCTTCATGGCTTTTGCCGAATCAGGCAGGTTTATCCCGGCCAACTGGCTATATACTTTAGGTGCGGGGAAGAGTATGTAGTCTCCAGGCTGAATTTCCTGGCCTGACTTAACAGGTGTAAGCCAGAGCAGCTTGTAGCCCAGGGAAGGGGACAAGGAATAGAATATCCTTTTTCCCGTCCATAAACAGAGTATTACTGCCGGGACCATGACAGCCAGGGCAATTATGGCGCGTTTTTTTTGCGCGTCGTCAATATTCATAAAAAAAGGCATCTTCCTAATCGAGATTGATAGTCTGAATATTGCGAAGGACGACATCGGCGGTGATTACTGCCTGGTTCGAAGGAATATTGTCCAGTTTTACCTTCAATGCATCCAGGTTATCCCCCAATTGCTTTTCTGTCAGCTGGTTGTTCTGCAAGGCTATCCTTTGTTTCAGCAGATATCCCTGAAAGTCGAAGGCCATGAGCTTCTGTGCGTAATAACGGTCATAAATGAATATGGATCCCGCCGATGATATGACCATGAGCAATATAATTATCAGCCAGTTCATTAACCCTATAACGCCGGCGTGTTTATCTTTAACTGCACTTTCTGGTTGCGAGACTACACGCGCTTCTCCGGATTCCGGAATGTCCTGCCTGGTTATATGGTCATTCATTCTGTTTCCCCCAAAGACAATTTACATCCCCGAGACCGGAGTTTTTCCGCGAGATATTTCGCAAGAGCCGTTTGAAACATCCTTGAAGTCTGTCCGATAGACGGGCAAAAAGGAAGCATATTCATGACACCCGGTTCTCAGGGATAATAGGCGAATGTGACACCGTTCTTTTTCCCCAGTTCTTCGTTTCTATAATGATCCACGACTTCCTCGATGCCCACAATACTACCTCCATGCCACTTGCCACAGAAGAAATATATCCCCGGCTCCAGCGTCTTCCCGTATGCGTCTAATAATTCCAGGATTCCGGTTCTTTCATTATTTTTCATTCGAACTTAATACCCTTCAGCATGGCCTTTGTGCTTATACCAATTATTCAAGTATATCTTTGCCAGGTCCGGATTCTTGATGATCAAGAGGTTCTCAGCATTTTTCTCTTCAGCTGCCTTGGTAAAATTGAAACTTCCTGTGATCACGGTTTCCCTGTCAATGATCATAATCTTATTGTGGGCAATGGCATGTACAGAATCTATGTAGACCGGTATCCCGGCATTTTTGAGATACGTCGCTGAGGTGTACCGTTCCGATCTCTGGCTTTTGTCCAGAATAGCTTCCACTTTAATACCCTGCTTATATGCATTTGTAAGAGCTTGCGCAATTGGAGCTGATGTGAAGGAATAGGCCTGAACGAGGACTTCATTCTTTGCCTTTCCTATTTCTCTTACGATTGCATCGGCACATCCGCCATTCGGGCTGAAATGGACCTGAGTGGAAGTATTGTTGAGAGTTAGGTCAGTCGCGTAGGAATGAATAGAAATAAGAGAGAAAATCAGATTAAATAAGACTGCGGCAATGATGATTCTTTTTTTCATGTTTTGTCTCCCAGATATTTTTCAGTAATATTTGTAATCCTTACATCTATATTACTCCCCGGATCGGCGACGACTATTGGTCAATTCTTCTCAATTTTCTGTTCATCGCCCTCATCGCCTCTTTTTTTGTTTTATCAGCAAATATTTCCGCTGCTGTTTCCAGTGACGCATCACCATAAATAATCCAGTTCGGAAACGCTGTATTATTTAACTTTAATACAGCTGCTTCTTTCGGTAAAATGCCCTGCACATATAGGATGGCGGGCACGCGATCGATATTGTAGCGGCTGTACATCAGGGGGTTGACCTGCACTTGAACGTTATAGCTGTCACACGGCTTGGTGCAGTTAGAGTCTTTTTTAATAATGTCCCGCGTGAATTTCAATGTTGGCTTAATTTTCTTTACGCCGCCGACAAAACCGCGCAACACGAATATTATATTTGGGTCATTCAGATAAGCGGCGTCCTGCACGTAATTCCTGATTGTCGAGGCCGGCATCGAAGACGATATGAAAATATATATCTGTTCGTTAGATAAGCCATCCTTGGCTGCTTTCGCGGTGTCCGCATAGTATTTCTTCTGTCCGGCACCTCCCATTATTTCTTTCTGTATCCGTTCCGATTCCGCTTTGAGTCTGTTTTGAAATTCTTCCGATTGGTACTTTTCAAAAGACTCCCGCGCCAGCTCTTCGCCTTGTTTAGCATTTGGATTGTCGGGAATGGTAAGTCTTTTCTGCATGTCGTTTGCCCGGTCCAGGACACTGTTGATATCATCAGTAGTCATTTCCGAAGCCGAGATGCATGTGGCGGAAAAAAGAACAATGACTATTAGAACGAATATTTTGTTCGTTATGTTTTTTCCCACGAGCTATCTTCTTTATTTACAGCATTACAGCAGATATGCCGTCGAAAAATAATCCATACAAAGTTTTCCTGACTATAACCAACCGGATTTTTCCCGGCAGCCCACATGAAATCGGTCTGTCCATAGGGACGGCACGTATAGTCGCGCACAGGCATTGCCAGCTGAACCCTATAATCGTGCTTGACCCAGATCGGGGTAGGGACGCAGCCGCAATACCAGAGACCGACGTCACAATCCTCAAGGTCGCGAAGCATCAGGAATTGCACTCGTGCCGCAACTGCATTATGGGCCTGCAACGCGTCATTGTCGTTCACGTGGCCGGTGATGGGATAAAGGGAGCCTCCGGATGCTACACACCAGAATAAGGGATCCAGTGAATAGCCGACAGCCGAGCTTGCCGCGTCTGCCATACAGGACATCTGTGCTGCCTGGTTGGCGAATAAAAGGCCCTCGGGGGAGATCACAAAGGAGTAGAGGTCGTCATTCCATAACGGGTCTATTTCTGACAAGAATCCTATACTGAATAATCCATCTTCCTCACAACTCAACATATCCTCTAATATCCCCATTATTACAAATAAAGGAAAAACAAAAAAATGGGCTTGCATGGTGGTTAGGTTTGCCCGGAAGCCTGCGGGCGATGCGTTTGTCGAGCCAACCCCGAATATCTCATCTGCGCCCAGTGATATACCGAGGCTGGGAAAACAGAATGGGTCCCTTACGGTTTCGATGTAACGGGCAGGTTCCCAATACGACATAGTTATTCCCACAGTGTAATACTGCGGATACGGCGCCGGACATATGCATACAGGTACTGAAGCCATCGAAGGAGTATCGTTATCTAACGGGCCCGGCGCAACCTCCTCGCCTGCAATTGAAAGAGGGAAGAGGCAGTCCCAGCATATGTCTTCCACGACGTTGATAACGGCGTCGACCCCAGCGTTACAAACGGCATATGGACGCGATGGCGCAAAGATAATGATTACCGATATGAGCAGGATCAATATCCTTTTCATTTCTTTTCTTTTGCCTCCTTCGCCCTTGACGCCGTTTCAGAAATTACGGGAACATATTCGGATATCTCCATGTATTTTCCCTTCTGTACCGCGACAGACGGCACATGCTCGATGCCCATGCGCGCTACAATATTTCTTACTGCATAATAGACCGGCCTTTTGAACCGCTTGCCGAGCTCATAATATGAGCCATTGGTCAGTATCAGCATGGTGTTGATATGCTTTAGGTATGGCGATTTCTCGAACCATTTCACCTGCTTCTTGTCGGAGCCGTCGATGAACACTATAATAGTCGGCAGCGTCAGATACTCCAGCGGGTTGAACGTGTATCCCTTCGGGTAAAGTGCGCCGCCCCTGCCGTCGGGCACGTCTATCTCGGTGGTATAGGTCATATCTCGCAGGAACGAACGGTTTTCCTTTGTGACTGGAAGCATAGGCAGACCGGCCGGTTTGTATTCCTTGATTCTCCGTGTCATCCCCTTTTTATCAAGTGTGGTATTCAAGTTAACCTTCTTTGCTTGGTCCTTTATGTCGGCAAGTGCGTCCTTTTCGGCTATGCCATAAGTCGCGCCGAAAGTTCCCAGCACTTCGGCTGAAACCGGTTGCCAGATTGACAGGACCAGCACTATAATAAAAATTAACTTTAATGAAATTTTCATCATCGAATTGATTTCATTGGTTCAGATTATTTTTGAGGTTCTGAATGCCCGTTTCCATCTTGTTTTGTATGGTTGCTTGAGATGCCACTTCCATGTCGTTTATGTACTCGCTCAAATCAATTTTAGAGAAATCCAGATGTTGAAACTCTTCCGGTGTAAACCCCCGGCAATCCGGCTGCCCAGTAGTGCCCCATCCGGTGGCGTTGAAATCTATGAGCTGAGGCCGTCCCTGTTCCTGGATGATCCTTCCCAGTTCGGACCCGAAGCAGCAATACACGTCTGCCCTCTGGACGCATCCGACTAGCCACCAGTCCTCCTGGCAGTAATCGCCTATGTAATGGCATTGCTTTTTAGCTATGCGCTGCACTGTCATTGCTTCCTGAGTTCCGCATCGGTTCTGGATAAACCAGAGGCTCCCCGGATTCGTATCGCAACAATTGAAATAAAGGGTGCTTATTCCCGGAGGCCGGCATTGGCTCGGTTTGCCGTTAAAAATGTAAATCTGGCCCAGGCATTTCCCTGTAGAATCAACCTTCCCGTCATTCTGATATGAGGTTGTATTTGAGTTATTTTGCTGCGTTTGCTGGGACGCTACAGTAAAGCAGGAGAGGTCTGAACATTGCAGATTGCCGGTCGAGGGATTAGGAAGACAAGTATATTGCGAACCGTAAGGACAACCATAAACGACGGTAGCTGACATGTAACAGACATTGTTGGCGCTGTCGTGAGTCATCCCGTTTGGGCATTGCGCTGTTCCTGCGATTTCGCACATGTTGTCAGTGGTGTTCAGTAATCCGCTAACCGGACAGGTCGCTGCCTGGTAACAGATCGATCCGGAAACTGACCAGTTCGCAGGACATGAATATGCCTGCTGGCTTGGCGGATAAGTTGCCGCCGATATATTGATGCTCGTCCATGTCGTCCAGACACACTGATCGTGAAAACTCAGACCCGACGCGTCGTCCAGGGGACAACTTTCCGAACGTGTAGATCCGCTTACCATGGCAGGCGAAAAAGTCAGGGCCCCGAGGTACATAGGGGTTCCTCCGCAACCACCAGTACAGCCGAATTCATCACAGCTCCAGGGGGTCTTGGGGACTGCATAAACAAGGAGCTGGTTGCCGCTTCCCGCAAGATAAGTGATGCATGCCGACTCCACTCCGCCATTTGCATCGCCCGAACATGTTGCGCCTGTTATTGTCCAGCTTCGATTGTAACCCCCGGAATTAGCCGTGAGGTACATGCCGGACGCGCTGCAGTACAGCCTGTAGGCGCCATTATAAAACCAATACGAGGAAGACTGATCCGCGCTGACTGAGACTGGCGGGCCGATGCACATATTCTGTGCAGCGCTGTACTGTCCCCCCAATGAGCATATGTAAGTAACCGTCGCAGATTGCTCGCACCTCTTTGTTACAGTATTGAATGTGCCTCCGTTTAGACACTGCGGAGCCGCCTGGCAGACACTTCCACTCAAAGTATAGCCCGTAGGACAGCCGTACCCTGATACGGGAGACTCGCACCTTTGGCTTGACGGATTATATGTTCCCAACGAACACTGGTTTGACTGGTTGCAGTCTACAGCGTCGATTGGACAAAACATACCGCCGTTAACCAGGGTGCATTGCTGAATCTCGTTTTGTTCTATGGTTCCATCTCCGTTTAGGTCTTTAGCGCATACCTGAGCGCCGGATGGAAACAGCCCGCCTACCGTGTCATCGATGCAGGGAATATTCGAACAGAAGTATCCGCTGCCAGTGTTGCCGCAAGGGTACTGCGTGCCCAGAGGGCATGAGTACGACGTGCCGGCTATATTGATTGTGCCGGCTGAAGAAACAGAACAATGGTTACCGCTGCAATTCATGCCGGTGAACGTCAATATCGTTCCTGAAGCACTCACGGAAAGGAGCCCGTTTGAAGCGCCTGCGCTTCCCGTATTGATACTGCCGCTTATGGTGATCGAACCAGCCAGGGTACTGCCACTGTAAAAATCCAGGTTCTCTCCGTTACCATTGACAGACGTGATCTGATTGGCAGACACCGAGCCGGACAAAGCGCCTCCAGCAACAGTCAAGCTGCCCGCGTTTATTTCCGTACAGTTGGATCCCGTACATGCCCATCCGAAGAAGTTTATGGAGCCGGAACTCGTGGTTTCAACGCGTTTGAGCCCATTTTCGTTGAGCACATTGGTGCTTGTTACGGACGCATTTCCCGATACGGAATAAGAAGAAGAGGAACATGCTGCCTGGCCCTGGGGACAGACGGGAGGGTTGCCTGTACACGAGAGCTGCTGGGTACCGTTCATGCATATCATTGCCATGGCCGGCGATATAGATACCGCTGCCGATAGCAATAATATTGTTATGAAATTCAAGGCATTTTTTACCATCTTAAGCCCCTGGCGCTACTGCTTAATCCCGGAGGAACATATTATGTCGGTGCCCGCAGCAGCCAGCGCAGACATGATACTGACCGCTTCCGCAAAATCATCGATGCACTGACAATTCTTCAATATTGTCTCTCCCGCACCTGCTGGGCAGACGCCGTTATTGCACTGGTAGTAAAGGAAGTCATACGATAGTGTGTTGTTCTGGTACATGTTGTCTGTCCCTGAAAGGGAAGCCTGAGTGTTCTGCTTGGCCCTGCGGGTTTTGCACGCCTGTTCGCACGCATAGCTGCCGATCTTGCTGGCCTGTGAGAGGTCCGCGGAACCTGATGTAATGATAATATTGCCATTCGCATCACGCGGTGCGTCTTTGTATGTCATGCCCGTGTTCAGGTCTCCTGTTATAGAACCGGCAACAACATCCGTCCTTCTTTTCAGATCGGAAAAGTCAAAACTCTGCGCCTTCTTGCACTGGTAGACCCTGTCTTTCTCCCACCAGTCTTCGCAAACCTGATGGCTCTGGAAGCCTGTAAACGTTTTACATTGGGGTAAGGGTACAAGACCTGTCGGCTGATAGTTGGTATACGTATTTACTCCATCGACTGT
>JBEKXK010000119.1:0-10364 GCA_049512055.1 Syntrophales bacterium | reverse complement strand
CATCCTGTGGGAGCGACTGGCTGTCGTATTATGGTGACACTGATCCATGCCATGAAGAAGCGTGGCAATAAGCTGGGTCTCGCAGCCATCTGCGGCGGTGGCGGTGTGTCCATGGCAACGGCCTTGGAGATGATCTGAGAGCATTTTGGTCCGACGTGTGAGAATCGAGGGGAAATATACCAGCCTCGACAATATGAATGGTAATCGCCAATCTATTTTCGCCATGCATGATGGCGATTTGTAGGTGACAGCGAGATTGCTCGTGTTCTTCCTGTAAGCAACAAACCGTCAACATCAACGAGAATACAGTATTTCAGCCAGTTATCAATGATGTTCTTTTAATCGATAACCAGCTTGATGTTTGTAAAGTTTTGAAGCTAAAGTACGGCCTTAAAACGCCGGTCAAACGAATTTTAAGTGCTTCTCCTTATCCTCTTTCTATCTTATGTGGAGATTTTATGCTCTCTAAGTAAACGATATAAAGTGCTCCGTGATACGCCTAATTTATCGGCTATTTTCGTTTTCGGGATATATGACTGCATCATCGATAAAATCAACTCACTGGTGTGGTTATTCGATTCAGGCAGCTCATTGTTTGACCTTCGAGTATAATTCTGCATTGTGATTTCTTGTGGAAGCAGATCCAATGTAAGCATACTGCCCTTTGCAATATAAATCATTCGCTCTATGACATTTTGCAGCTCTCTTATATTTCCCGGCCAGGAGTATTCCTTCAATCTTGCAATTACATCATCGTTGATCTTGACGATTTTTTTGTTGATTGCGTTGCCGATCTTTTTGGCGAAGTACAGGGCGAGGATGGGAATATCCTCTTTTCGTTCTCGCAATGGAACCATTTTGAGCGCAAAAACGCTAAAACGGTAATATAGATCTTCTCTGAATTTCTTGTTTCTGATTTCTTCTTTCAAATCTTTGTTCGTCGCTGTAATAATACGTACATCCACGGATGTAATCCTGTCCCCCCCGATTCTCGTAATAGATTTGTCCTCGATAACCCTCAAAAGAATGGCCTGCAATTCCAAAGGCATTTCTCCAATTTCATCCAGAAATAGTGTCCCACCGTCAGCTAGTTCGAACTTGCCCTGCGAACCGCCCCTTTTGGATCCCGTAAATGCACCATCGGAGTAACCGAAAAGCTCGCTTGAAATTAAATCGCGGGGAATGGCTGCGCAATTGATAGCGACATAAGGCCCGTTGCTCCGATTACTTTCATTATGGATGGCCTGAGCAAAGATATCCTTCCCAGTGCCGCTTTCGCCCAGTAGAAGGACATTCGATCCGCTCAATGAAATCAATTTTGCCATTTCGATTGTTTCTAGAAACTTCATCTCATGACCGATGAGATCATCAAATTTGAATTTTGCTTTCGCTCCTATCATATTATTGACTAAAGTCCTCGCTCGTTTGATTTCGTTTAGAATAATGATCTTGCCTATCGTTTTCCGGTTTGGCGTTGAAATGGGATTACACGTTAAAGTATACTTATGCGAAATGTGGTTTTTCATAATCTTCACTTCCGCATCTATTAAAGACTCATTTTCCATAATCATGCTCATGAAGTTATAATTATCCTTGCCGCAGATATCGCCGAGCTGCCTCCCCGTCACTTGCCGAGATCGCAACCCGAAAATCTCAGTTGCATTGTGATTGATTAAAGTAATATGGCCTTCGTTATCTATAGCTATAATGGCTTCGGGAATCGAGGAAATGACGGTTTGCTGGTAGCTTTTCGCAATATTCACTTCAGTCAGGGCTTTTCTGACAAACATGCTGTTTTCGATTGCATAGGTTACAGCCGCGACCATTCCCAACCCATGGGCGTGCGTGACTTCATAAGGTCCTGTCACGGCTATTGCGCCGATTAATTCGCCCTCCGGATTGTGTATTGGCGCACCGGAACCTGACCAGTGACGTGAACAAATGCAGTAATGCTGAGGGCCAAATATCTGCACCGGCTTCCCCTGCACGATTGCGGTACCTGCTCCGTTCGTCCCCATAATATCTTCACTCCAGCAGGAACCTATTACAAATTTACCCCGTCTGACATAATTGACTATATCTTCATCTCCAAGCAGTTCCATGAGATATCCTTGGCGATCAAACAAAGCCAGAATATATCCGGATCCCGCGACGCAGCTATGAAGATTCTTCATGAATGGCGTACTAATATTAATCAATTCCGAATTCACTTCTAAGAGTTCTCTTAACAGACGGCCTTCAAGGACTACCGGATTTTCCTTAATGTACGGATTAATATTTTTTTCTTTACACCGCTTCCATGATTCAAGGATCGCACTGGGAATAATTGTTGTATCTATGATCGCGTTTCCTTCTTTAACGTACTGCCTCCATTGACCTAAGATTTTATAAAATCTTTCGTCAGCAAGCTGTGGCATTGCTACCTCCCATTTTTTATGTGATGCTTTATTTTTGAACGAACATATTTATCATCCGAAATGCCATCAATCTAACTTCGAAAATTATCTTCTTCTCTTTGTTTCTTACGATTCCTTGTCTGATTAAACTGGTACTCTACTAAGCATAAATGTGTCATCCAATAACACAAATATGTTCCATAATGCCACAACTTTGTGTCGTGGTCAACCTATAGAAAATAACGTGTGGCTCTGCAGTAATTATACATAAATTATATCAAGGAGTTATGATGATCAGTTAGTTAGCTTATAATTGGTACGATCAATGCTTTACTGTACTCAATACCGCTGCAGCTAAAATAATCTCAAGGAAGGAAGGATCAGAATTATGAGTTCATTTGAATCATATAAAGAACGGTTGTTGAAGATGCGGCCGAATATATACGTCGGCGGCGAGAAGATTGGAAGGAACGATCCGAGGGTTATCGCTGGGGTGAATATGATCGGTGTCAGTTATGATGCTGAGGAGGACCCGCGATTTAAGGATATGATTACCGTTAAATCCTCTATTATGGAAAAGAATATCAATCGTTACACGCATGTTCCACAAAACACGGAAGATCTGCTCGTTCGGCAGAAATTGACTAGGGAATTATGCGGGCTATGCGGTGGTTGTTTTCAGCGGTGCATGGCCAACGACACCATCAGCGGCATTTCTATCGTGACCAAAGAGATGGACGATGACTTGGGGACGGATTATCACCAGCGGTTTTTGAACTATCTCAAATATTATCAGGAAAACAATTTGTGCGGCAATGCTGGTCAGACCGACATTAAGGGGGACAGATCGAAACGGCCGCATGAGCAGCATGACCCCGATTTATATCTGCGGGTGGTGGAGGAACGAAAGGACGGAATCGTAGTCTGCGGGGCCAAGGCGCATAACACTATCGCCCCCTACGCAGATGAGATCTTGGTGGTTCCAACCCGAGCCATGACGAAGAATGATGGCGATTGGGCAGTGTCGTTCGCCATTCCGTCGGATGCAGAAGGGGTATCATTGATCGCCCGAGCGACCCAGCCGCGTCCGCGGACCCATATCAAAGCTCCTTTCAACGAGCGAGGCATGATGGACTCGCTGTCTGTATTCGATCACGTCTTCGTGCCGTGGGACAGGGTGTTCATGTGCGGGGAGTGGCAATATGCCGGCCGTCTGGCCCTGTTGTTCGCCAACTATCACCGGTTCAGCTACTGCGGCTGCAAGCCCGCCATGACGGATGTATTTCTCGGTGCAACAGCCTTGGTTGCGGACTATAATGGGGTGGGCAATGCCTCTCATATCAAAGACGAGCTTGCCAAGCTCATGGTGACAGCGGAGCTTGTCTATGCCGCCGGTATTGCCGCTGCAGTAACAGGTACGAAATCCTCCTCTGGCACCTTTGAGCCAAATTTCATGTACAGCAATGCGGGCCGTTACCATGCGGGAGTCAACATTTACCACGAATACGATACTCTGGCGGCGACCGCCGGAGGCTGGCCGGCGACAATGCCTTATGAAGAAGACTTCTACAATAAGGACATCCGGGGGGTTCTGGAAAAATACAGCATGCGTAAAAAGGGAATCAGTGCAGAGGACCAGCATCGTCTCTTCCGTTTCATATCGGATTTCTCATGTTCAGCTTGGTCAGGAGTATGGCAGTATGCAGGAGTTCACGGTGGTGGGTCACCCATTATGGAGCTGATCGGAATGAGAAGTAACTATGATCTGAAATCAAAGATTGAACTGGTCAAACATCTGGCGGGTATTAAAGACTGAGGCCGATTCTCAAGGATGAGTGGATAAAACGATCTTTCATGATAGACGGCATTAGTTAATCTCAACGGCCAACAAATAGGAGTGGTGCTGTGAAAGATACCGATCGAATACCCAGTATGAATCTGACAGGACGGGTAGCTCTCGTGACTGGGGCAACAAAAGGATTAGGCTATGGAATGGTGATGGGTCTCGCGCAGGCGGGGGCTGACATCATCGTAGTCAGCCGTACATCAGCCGATTGTGTGAAAGTAGCAAAGGAACTCGAAGCAATGGGGCGAAAAGCGCTTCCTATTTCGGCTGATGTTTCAACTGTATCGGGCATTGAAAAGCTGGTTTCTCACTCAGTCAATCAGATGGGTAAAATCGACATACTAGTGAATAACGCTGGGATCGGGATAACCAGAAAGGCGGTTGATGTAACCGAAGAAGAATGGGATGCCACGATAAATCTCAATCTCAAAGGGGTTTTTTTCGTCTGTCAAGCGGTGGGAAAGCACATGATCGAGAATAACAACGGAAGCATCATAAACATTTCATCGGCGGCTGCGTTAAAACAGGATATCAACCTGTCGCCATATTACACGAGCAAAGCAGGCGTCGTTCAACTTTCCAAAGTATTGGCGTTGGAGTGGGCTCGCTATAACCTGCGCGTCAATTGCGTATGCCCGGGATATGTATTGACGTCGTTGAATGAAAAGGAATTCAGCGATGTACGGATATTAGAGCGCTTTGTGAAGACTATCCCATTGCGCCGGCTCGGTACTGTGGGAGAGATCGCCGGTATCGTGGTATATCTGGCTTCCGATGCTTCAAGGTATGTTACAGGCGGTGTATTCAGTGCCGATGGTGGTTTAACTCTCAATTAAAGAAGCAGATTTCTTAATTCCCAAACCAAGAACGAGGGACGAATGGACTTGCATAGTCCATCATTGCGAGTACTCGAAAAGTGCTGGGCAACCTCAGCAAGAGGACTGGGGTTGTTTCTTTTCATTAGCAATGACACTCTCTTCGCTGGATTCGTTTAATTCTAAAGAAAAAGGGGGACTCTTTAATGGAAGGCTTCAGAAAGAAAAACGATAAAAGAATGTCGCTGAAAGATGCGATTGCCACTTTTGTCAAAGATGGCTGTGTTCTTGCGTTTGGGGGGTTTGGCGGCGAACAGAACACGCAGGCAGCATATGAAATAATCAGACAGAAGCCTCAGAATTTGACGGTGATAGGCGACAGTCCATCTGAGCAGATGGATATGCTGATAGGTGCTGGATTGGTGAAAAAGGCTGAATTTGCTTACTGCTCCTATGCGCTTGCAGGACTGGGACACAACTTAAGGCGGTCCGTGGAAAAAGGGATACCTATCAAAGTAGAGGTAGAAGAATATTCCAATTATACCATGGGTCTAAGATACCTCGCCGGGGCAATGAATATCCCATATATGCCTACTCGGTCACTGCTAGGTTCCGATTTGCCCACTTACAACTCCAAAATTATTATTACCGTCGATCCTTATGAGAGGAACCCCATAGCCCTGGTGCCGGCAGTAAGACCGGATGTGGCGATAATGCATGTCAACCGTTGCGACCAGAGAGGAAACGTCCAGATGTTTGGGTTCACGGCCAGCAACGAGAACCTTGCTCGTGCCGCCAAACATACCATAATCACTGCTGAAGAAATCGTACCGACTGAGAAAATACGCCAATACTCGAATCTGACCGTGATTCCGGAATTCTTTGTTGACGCGGTGGCGGAAATCCCCTTCGCGTCACATCCCTGGAATATGCCATATTCATATGCCTACGACATACCATTTCACAGACAGCAGCTGAAAAGGTTTGAGACGCGAGAGGGGTTTATAAAATGGCTCGATGAATGGGTATTCGGATGTCCTGATCATAAGGCTTATTGCGAGAAAGTCGGTTGGCACCGCCTGAATGCCTTGGTTACTGTAGAACGAAAATTCTCCCCGATGATTTACTAATGGAGATGAAAGGAGTGACAATGCCAAATTACGCCAATGATTACACCTTGCCGGAGTTGCTTGCGATTCTCGCATCGCGCGAAATAAAGGATGGAGAGACCGCCTTTTTGGGTGTCGGGATTCCGTTACTGGGCGGGTTATTAGCCCAGAAAACACATGCGCCTAATGCAATCATAGCTATGGAATCCGGCAGTATCGGACCTCAACCGAAGCGTTTAATTTTAGGAGTGGGGGACAATGCCTGTATAGAAAATGCGTCTTACTGCACTTCGCTTTGGAGATTGTTCTCGGATCAGCAAAACGGGGCATTCGACATTGGATGCATTAGCGGGGCTCAAGTAGACAAATACGGTAATTTAAACAGCACGTGCATTTTCGGTAATGGCGACTACTGGACTCCCGTTTCAAGGCTTCCCGGAAGCGGTGGGGCAAATGACATCGCCAGTTCCGCACGCCGGACCGTTTATATAATGCCTCTGCAGAAAAGACGTTTTTTGGAAAGAGTGGATTACATCACCTCCTGTGGGTATATTGACGGTCCCGACACAAGAATGAAATTCGGCCTACCAGGCGGGGGACCAGAAGCCATTATCACAAACATGTGTATCTTCAGGTTTGATAAGAGCACAGGAGAGGCATATCTGGACAGCGTTAAGGAAGGAGTTACGCCGGAAGAGGTACGAGATAACGTTTCCTGGAATCTTAAATTCGCAGCAGAGGTTAAGGTAATCGAGCCCCCGACGGTTGAACAGATCGAAATACTAAGGAAATTGGATGCGAACAGAATATTCATTGGAAATGGGTTAGCCAACCTTTCATTTGAAAACTACATAAAGTATTTGAACGACATGGCTGATCAAGGAGACCACACTCCATGATTGGGTAAAAGGGAAACTATAAAATATAAGGAGGGAGGATTAATGACCGCAAAAGTAAAAACTGTATGGGGCTATCGTCACGTAATACTTATTGTCATCTGGCTTCTGTACGTCATCAACTACTTTGACCGGCTTTCCGTTTTAACTTTTCTACCGTATATCCAAAAAGATCTTAATTTATCGGCTGTCGAGGTGGGTTGGCTGGGGTCGATCTTCTTTTTTGGATATTCCCTAGCTCAACCTCTGGCAGGATACCTTGCCGACAAGTTCGGCCCCAAGAAAACCATGAATGTTGCGATCTGGGTTTTCACATTGGTAACCTTTTTAACTGGCTTTGTGCGGAATTTCTGGCAATTCATTGTTCTTCGTCTCGGATTAGCTGTAGGTGAAGGGCAGCATTTCGCACCGTCAATGCGAATGATTGCAAACTGGTTCCCAAGAGAGGAAAAGGGCAGAGCAACTGGATTTTTCTCAACGACATGGGCGGTTGCACCTGCGATCGTACCAATAATGGTTACGCAATTAGCTGCGGGGTTTTTTGACGGCGCTTGGCGACCCGTATTCATCGTATTGGCGATTCCAGGTCTTTTAGGCATATGGCTACTCCGGAAATATGTTCAAGATTCACCCAAGGCAATGCTTGACAAGGGGTATGTTAAAAAAGAAGAGTATGACATGATAACGTCCTCCGTCAATGTCGAAGCAAGAGAACATGGGAAAACGTATAGCAGCAAAATGTATGCAACCGATATCCAGTTTTATTTATATACTGCTTCATTGTTTCTGATGTTGATGATCTGGTGGGGAATGACAACATGGCTGAGCACTTTTCTGGTTAGACAGCACGGCTTGAATCTTAAAACGATGGGGTTATATGCATCCTTGCCCTACTTTGTTTCGTTTTTTGCAATGTATATTGGTGGATGGATGTCCGATAAATTGTTCGGCGGTAGACCAAAGTGGGTAACGATAATTTCTCTTCTCGGTTGTATTCCAGCCCTGTATTTTATTGGGCACGTTCCCACGGGAGACACTAATATGTTGCTCCTGTGGTTGGGAATCGGCGGGTTTTTTATCAACTTGGCTTGGGGCATGATGTATTCATTTCCGTCATGGAGGTATCCCAAAGAGCTTGTTGGCCGTGCAGTCGGCGTTTCTAATGGTGTTGGGCAGTTTGGGGCATTCGTGTCTCCCATGGTTGCAGGTTATTTAGTCATTACCAATCCGGATAAATCTTATGACTTCGGTAATGTGTTTATTTTCTGGTCAATATTAGCCTTTGTGGGAACCATCATTGTTGCTTGCTTGAAGGAAAAATTAATAGCAGTTGAACACATTGAAGTAAAAAAAGTCTAGATCGCTCCTACAACCTAAATGGATTACGTGATGTCGCCGGCAACTTCCGCTGACGAGGCAAGAAAGATTCTGCATCTCAAAGGATTCGACAAGGTAAATTTCTGAAGAACTGAGGGCCCCCATTCTCAGGGTGGGGGCCTCCATTTTCCAACTCACCACTGATTCCTCACTTAAGACAATTTCTCACGAGATCTCACCGAAACTGAATGGCGGTGATGAAATCTTGGAATAGTAAGGATTCGCAATACTATCAGGGCCCACATTTCAAGTGGTAATAGTCACATCAAATCTATACCGAGAATTAAGTACTTGAGGTGTAGTCAAGAATCTTTCCTTTTCTTTATTTTGGTCACTTGTAGAATCATAACAGCAACGCACATTAGGCAAATGTTCCTGGTGTGTGTCTTTTCCAAGCACCGTCTCCATTGATTGTGATGGACTAATATTATCTTAAAAAAAGGGCATATTTAAGAGAATGTGCGGACTACTAAAAATATTTTCTTAAAAATACCGGTTAAAGGAAAAGAGTCCTTTATGTATATTTTCTTAAACATATAGGCTGTAGAGAAAAGTATCCTTATGTATGAAGTACTAAAAATACCGGTTGATTGTAAATTGTTTCTCTTTGCATATTACCTTAAAGATAATCGGTATTTTTGAAAGAACCTTAGCAGCACTTGTTAACACCTACAAGTCCACAGCGACTTTTGATGATGGATAACACCGATTACAGATAGAAATCATCGATGGTGTAGCGGAATAATAGCGGGGTGGGACAGTACATGAGGTCTTATTCGAACGAGCCGAAGCTTGAAGTGATCCATGATGGCCTTTATGCTTAAACTGATGATCCGCATGGTACCTTTACACATGGGACATATCAATGGATCTATTTCATATATCTTTTTGAGGGAGTCTCGCCCCGTTTTTACTGAAGGCTTTATTGTTTCCGCTGTTTCGATAAAGGATGGAATGGCGTTGTCTATTTCTTTTGCTTTCTGCTGTATACGTGCGACGTTGCTGTAATAGCCGTAATATCAGACCACTGTCAGCCGTCATCTACCGTGGCCCGATAGAAGGATTTAAGGGTGTTCCTTTTCCCCTCTCCACGATTCCCCCATGCAGCCTGTTCTTCCTCCGCACTTTACTACTTACCCATAATGTTTCTTTTGTCTTGACTCGATAAAGCAATTGCCCGACTATAAACTTTTACAAGCATTGCTCTTATATTTGAATCTGTTTGCTGGAACTGAAAGTTGAAAACTATGCCAAGACAGTATCCCTCGTCGGACGCTTTCTGAGCATAAGTATTAAAGAAACTTTTGAAACAATTTTTTCAATAAAACCCAGAATATAATTGTGAGGTGAAGAATATGAGGAGTCAGGTATATTTTGTAAAAGTGGCAGATGCCGACAACATTAGCAAAGTCAACGCTAATCTTAATTTACTACTTGCAAAGAGCGATATACTGGCCTTTCTCAGAGGGATACAAAAGGCGGTCGTGAAACTGCACTTCGGCGAAGAAGGCACTACCGGATACGTAAGACCCGAACATCTGCGCCTCATCTGTGATGAGATAGTTAAAATGGGAACTACACCTTTCCTGTCGGATGCGAATACCCTTTACCGTGGAAAACGACTCAACTCAAAGGACCATCTCGGCGTTGCCATGTCACATGGCTTTACAAAACAGGCGGTGGGTGCAGACATCTTTATCCCTGACGATACAAAAAAAGAGGATGCTGCAGAGGTTCAGATCAATCAAAGGTATATTAAAACAGCCAAGATAGGACGGTGCTACATTGAGGCCGAAGGCCTGTTAGCGGTAACACATTTTAAGGGTCACGGGCTGACAGGGTTTGGCGGAGCGCTGAAGAACATCGGCATGGGCTGTGCGACGCGAGAAGGAAAGCTGGCACAGCACAATGATGCAGCCCCTGTC
>JBEKXK010000118.1:0-10411 GCA_049512055.1 Syntrophales bacterium | reverse complement strand
AACGACAAGCGGGCCACTTTTAATGTTCTCCTATTTGGTCTTGCTCCGGATGGGGTTTACCAAGCTTTCCCGGTCACCCGGGAAACTGGTGAGCTCTTACCTCGCCTTTTCACCCTTACCTGCCAATGACAGGCGGTATATTTTCTGTGGCACTTTCCTTAGGGTCACCCCCAGTCGCCGTTAGCGACCATCCTGCCCTGCGGAGCTCGGACTTTCCTCCAGCCCGGAATACCGGGCCAGCGATCATCTGATCTGCTCCAACACCTTTTTTTACTATAGTCAATTTCAGCGCAAAAGAGAAGTTATAATATCAAGATCGTCTCCTGAAGGCTGCGGGCAATATCAGGATTCCAGCATCTTTCACAATGCTCAAGATGGCGTACCACGAAAGATATGCCGGGAGTGTCAGGGGGCATTTGGAATTCGGTAGCGAGCGAATGCCGAACGATACTGTTCCTTAAGAATCGAAGATTCGCCGCAGATTGCTGCGGAGGGCTTCAATTTAGAAATTGACATTCCAGATGGGAACGAGGGATCAGATGGCTTCCTCTATGGCTTCATTGGCCAATTTGTCGGCCATGTGATTCAGGCTTCTATCGATATGCTCTACTTTATAACCGTCAAAATACGACAGTAATTTTCTCACTTCGGACATCAGGGTTTTCAGATTTTCATTTTTGACTTTATATAAGCCTTTTATCTGATTGACGAGGAGCTCCGAATCGAGAAATATGTTTAACCGTCCATATCGCTTCTTTAAGGCTTCTTCTAAACCAAAAATGAGAGCCTTGTACTCGGCGATATTATTCGTGCAATGTCCCAATGAATGCCTCACAGTCGCTATGATTTCTCCCGTCTCATCCACCAGAACAACTCCTGCGCCGCCCTGCCCGGGATTTCCCCTGCATGCCCCATCGGTGTAAAGATTCACAACCGGGCTATCCATTATCTTCACCCTGACTATGCCAGTAGATGATACGGTTACAGTTCGGACAGGTCAACAGATCCGCAGACGTTTGCAGCTCATTATACATCTGAGGAGGTATATTCATATGGCAGCCGCCGCAGACTTCCTTCCACACCAATGCCACGGCTACGCCATTTCTTCTGCCTTTAATTGTTTCATACCTTTTGAGAAGTTCGCCACGAATCTGTTTTCTGAGCGCCTCGGCTCTTTTCTCCGCATCGTGAAGATCGTGGTCAAGCTGACTGATCTCTTTCTCTATCTTTTCCTTTTCCTTTTCATACTGCGACCTGTGAGTTTCAAAATCTTTCTCTTTTACCTTCACCTCGGCTCTTATACGATCAATCTCTTCCAAACCGGAAATAATGTCATCTTCGATCCCGCTGTTCTTATTCTCTATAGTCTCAATTTCCTTCAACATCGCCTGATATTCCTTGTTTGTCTTTACCTCCAGCAGGCGATCTTTCGTCTTTTTCAGGATATCGATGCCTTTTCTTAACTTGTCTTCTTTCTCACCCTGCAGTTTATTTAATTCCTCAAACTTCTTCTTGCTTTCCTCCACGCTTTTCGCAGAGGCCGCGAAGCCTTCATCCATCCGCACAATTTTATCAGGCAGTTCGCTTTTTTTGAAGATTATCTTGCCTACGATCAAATCGAGTTTCTGAAGCTCAATTAAGTATGATAACTGTTCTTTCAAAAGAATCCCCTTTCCTCTTCATTTATAAAACGGGGCGCCGTATCCATTAATGCATTCTTGAAGTTAAAATCTGTCATCGGTGCAAAAAAAAATGCACCAACATGTGGTGCATTTGATTCTTCAGGATATTTCTCCCCTGATGCTTTGTTGAAATGCCTGCTGATATCTTTCCCGGACACATATAGACATTGCTCTCACTACAGGTGCGGCAATGCATATGATGATATGCCTTATACGCGGTATAAAATTGCAGCACCTGGTTTTTCAATTATTGTGGTGGGCCCACCTGGGTTCGAACCAGGGACCTACCGGTTATGAGCCGGTGGCTCTTCCAATTGAGCTATGGGCCCGTCATTACTTCTTACGAAAGATCTTGCCTCGATTGCAAATTATTTATTTATACTTCTTGCTTTATGCTTGTCAATCTTTATTTCACTGCCGGTCGGAAGACTTTCCTCCTGGACGGGTTCCTCAATTTTCTGACCGTATTTGCCTCTAGCTGTTTGTTCCGCTCCCTGTTAATCTCCAAGTGACTCTTTTCCCTCTCCGACGAGTAATCGCTCCTCTCGCTGATTCCAAAACGCATCCTCAGCACTTTTTCTTCTCTCGGCGTCAATGTTGACAATATCTTTCTTGTCTGTTCCGCGAGATTCATGCTTATCGTAGCTTCTGATGGCGACATAATTTTCTTATCAACTATAAAATCACCAAGGTGACTATCCTCTTCCTCGCCTATGGGAGTTTCGAGAGATATCGGCTCTTTGGCGATCTTCAGAACCTTTCTCACCTTTTCTAAAGGATACTCCATCTTATTCGCAATTTCCTCAGGATTTGGCTCTCTGCCCAATTCCTGCACCAAGTAACGTGATGTGCGAATCAGCTTGTTTATCGTCTCAATCATATGGACGGGAATTCTTATGGTCCTTGCCTGATCGGCAATCGCCCTTGTTATCGCCTGCCTGATCCACCATGTGGCATAAGTGGAAAATTTATATCCTCGTTGATATTCAAATTTATCAACTGCTTTCATCAGACCGATGTTCCCCTCCTGGATAAGATCCAGAAATTGCAATCCTCGGCTTGTATACTTTTTGGCTATGCTTACAACCAAGCGCAGGTTTGCTTCCACCAGTTTTCTCTTGGCTTTCTCGGCTTTTCTCTCTCCCCTCTCGATGACAGTAACAATCTTTTTCAAAGCAGATAAAGAGATGCCTATTTCCTGCGCGATTGCTGCTGTTGTCTTTTTCGCTTCCCCTACGAGGATTTCGCATTCTTTCAACTTCTGAATGGACACCCTTGTTTCTTTATCGATTACGCGTCCGGCAGGCAACTTTTTTACCCGTTTCCATGCCTTCTCCATCTCACTGAGGGACAATCCTGTTGTTTCTTTGCACCTGCGGAGGTCATTTTCTGCCTTTTCTCCTGCGGTCACATAGAGCTTCAGCTTCGAGGCCATTCTTTCTATCTGTCTCTTGCTGAATTTGACTTTTCTGCATAGACGAATGATGCTCCTGATATTTTTTTCAAGTTCCTCCTCGGCAGCGCTTCTCTCTTTCTTGCGCAGGCCTTTGAGTTTAAGCTTCCGTTTAAGGGTGTCATTCTTCCTGTCTAGGGCAGTTATCCTGTCAATCAGTTTCACTACCCTTTCCTTGTGCATATCCTCTTCCACAAAACCGTCTTCATCCTCAAGATTGCCTACTATGCTCTTTATGCGGAGGTCACCGCTTTTGATTTTTTTGCCAATATCCACGACATCTTTTACCAGGGCTGTTACACCAAAGATGGAGTCCATGACCTCCTTCTCTCCCTCTTCGATCCTCTTTGCTATCTCAACTTCCCCTTCCCTGGAGAGTAAGGATACAAGCCCCATTTCGCGAAGGTACATCTTGACAGGATCGCCGGTCTTTCCCACGGTAGCCATGAGGTCAAGAATATCTTCCTCTTTGACTTCCGCCCTTTCATCGGCAACCTTTTTCACAACCAGCTTTTCGCCCTTGTCAGTATCGATGATGTCTATATTTTTCTCACCAAAGAGCATGATGATATCGTCTATCTGGTCCGAAGATATGACGTCGGATGGCAGCAAATCGTTAACATCATCATAGGTCAAGAAACCTTTCGATTCGCCCAATGATATTAACTTCTTAAATTCTTCCGATTCCATTTCTTTTCCCATATTGGTTTCTCCCGGCCCTTTATTGAAGCTCTCCGCGGCAAGCCGCAGAGAATCTTCGATTCTTAAGGAAAAATGTCATCCAGTATTCACTCGCTACCGAATTCAAAAAACAAATTTAAACACGTTGTTTTCACAACGACGTCTTTTCATCTCTCTGTAATCTTTGCAGTTCTTCCAAGAGCCTTACCCATAACTCTTGATTATCGTTCTCCTCGGCCTTTTTAATTTTCATCTTCAAGACCCGACATCTTTCCTTGTACCACTTCCGTTTAACCTGCTTCATCGCGTCCGCAGTCACGCGATCAATTAGCTTATCATCGTAAGGATTCTCTTCTATCATCATTCTAAGAAGCTTCTTCTTTATAAGCTCGTTATCAATGGCCTGTATGAATTGCGACGCATCAAAACCTTTTGCCCCTTCTTTTGCATAATAATCCGTCAGCTTCACGGCGAGAGATTTAAGATTCGCGCTCATGAAGCAATCAATGATATTTTTCTTGATAATGTCAGGAACCACAGAAGGGTATTCCAGCATGATATGGATAATACTCAACTCCACCGTGTCGATATTTATATCCGGTTCTCTTGGGGCATCTGCCTCCTTTCCGGCAGGCGCCTTCAAGGCAAGATTGACCTCTTTTGTGAGAAGCTCTTGATCCAAACCTATTTTCTCCGACACCCTTCTTATGAACAGGTCCCTCTCTCTGGTATTTTCAATATGGATAATAAACGACACGGCTCCCCTCAGAGCATCTCTCTTCTCTTCATAAGTCGCCACTCTTCCGATAACGTTCTCAATATAGTAATCGACCAGGGACTCGGCGTCATCGATGATTTCCATGAAGGATTCTTTTCCATATTTTCTCAAATATTGATCAGGGTCATAGCCATCTGGAAGTACAACGCCCTTTGCATGCATATTCCCGGAAAGAAACAGTTCTATGCTCCTCGTCAGTGCCTTCTTTCCGGCTTCATCAGGATCGAACACCACAACAACGTGCGAAGTATACCGCCGCATTAGATCGACATGATCTCGCGTCAGAGCGGTCCCGAGCGTGGCGATGACATTCCTGATGCCGGAAGCCCACAGGGTGATTAAGTCAAAATACCCTTCTACGAGGATAGCATAACCCTTTTTGCGGATGTCTTCTTTCGTGCGGTTGAGGCCATAGAGGTTCCTTCCCTTGATATAAACTGGCGATTCGGAAGTATTCAGATACTTCGGTTCGCCGCTCCCTATAATCCTGCCGCCGAAGGCAATGACACTGCCGACGACGTCCTCTATGGGGAAAATTAATCTCCCCCTGAACCGGTCGTAAAAAGACCCGCCCCCGTTCGCCTTTGGAATGATCAGTCCTGACTGCTCAACAAGCTTCAAGGAGATGCCCGCCTTTTCAAAATAATCCCTCAGATGCCTCCATCCGTCGAGGGCGTATCCAAGGCCGAACTCCTTGATTACGTCATCCTGTATCCCTCTTTTTCTCAGGTAGTCCCGTGCCTCTTTTCCCGCCTGCGAAAATAGGTTCTTGGAAAAATACGCCGCTGCCATCTTGTTGACGCGGCTGACCTCGTTCCTGACGCTGGATGACTCCTTTTCTTGGCGGGTCAAAATCCTCTCAGGGATGACAACGCCCGTCTTACCCGCCAGATGCCTTACCGCTTCCGGAAAGGACATGTCGCTCATTTTCATCAGAAATGTCAGAACATTGCCTCCTTCGCCACATCCGAAACAGTAGAATATCTGCTTGTCTCGATTCACCGTAAAGGAAGGGGTCTTCTCCTTGTGAAAGGGGCAGAGTCCAAGAAAGTTTTTCCCTCCTTTCTTGAGCGTGACATATTCGGAAACCAGATCAACGATATCCGCCCTTCTCTTTACCTCTTCTATTTTATCTGGAGCAATATGTCCATTCACTGCCTCGTCCCTCTATCCTCTCAGGATTAAAACGCAGGCGTCGATAAATCCCAAAAGGGCGCTAAGATTATCGCGTCTTTTTACAAGAAGTTCTGAGTGGCAAATCATAGGCCGGGAGCGCTTCCAATATGCCTGCCCGTACGGCGGGAGAAAGGGCGCAATGCAGAATAATTTCTTCCTTGCCGGGGAGTTCATCTATCTTCAATTTTCCCGATGACTGATATGAATTCAGCCCCTTATCACCCTATACTGAAGAGGGAGGGGGGATGCTTGCGCCAGGATGAAATATGTGCAATTAAGATGATAATTTTTCCTTAACCTTCTCGCCAACTATCTTCCCGTCTGTCTTACCCGTTAATCTCGGCATGAGGACCTTCATTACCTTCCCCATGTCTTTGATACCGACTGCGCCCACCTCTTTGATTGCTGTCACAATTTCGCGGGCGACATCTTCTTCCGACATCTGCTCTGGCATGAATGCCTGAATGACTTTCAGTTCCGCCTCCTCCTTATCAACCAAGTCCTCCCTGCCGCCTTTTCTAAACTGGTCGATCGAGTCTTTTCTCTGCTTCACCATTGATGACAGGAGCTGGAGGAATTCCACTTCGTTTAATTTCCTCTTCAGATCTATTTCCCTGTTATGCATAGCTGCCTTTACCATCCGTATGGCAGACAGCCTTACGTGATCCTTTGCCTTGGCGGCCAAAACCATCTCACCGTTAACTTTCTCATCAATATTCATTATGCCACCCATATAACATAACCTTAAACACTAGTAATTTATATCACATTGGCTGTTTGTCAAGACGTCTTCAATCAGGCCAGTCCGTCCTTCAGTTTTTTCCCTCCCAAAACGTGCATGTGCAGATGAAAAATCAACTGGCCCCCTTCTTTATTGCAGTTTATGACGACTCGAAATCCTCTTTCATTTATGCCTTTGATACGTGCCACCTCCTGGGCGGCAATGAACATGGAGCCGATAGAGTTCATGTCTGCTTTCGTTACATCCAGTATGGTCGGGATATGCTTTTTGGGAATTATAATAACGTGAACTGGAGCCATAGGATGGATGTCATCAAAGGCCACTGCCTCTGCGTCTTCGTAAACTTTTTTGCTCGGTATCGTGCCATTTGCTATCTTGCAGAAAATGCAATCTTCCATGACGTCATCCTTTCTCTTTGAAGTGAACCTCCGCGCCTGAACGGCGGGACTTTTAAGAATGAAGATTTAGCAAAAAAACCAAAAAACGTCGTTTCCGCTGTATCCCTTCCTCTTTGGGCATACGGCTATATCCTTCCCTTCATGGGATCGGGGCGCATTGAAGCCTTCTTCATTACGGAGCCGAGTTTTCTTGCCATCATGCGGGATCATCAAAAACGCTTTGTCACAGATATCAATACTTCGACAGGATTATGGCTTCCGTGAGCGAAACGGCGCCTGAATACAGTGCTCTACCGATAATAACACCCACGACACCGAACTTTTCTATTTCACGGAGTGTGCGGATATCTCCAACACTTGAAACGCCGCCTGAAGCTATTACCGGGATATCAACTGACTGGGCGAGATTTCTGGTAGCTTCTATATTGACGCCCGTTTCCATGCCATCCCTTTTGATGTCAGTGTAGACAATCGCGGCCAGTCCGAAGCCTTCATAACCTTTTGCTATCTCAACTGCAGATTCTGAAGTCCGCTCTGTCCACCCATGTATTGCTGCCTTACCATCATTCACATCAATGCCGAGAATGATTTTGCCTCTATAAGCGTCACACGCCTTCCTGACGAAATCCTTGTCTTTCAGAGCTATCGTGCCCAGGATCACCCAGTTTACGCCCATTCCTACGTAGGCCGAGATAGTCTTCATGTCTCTTATGCCACCGCCGACCTCGATCGGTAATCCGACTTCTTCGACGATATCCCGGATCACATCCGCATTCCTTGGTGAACCGCTGAGCGAACCGTCAAGATCAACTACATGGATGCGTTCAGCACCGCTCTCCTGCCACTTCTTGGCTATACCGACAGGGTCGTCGGAATATATGGTCACACGCCTGAAATCCCCCTGTGCAAGCCGTACACACCTGCCATCTTTCAAATCGATCGCCGGTATTATAATCACTTGTCGACTCCCTACCCGAAGGTATTAAACTTCCCGCCGTGAAAACTGCTGCAACAGGTTTCCACACGAGATTGTCTATGAGTTTCCGTTATTCGTGCCGGATTCCGGGAAAATCCTTCAAAACGTCATCCATGCCCTCGGCAGCCAACTCTTTAGCGGTAACCCATTTTCCACCCTCTTTTATAAAAGAAGCTATTTGAAGAAGATTTTCCATAAGTGAGGCTTGCGTCTTATCGAAAATGCCTTTCCAGACGATGGCACCATCGCTCACCCTGATCAGATGAATTTCAAAGGCCACGGATGCCGGCTTTTCAACGGATAGCGAGAATCCTTTCCTTTCCCGGAAGCGGTACACGTAACCCAGTATAATTCCATCCGCTTCCAATTCAGTGCCGACTTTTTTTAAGACATCGAGAATATCAGCTTTGAAAAGTGCTCCTGTGACCCCCTCATAAACGCCTCCCACTCTGTCCGGCGGGATGAGAGCAAATGCCTTCTCGTCCTTGAGACGCTCAAGAAATATGCCTTCGACAACCGTCTCTGAACCCTTGGCATAGCTTTCTGTCCTGAATACCACACCACACACTGGGCATCGCACTGTCGAAATGTCTGCATCTTCCTGGCGGATTGCCTGGAACGGGACGACAGCGATACGCTTAAAGACAACCTTCCCGTCATCTTTAAGAGTGGTAGATACGCCGCTTGCACGCTGGCAGCCGCAAAATATACAAAGAATGAAAAATAGAAGGAGGAACTGGGCAAACCGATCTAAAATACTTAACGAATCTCTGTGGATGTTACCACCTCCTCTTCGGACACTGCTGATCACAGACTTCCCTTAGTGGATAAGATGCCTTCTATGCGGCCGTGAATGGTCACTGCTTTTCTCAAGGCAAGGGCAAAGGCTTTGAAAATCGCCTCGGCTATATGGTGGTTGTTCCTACCATAAAGGAGGTTGATATGCAAGGTTATTCCGCTATGATCTGAAAAAGACTTAAAAAATTCCCTTAACAGAGAGTAGTCAAACTTGTCGCTTTTCTTGCTCTTGAATTCCACGTTATAAATCAGATAGGGTCTTCCGGAAATATCCATCACCACACTGCACAGACTCTCATCCATAGGAATAATGGCGGATCCGTAACGTATTATCCCCTTTTTATCACCAACGGCTTTCTTCACAGCTTCGCCAAGGCAAATACCGATGTCCTCAACTAAGTGATGATCATCGACTTGCGTGTCGCCACGGCCCTTTATTATGAGATGCACGAGGCCGTGCCGGGCAAAGAGGCTAAGCATGTGATCTATAAACGCCACAGTCGTGGATATCTTCCCCTCTCCTGCACCATCGAGATTAAGCTCTATGGATACTTCCGTCTCCGTTGTTTTCCTGTAAATTTTAGCCTTCCGCGCCATAACTGTTGCACCTCTCAGACAACCTTATTCAAGGGGTATTCAATTATGCCTTCGGCCCCGGCTTCTTTAAGCAGGGGTATCAATTCCCGAACAACATTCCCGTCCACTATTGTTTCCACAGCATACCAGTCATTCGAGTACAGCCCGGATATGGTGGGTGCTTTCAGAGCAGGCAGCAGGAGAACGACCCGCCCAAGATTCTCCTTGGACACATTCAGCTTCAAGCCTACCTTCCCCATGGCCAGCAGTGAGCCGTTCAGAAGCGTCCTTATCTGCTCTATCTTCTTGCGCTTCCAGGAATCCTCCCAGGCGGCAGGATTGGCGATCAGCTTTGTATTGGTCTTCATCAGTTCATGCACGATCCTCAACTTGTTGGCCTTAATCGTCCTTCCCGTTTCGGTCACCTCCACGATAGCATCCACAAGACTCTCGACGCATTTCGCCTCCGTTGCACCCCAGGAAAACTCGACATGAACATTGATATTTTTCTTCCTGAAATACCTTTCCGTGAATTTGACTAGTTCCGTCGAGATTTTTTTCCCTTCCATGTCCTCGAGGGTACGCACAGGGGAATCTTCTCTGACTACCAGAACCCACCGTGCTTGCCTTGCCGATGCCTTCGAATAAATCAGATCCTGCACCTCGACAACATTGGATTCATTTTCGATGATCCAGTCCTTGCCGGTCAACCCCAGATCCAGAGTTCCATCCTCGATATATCTTGACATCTCCTGTGCCCTCACAAGGGTGCAGGAGATCTCCTCGTCGTCTATTTCCGGGAAATAACTCCTCTCGTCATATGTAATGCGCCAGCCAGCCATTTTAAAGAGGTCAACAGTCTTGGCCTCCAGGCTTCCTTTGGGTATCCCCAGTTTCAATTTTTTCATTTATAGACATCCTCCGGTTTGAATATTCGTTCCCCGATAACCTCCGTCTTTCCATCAACGATTCTTCTGAAGAAGCATGATCTGTAGCCCGTATGGCATGCGGCACCGCCTGCTTGCCGGACCTTCAGCAGAACCGTATCAGAATCACAGTCAACTAAAATCTCATCGACAATCTGGACATGCCCGGATGTCTCACCTTTGACCCACAGCTCGTTTCTCGACCTGCTCCAGTACGTCGCCTTG
>JBEKXK010000117.1:0-10561 GCA_049512055.1 Syntrophales bacterium | reverse complement strand
ATCATCAACCAGAGATTTTACTATTGTTCCGAAAGCAGCGCCGATGATAATGCCGACAGCCATATCGACTACACTGCCACGCATCGCAAACTCTTTGAACTCTTTGAACATGCGCATTCTCCCTTCTTAGTCATTAGGAGAAATAATCCCCAGTGACTTTTATGAACAATGACATCTTTCAAAAATAGAAGGCCTCTCGCTTAAGTATTACGGATGCTGAGAGGCCTTCTATATTAAAGAACCAAAGATTGAGACATCACTTCGTCATATTGCTGAAGACTGCTCTCACCCTTCTATTCTTCTGCTTTCCTTCCTTCGTTGCATTGCTCGCAACAGGCTTATCGGGACCGTAGCCGACGGCCTTTAGGCGTGCGCTGTTGATGCCAAACTTCTTCACGAGGCAAGCTTTTATGCTGTCGGCACGCTGCTGAGAAAGCTTAATATTAGCTGCTCTCTTGCCGACGTTGTCTGTGTATCCTTCAATCATGGCAGTCGCATCCGGATTTTGCTTCATGAAGTCGGCAACCTTCTTTATTTCATTATTGTATTTTGGCTTCACGATAGCCTTGCCCGTATCGAACTCAACCAGGAGCTCAATGGAAACTTCTGCCGCTGCTTCTCTCTGAACAGCCGCTTCCTTCATGACCTCCGACTGCGCCCGCGGCATCCCGGCGGTCTTGCCGGACAGGAAAATCCTCTCCACAAAATTGGTCATGTCGGCGTCGCTCGCAATCTTGTCGCCCCTTACAAAAAATCCGCATCCTCCGGCCTGTGCGATCTGCTTAAGGAGCTTAGCCCCGTTTTTGTCGTCGCCTATCAGGACGGTGTAGATACACAGATTATCGCCATACTGGCTTTTCACGCTCGTGGCTGCCTTCACGGGCGCATTATCCATATCTTCCCCATCCGTGAATATTACGAGAGCGATCTTGCCTTGAACAGCTTTCAGGTCGCTGCCTGCCGCCATGATTGCAACATCGAGCGGGCTGTATCCGAACGGGGAGCCTAAATCTTGTATGACCGCGTCAAGTTTCTCTACATCGTACTTTACGATTCCATACGGTAATTTTGTGACATCAAAATCTGCATAGTTCTGGCCAAATGTCCTCAATGCGGCGCTAAGGCTGAGATTGGGAATAGTCCTGTTGAAGTTGCTGACCAAATTTTTCTCAATGATTAATTTCTCCAGAAAGGCATACGGATTCCCCATCGAACTGGACTTGTCGAAAATTATGTAGAAGTTATTCGCGTTCTGAACATACTGGCCGGACTTCAGCTTCATGCTGAGGTCCTGACTGCCTGCATGGACGAGCACCGTAAAAGTCATAGAAGCCAAAAATGAGAGCGCCAACGAATACCATAGAACCCTGTTCTTCTTTAGCATGATATCACCTCCGGCATTACTGTTGTTGATGAAAACCAAAAATTTTTATTATTACTCCTACCCGCTACTCTTTTTCGGGCAAGATAGCACTATCAGATTCTATAGTAAATAGCGATTTTTCATACTATTGGACGCGTCTTCCAAGTGAGCGAATCCGCCGACAATCGGGAACAAACTGAATCGCCCACTTCAAATATCTTGCTTATCCCCCAGACTATGGATTAGGGCCGAACCGGAGATGAGGGAGGCCATGCAAAGCCCTGCAAGGAACTTCTTGAACTGATCCTTGTCCATGTTGACCTCCTCCTTGAATATCTGTCCATCCTTTGTCTATGTTATTTGCAGCCAGCGCAGTTGACCTTGTCAAGAATTGTTTGGGCAACATGGCAGCAAAAGCGGATGGTGCTGTATATTGAAATGTGGTAAACTTTTTATGGAGAAGGTTGGAGGTTAATTGTTATAGGCCGCGTACGAGAATTTGTTAATAAGAGCTGCCTTCATCAGGCAGCACAGAAAGGAGCAATATTATGATCAAGCATGTCGTCTTTATGAAATTCAAGGCAGGTGTCACCGAAAAGGATATAGCGGATCTGGAGAAGGCCATGGCAAAGCTGCCAGGAAGAATTCCGGAAATCAAAGAGTACCAATTCGGTCGTGATATCGTACATTCCGAAAGATCATACGATTTCGCTCTGGTTTCCGCCTTTGAAGACCTGGAGGCGCTGAAGCGTTATCAACCGCATCCGGACCATCGTCCCGTTCTCGCGAAGGTGAAGGAGATATGTGAAAACATTCTGGCGGTGGATTTCAAAGTATGACCACATGACGGCTTTGAAAAATTTTCGCTTCCATTTCGACTGGTGAGAAATCTTTTGATGCATTAATAAATCAAGAGATTGCCACGCTCACTTTACTGGCTCGCAATGACATCAGATAGATTTTGTTCTAAGAACTTATTTTGGGTGTCAAGAATGTGACCGAGTCAGGTGGGATACCATGGCAGGAAATTTCTGCCCCATGTAGCGTTCAAACTGCAAGCTCGCTTCGATGAGCATGTCCAGGTTTATGCCGGTCTCTATACCTGTCTCATGGAGCATATTGACGGTGTCTTCCGTGGCGATGTTTCCTCTGGCGCCAATGATGAAAGGGCAGCCACCCAACCCTCCGAGAGACGTATCGAAGATGGAGACCCCCTCATTGATTGCCGCCCAGACATTAGCGAGTCCCAGACCACGCGTATTGTGAAGATGAAGGGAAAGCGGCACCGCCCCTGCAACTTCCCGCACACGTTTCACGAGCTTTCCAACTTGCACTGGATTAGCCATGCCCGATGTATCGGCAAGACATATTTCATCCGGTTCTTTTTTCAGGAAATCCTTCACCAGCTTGATAACTTTGGCTTGAGGAACATTTCCCTCGTAGGCACATCCGAAGGCGTTCATCACTCCCGCCCTCACTTCCATTCCTGCGCCGCGCGCCTTCTCTATGAGCAGCCTGGCTTCCCTCATCGCCTCGGTGGTGGACGCATTGCTATTTTTCCTGCTGTGCGTTTCACTTGCGGACACATAAATGCCTAGCTGCTGCACCCCGCACCGCATGGTTCTCTCCAGGCCCCTCTCGTTTAATACAAGGGCCGCATAGACGACGCCTTTCCTCTGCCTGACCATGCTCCAGAGTTTCTCTGCATCCGCCATCTGCGGCACCAGGCGCGGATTGACAAAGGATGACACCTCGATGCGCCGTACTCCGCAATCGGTCAATGCATTGATGAGCTTCACCTTGTGCTCGGTGGATACGAGCTTCTTCTCGTTTTGGATGCCGTCTCTAAGGACGACTTCGTGGATTTCAATCTTTCGTGGGAGGGGGCTTTGCATAGGCTTATCCGGTATGCAAAAAGAAACAGGGGGAGAATAACTCCTCCCCCTGCGTTAGACATCATGATTCTATTTCTTCCAGGCTGTGGGTCCCCATTTTTCACCTAGAACAGCTTTGGGGGACCATTCGGGCGGCACCAGCTGGCCGGGTTTTTCACCCACTTTCTGGATGAGTTTGGCAAGACCGGGACGGGCGTGTTCCGGATGCCCTTCTTTCAATGTCCGGCCGTTGATCACGGCCTCGGAACGGAGCCTCCGTCCGATCGTTTTTTCCATCTTCCTTCCGAGCGAGAGGACACGGTCCACATTGTACCCGTGCTCGATACCCAGCTCGTCGATCATGACCAGGAGATCCTCCATGGTAATGAGACCAACATACCTGGGATCGTAATAGTAATCGCCCGTTCCTCTTACGGGACAGTCATCGAGGAAATTGGCCGGCTGTCCGCCCAGCCCGCCCAGGGTTCCCTCAAAGCGGGTGATGCCGGCCTGAAGGGCCGCAAGGATCGATGCCGAAGCGACACGCTTCGTTTCATGGAGATGGCAGAGATGGGCCTCAGGATTCGGCATGGCGTCCAGCACCATGGAGAAATAACGGTATACCTGGGCCGCGGAAGCGGAGCCGTCATGGTCGGCGTGCTCGATGTCATGCGCGCCGATAGATAAAAAGCGCTTTGTAAATTCTACGGCATCCTCCAGCTTCGTGGCGCCGGTAATGGGACTCCCCCAAATAGTGCTCACGGTGCCGCACATCTTCATGCCGGCGTCGGCGGCCTTCTTGATGCAGCGCTCTGCCTCTTTCCAGTACTGGGTCAGCGTCGTTCCGGAGTTGGCAAAATGGTGTTCGGGATCGGTGGAAACCATCATCAGGACGCGGTCCGGACCTATCCCTTTTTTCCTGAGCTCAATCGCCGTATCGACAGCGGGTTCGCGGATCGTCACAGCAGTCATGACAAGCTCATCATATTTTACCCCTGCCCTCTCGCAGCGTTTTTTGAACGCATCACTCCTGAGGGCTGTAAGAACCTGCTCAGCGTCTCTGAACTGGGGAATGCCTGCAGGGTTTCCCAGGTTGGTAACCTCAATCTCCTTTGCGCCGGCCAGTATCATCTCCTGAGCATAGAAAATTTTGGCGTTAGTGGATATGAATTTTTCTTCATGCTGGAAACCATCGCGAACGGTTATGTCTCCGATGGTTACCTTCTTTGGCATTCTGGGAAAAATTTTCCAGTAATCGTACTCCGTCATAAAAATCATGGCCTCCTCAATTTTATTATTTATTAAGTTCAACGTATCTCCGGGTGAAAGAGCGTTATTCCCCCTTGAATACGGGTTTTCGTTTCTCCGCAAAGGCCGCCAGCGCCTCTAGTCGATCCTTCGTCGGGATGGTAACCTCATAAGCCTTGGACTCAAGCGGGAGCGCCACTCCGAGGCTCGCCTCGGAGCCGTAGTTGATGGCGAATTTCGCCTGGGCAACGCCGATGGGGCCGTTCTTGGCGATCTCCCTTGCCAGTTCGAGCGCGGCTTCCATGAGCTTGTCGGGTTCCACAACCCTACTGACAAGACCGATCTTTAGAGCCGTCTCGGCATCTATTCTTCTCGCCGTGAAGACCAGCTCCTTCGCCTTTGCCACACCGACAATCCTGGTCAGTCTTTGAGTTCCGCCGGCGCCGGGGATAATCGCCAGAGAGGTTTCGGTCAGTCCCATCAGGACGTTGGACGAGCAGATACGGATGTCAGAGGCAAGGGCGAGTTCCGTACCGCCGCCAAAAGCAAACCCGTTTATGGCGGCAATCACGGGGACACGGACTTGCTCCACCGCCGTGAAAGTGTTGCGTATCGTGAAGATGAAGCGGCGGACCTGGTCGTCTGACAGTGTCCTTCTTTCCTTCAGGTCTGCGCCTGTAGAGAAGGACCACTTCTTGGGATCGTCACCCGCTTTGGCGCCGGTAATAATGATGCAGCGGAGACCCATGTCAAAATTTGCTTCCCGTATGGTGTCGGCCAGCACAGCCAGAAGATCAAAGTTAAAGCAGTTCATAGCCTCAGGACGATTCAGCGTGAGAATAAGAATGCCCTCATCAGTCCTTTCTTTCAATAGTATATCTGCCATAGGAATACTCCTCCTTCTTTCACTCTTCAAACAGGGTTAAACCTTCAGATCACCCCAGTCTGACTTTTCTATAGGTACGCGATAGCAAAGTTCCAATGACCTGCCCAGTTTTTCGCGCGTTTCGCTGTAAGTGATGACACCGTCATGGAACAAGAGCGAACCCGTCAGGAAGGGATGCCCTTCGTTATCATAACGATCTATCATCATCTGACGGAATTTGGCCATTTCTTCCTCATTAACCGTTTGTCCTTTGTCGACGATATTCTTCCTGCGGACGCTCTCGACGATGAATCCGGCTGTCCGGCCGGACATAACCGTGGTGCGGCCTCTCATATTAGTGAAGCAGAACACCGGCCTGAAGGCCCTCCCACACATACCATAGTTTGCCGCTCCGTGATCTGGACCGATGACGTACTGTATTTTCGGAACGTTCAGCACACTGCACGTACGGACCATGTCGGATCCGTATTTCCCGATGCCTCCCCATTCCTCGGCCTTTCCGACCATGTAGCCGGGAGAGCCTTGGAGAAAGATAACCGGCAGCTTCGAGTTGCCGCAACGGATCATCCATTCCGTCGCCTTTCTTGCCGCTTCAATATAGATAACGCCGGTCCCATTGGAAGCAATGACGCCTACGGGCATGCCTTTTAGCCACATCTTGCCGGCAACGACACTTTCACCGCGGTTGAGGCCGTATGTCGGTTTGTATTCATGGAAATAGCTGTCATCAGCAATACACTTTAGGGTGTCCCTGATGTTGATTGCGTTATAGGTATTCATGGGAGCGGAGCGCATCATGTCCCTGTAGTCATATCTTGGTTCCAGGGTTTGTACACGATCGCAGTAAATCGACTGGCTTGGTTCAAACTCGATAATATCTCGTAGCTTCTGAATACCCTCTGCCTGGGATCTCACAAAATGGTCGCAGCCTCCGGAGTGCTGGGTGTGAACATAGGCGCCTCCCAGGTCTTCCATGGACACGGTTTCACCGATTGCGGACTTCACCATAGGGGGACCTGCCAGGAATGCAAAGGCCAGCTTTTCTATCATGATTGATTCGGAAGCGAGATAAACGATATAAGCGCCGCCTGCCGTGTTTCCGCCCGTGGACAGTGTGTATTGTTTGATTCCCATGGCTGACATGCGGCACATGTTGTAGAACATGCTGCCAAAGTGCCCGTCGTCAGCAAAACAGCCCAGCTGTAAGGGGAGGTTGATCCCTCCGGAGTCGGCAATGTATACGCACGGTAATCGGAGGCGTTCGGCAATCGCCTGGGCCCTCATATGCTTCTTTAGAGTGATGGGGAAATAGGTTCCCGCCGCATAGCGGTTTTCATTGGCAAAGATCATACAATCCTTTCCATGAATGACGCCTACGCCGGTAACCAGTCCGCCGCCGGGGATGTGACCTCTCTTCTCCGATTCGTAGATCTCTCCTCCGTAGAGTTTTATCTGCCCGATGTTGTAGCCTGCATCGAGGCCGAGCTCAAAGAACTCCGTACCAGGATCGATCAACATCGAAATGAGTTCTCGCATCGGCTTCTTGCCCTGTTTGGCAAGACGCTTGAGCTGCTCCTCACCGCCGATGTTGTATGCCTCTTCACGGTGAGTCAAGAGGATAGCGTCCTGTTCCTCCCAATGCTTCAGGTTGTTGTCGTCTCCTGCCATACCTTCTTTCATTTCTTCCGCCATTTATAATCCTCCTAGATACCCCCGGATTGAATGTCAACCCTGAGAGCTTTAATACTAGATAAAACTATCTTCCGATAACGTAGCGATACGGGTCTATCTGATCCCTCAGGATGGACAGTTCGCCTGCTGTTGGAGGTTTGTTCTCCACGATCTTCTTCGCTTTCAGAAGTTCGAACCCACAATTAGACTGAACATCTTTTTCGGAATAACCCGGATTGACCCCTATAATCCGCATCCTCTTTGATTCCGGCTCAAAATCCATAACTGCCATATTGGTAATGATCTTGTATGGACCGGCCCCCCGCGGAAGGCCTGATTTCTCCCTCGAATCGCCGCCCGTCAGCCAGCCAGGCGTCGTAATAAATTGACATTTTTCGGCAAATCTCTTGGAATCCTGCGGTGTCATGACGAGCATTCTCCAACAAAATGAAGCAAGGTCATTGGCACCGCCACTCCCCGGGAATCGAACCTTCGGTTTCTGATGGTCGGGACCGATTCTCGTGGAATTCAAATTTCCGTACATATCAATCTGGGCACCACCGAGGAAGGTGTAATCGATCATGCCGCGACAGCACGTTTCCATAATTTCACACATGCCGCTCGCCATCAAGGCCTTCCAAGTCGTTCTGGAATCTCCCACGGATATGGGCATTTCAGGGATCAAGGGTGCCGCCCCGCCGGCCTCAAAAAGGATTACCAGGTTGGGTGAGTGGGCCTTCTGCGCAAGCATTGCCGCCGCGTTGGGAGCTCCAGTTCCAACGACAATAGAAGCCCCGTCTTCTAACTCTCTTGCAGCGGTGCATATCATTAGTTCCATGGTATTATAATCAGCCATACCGTTTAGCCTCCTCTCTAATCTCTCGCTTTGACAAACATGAATTCTTTGTCCCTGAGTTTCAGCAATTTGTGTATTCCGCCGTTTTTCTCGATATATTCAAAGTGATCCTTGCAGCTGTAAATATTCTTTTCGAGGAATTTCTTGAACTCGACCGGATCCTCTTCCGTCTTCATCCATTCCCTTATATGCTCCTCGTCAGAGAAATATTCTGCATACATATTTCCGGGATAACTGCCATAAGGGACCTCACATACGGCATCGACGCACCAGTAAGGAATTACCGTATAGCTCGGATCTCTACGTATCTCGTCATTGGAAATTAGCCTTTCACAGGTGATAATCAGACGCTTGGACGCCCTTGCCACATCGAAATCGGAAACGGTGATGCCTCTCGCACGGCAATTGCCGTAGATATCCGCCTCATGGACATGAATCGCCGACACATCCGGATAGAGGGCTGGCATGACTGCATACTTTGTTCCCGTGAACGGGCACTCGATGATTTTGGCACCGCTGTACTTGAATGTGTCCGTTCCCATAATATTTCTCGATGGGTAGAAAGAAACACCTGCAGCAGCGGCCTTGAAGCGTACAGAGAGCGAATAGTTGGTCCATTCACTCACCTCGACCTTGCCGCTTTCCATATAACGCCTGGCGTTGGGGGACAAGCCGCGTGCCTCCAGACCCACAATATACGCAACATCCAGCTTGTCGAAGACCTCACCGGCGCACAGAATCTGAAAATCATGGGTGGATGTATGGCCTGCAAAACCCATATTCTTCCTGCCTTGCCTCACGATTTCATGAGCAACCGCTATAGGTACCCTGTTTGCCCCGAAGCCGCCTAGCGTCAGATAATCACCGTCATGGATGAACTTTTCCACGGCTTCTTTTACAGACATCACCTTGGACTCCAGTTTGCGGTTCTTCGTGCGGAAGAATGCACGCGCCTTATCCGCATCAGGGTCCGTAAAGATTTTGCCAATTCCTTGATCGATCACTTGCACCGGACTATACCTCCTTTTCATTATTCTCAGCGCCTGCCCCACATGGATAACAGTGAGGATCGCTCTGTTAAAAACGTATAAACGGCGCCCGCCGAAATCGGCCGCTTAGACTACCGCGCTGTCAGTGTTACACAATTCATTAAGTAATAAATTTTACTTAGGGTCACACTGGCTTCTTCTCTTCTACGGATCAACGAGATAAAAGTGCTGAAAAAATGGATATGTTTTAAAAATAAGACAATCTATATTTTTTCTTCCCATTCTTGCTTATAGCTCGGGAATAATCATTGAAAAATTATAACTGCGTCTATTGTATGAAATAGAGCGGGAAAGCAATATTAAAAGGTTTATAAGTAATATTTAGATAAAATTAATTTTACGTGAAGAAAGATTAGAACAAGATATCCTAAATGATGCTTGTTCAATTTTGCAAGAAACAAACTTCGTCAATTTATGAAGAAAGTCAACAGTCTTATATCTAAGGCCGGCCAAAAAAGTGAGATCCTATAGACATCTAACTCTGCTAAGGTATAAGTATCTACTTCTTATCGAAACCAATTTTGCAATTACCAGGAGTTGGGCATGTCTAATGGATAAAGTCTATTTTCCTGTTCGATAACAGCGGTCTTACTTACACCAGCAAGTCTGTTCACCTCGGGCTTATCGGGCAAAATTAGTTTTTTCTAAATATTACTTATAAACCTTTTAATATTGCCTTTCGCAATTTTTTTCCATACAAGACTGTTCATGATATTGTCCGTCCATAGGGGCGCTTGCGGCATGCGTCCGTTGGTAGCATATTAGGACGTACTCTTGTCGTCTCGCGCTATTTGAGATTTTTTATCACTAATGCTTGCAAAGTCAGCAACTATATGAGATATGCCTTAGCGTTGGCAATAGACGCAAACCGAGAACATCTCAAAGGGTTCATATTGGTGACAAATAGAAAATCCTGTTTCTGCTTATTATCAAATCTCTTACATCTTAACGTTTCTGCTATAGACAAACGTTCTATGAGCTGTGCCAAATCCGGAATAGACACGCGGTGTATCTTCTATCCGCTGCAAGATTAGGCTAAACCCGTTGATTTTTTTTAAAAATATTTAATAGGGCAAGTAATATTGTAAGTCCGTATACCGCTTAAGAGTGGCTGAATTAATTCGGCTGAATGTCAAAACTTAATTACCTTAAGGAGGGAGTCAAGATGACAACACCGGTTCAACAAAAGATTCGTGACAAGAAGAGAACGCCCCAGCAGATCTTGGATATGGTCAAGCCCGGAAACTGGATCCAGCCAGGTTCGGTTGGAGGTGATTCAACAGAATGTATGAAGGAGTTGGCAAAGAGGGTCGGTCCAAAATTGAAGGACATTGAGATTTGGAATTATGCTAATTTTTTCCCTCATCCTGAATTTCAGGCGGTCGACCCCATGCAGCAGTATCACTGCTTCCATGAGTATTTCTTCTTTCCATGGAACCGTAAGGCAAGAGATACCAACAACGTAACGGACTGGGCGCACTGGGGATGGGCAATGGGCATGTGGTTCGCCCATTATCGTTTCACTAATGCAATAAAGGAAAAGCGCGGGTTTGACTGGTGGTGGAATGCGGCAACGCCCTTTGATGAGCACGGCTTTGCCAACTTTGCTTATGG
>JBEKXK010000116.1:0-10615 GCA_049512055.1 Syntrophales bacterium | reverse complement strand
TATTATCTGGAGGCACGAAGCCACGATTTAATGCAATGTGGAAAACGTATTATTTTTTTCCAGGGCTCATAGAGGTTTTGTCTGAATCCTAAAACAGGCTTTGGGCAACAGGCCCTTTAGTCCTGCTTTTATGATAGACATGGAAGTTCGCACTACGTTCTTTGTCTTGAAGGTCTCGCTTTCATAAAGGGAAGGGCTGTGAGATATTACCCGTTATTTCTCGATATCACAGATAGAAGATGCGTCGTCATAGGCGGAGGTGATGTCGCCGAGAGGAAAGTGGCGCGGCTTCTCGACTTCGGGGCCAGTGTCGTCGTTGTTGGTAAGACGCTGACGCCCGGTCTGGAAGCGATGAAGAAAGCAGGCAGAATAAGTCACATCGATGTCGATTACGACCAGGCCCTTATCGATGATGCTTTCCTTGTAATCGGCGCCACGGACCAGGATGATATCAATGCGGAGATCTCGCGCGACGGGAAAGAGAAGGGGATACTCGTCAATATTGTGGATGACCCCGACAAATGTGATTTCGTGCTCCCTTCCCTCATCAGGCAGGGAGACCTTCTGATCGCGATATCCACCGGCGGGAAAAGCCCGGCCCTAGCGAAGAAATTGAGGGAAGATATGGAACATCTCTTCGGGACGGAATATCAGACCCTTCTCGAGGTGATGGGCCAACTGAGAGAGAAGTTGGTCGTGAAGGGGCGTTCCTCCGACGAGAACAGGCGCGTGTTTGAAGCGGTCGTGCATTCGGACATCCTGAAGCACATAAAAGATAAGAGCTGGGATAAGGTAAGAAGGATCATTTACGACGTTACCGGCGAAAAAATAATGATTGGTGATTGATGGATATCATTTTTTTCAGAGTGGCTCTTGCTGTTTACCTTCTGAGCGCATTAGGATACTTGGGCTCCCTGTATACCAGAAGGGTGCTGGTAGCAAGAGTCTCCACATGGATTCTTTTCTCAGCCTTTGCGTTCCATACCTTGTTCTTCGTAATGAGATGCATCGAGACCGGCCAGAATCCTGTAATCAGCTTCCATGAGATGCTTTCTTTTTTCGCGTGGGCAATGGCCGGTATTTATCTTGCCTTCCAATTGAAGACGAAGACCAGGGTGCTCGGCGCCTTCGTCTCTCCCGTGACTTTTCTCCTTATGATCGCGGCTTCGAAAGATATGGGAGGATACGTTTCCATTCCCGCCGTACTCCACAGTAACCTCGTGCCGGTTCATGTGATACTCGCCGTAACGGGAGAAGCCCTTTTTGCTCTGGCCACCTGCGCGGGCGCTATGTATCTCATCCAGGAAGGTTTACTAAAGAACAAGAAGGTGAGCAGCTTCAGCAAGGTGCTGCCTTCCCTTACAGACCTGGACAGGATTAACCATATATGCCTCATGCTGGGGTTTTCCTTGCTCACTCTCGGCATCCTCGTAGGTTCCATATGGGCGAGAAGCGTCTGGGGCAGCCTTTGGCAATGGGACCCCAAACAGACATGGACGCTTGCGGCGTGGGTCGCTTATGCCGTGCTGCTTCATCAAAGGCTCGCCATGGGCTGGAAGGGCCACAAGGCGGCGCTTTTCACGCTGCTGGCATTTGCTGTACTGTTGATTTCGCTTGTGCTTACGAGCCTCCTCTTTGTAACTGCTCACAGATTCATATAACACCATGAATATCATTCTTATCGGCATGAACCATAAAACGGCCCCCCTGGAAATCAGGGAGCGCCTTTCTCTATCCTGCGGGGACGACATCAACCATCTTGCGGAAATAATGAACATCCCGGAAATAAAGGAAGGACTCTATCTTGCCACCTGCAACCGCGTGGAGGTCCTCGCAAATGCCGCAGACAGTGAGGGCGCTGTCGCGAGGCTGAGGGATTTTATTTTTCATCACGGCAATCTCTCCGCAGAGGAGATGAGCAAATGCCTCTATCTGCACCATGACCATGAAGCCGTGCGCCATCTGTTCCGCGTGGCATCCAGCATCGACTCTATGGTCATGGGGGAACCGCAGATTCTGGGGCAGATCAAGGATGCGTTCCGCACGGCCGTTGACCATAACACAACCGGTGTCATACTGAATAAGATCCTCCATCATGCGTTCAGGGTGGCAAAGAGGGTGAGAAGCGAAACGGGAATTGCCAACAACGCCGTGTCCGTCAGTTTTGCCGCCGTGGAGCTCGCAAAAAAGATATTCGGTGTTATTGAGGGGAGGAATGTTCTTTTGATCGGCGCCGGCGAGATGTCGGAGCTTGCGGCAAAACATCTTATCAGCCGCAGGGTGGGAAAGATATTCATCGCCAACAGGACATATGCCCGGGCAGTGAAGATGGCCGAAGATTTTCACGGCACAGCCATAGAGTTTGACATGCTCCCGGAAAAGTTGCACGACGTCGATATCGTAATAACCTCGACAGGGGCGCCCGGCTACGTGCTTACGCCTCCAATGATCGAAGCGGCCATCCGCAGGCGCAAGAACCGTCTCCTATTTCTCATCGACATCGCCGTGCCCAGAGATATCGACCCTGCAGTGGGGGAGATCGATAACGTGTACCTCTACAATATCGACGATCTTCAGGATATTGTGGACAGCAATCTGAAAAGCAGGAAGAAGGAGGCCGAGAAGGCGGAGACCATCATAGACGAAGAGGTGACGAAGTATCTCGAATGGTACAGCGCCCTGGAAGTCGTGCCGACGATCATCTCCCTGCGGGAAAAAATGGAGGGCATCATTAGAGGGGAAATTGCGAAGTCCTCCGCATGGATGGAAAACCTCACGGAAGATGAAAAGAGAAATATAGAGATCATGGCGAATTCCATTATCAACAAGGTGCTGCACGATCCGATTGTCGGACTGAAGGAGGAAAGCAAGGATAACAGCGCGCTGCCTTACGTCGCAGCGATCAGAAGGCTGTTCGGACTGGATGATAAATGAGGAGACAGGCCAATTAGAAGCATACTGAGAATCGGAACACGGGGAAGCCTTCTGGCGCTGACGCAAACGAATTGGGTTGCAGAGAAGCTAAGGAGAGGAATACCCGCCGTCTCCGTCGAAATTGTAGTGATCAAGACAAAGGGAGATATTCTGCAAGACGTACCTCTGGCTAAAGTGGGAGGAAAGGGACTCTTCGTGAAAGAGATTGAGGACGCCCTCCTCCGGGACGAAGTAGATATCGCCGTCCATAGTATGAAGGACGTACCCATGGAACTCCCGGACGGTCTGGAAATCGGTGTGATGTCGGAAAGGGAAGACCCGCACGACGTGCTGATCTCGAAAGACAAAAAAAAGCTTGCGGATATGCCGGTCGGCGCCCGCATCGGCACTGGTTCCCTGAGGAGGGGATTCCAACTCCTTCACCTTTTTCCGGATATCGAACTTGTTCCCATTCGGGGCAACCTCGACACACGTATAAGAAAGATTCAAACGGACAACCTCAACGGCATCATTTTGGCGGCAGCGGGGCTGAAGCGAATGGGATGGACGGACCGTATCACCGAGGTCATACCGGCGGAAATAATGCTCCCCGCCGTAGGCCAAGGCGTGCTTGGTATAGAATTGAGAAAGAGCGATAAAGCCGTCCGCCGCGCCGTTTCCTTCCTCAATCATCCCCGTACATGGGTGGAGGTGAGCGCGGAGCGGGCATTTCTGGGAAGACTGGGCGGGGGATGCCAACTGCCTGTGGCTGCCTATGGCGTGAAGGAAGGAAATGACCTGACCATTACAGGACTGCTCGGAAGCCTTGACGGCAGAGACTTGATAAAAGATGAAGTAAGAGGAGTGAGCAAAGACGCCGAGGTTCTGGGAACATTACTCGCGGAAATGATCCTCTCGAAGGGCGGGCAAGCGATAATGGATGAGGTTTACAGAAAGGAGCTTTCCTGTGGAGAAGAAAGGTAAGGTTTATATCATCGGGGCCGGTCCGGGAGATCCCGGACTGTTTACGATAAAGGGCCTGAGATACCTCAAGGAAGCTGACGTCATCATCTACGACCACCTCGTGAACGAGGAGATCATACGTCAGGCAAAAGAATCCGTGCGCCTGATCTACGCGGGGAAAAGAGGCGGAGAGCATACCCTGCCGCAGGACGAAATAAATCGACTCCTCCTTGAAGAGGCGAAGCAGGGAAACATTGTCGCGAGAGTCAAGGGCGGAGACCCGTTCATTTTTGGGCGCGGCGGGGAAGAGGCGGAAATCCTGGCGAAGTCCGGCATCCCCTTTGAGGTAGTCCCGGGTGTAACATCCGCCGCTGCGGTCCCGGCGTATGCAGGCATCCCGCTCACGCATCGCGGCCACACGTCCACAGTCGCCTTTGTGACGGGACATGAAGACGCGACAAAAGAAGAGAGCGATATCGATTGGAAGAGTCTCGCAGGAATCGGCACCGTTGTCTTTCTCATGGGCGTCAGGAATCTCGGCCGGATCACGGCCAATCTGATCGCACATGGCAAAAATGCGGATACGCCCGCCGCCCTCATCCGCTGGGGAACGACGGAAAATCAGGAAACCCTGACAGGCACCATCAGCGACATTGCCGGGAAAGCGGAGGAAAAACATTTCTCCCCCCCGGCTATTTTGGTGGTAGGCGGCGTCGTGGATCTGCGGAGCCTGCTCAACTGGTACGAGACGAAGCCTCTCTTCGGCAAAGGCATCGTGATCACAAGACCCGAGGCGCAGTCGGAAGAATTCGCAAGCCTTCTTCATGCGCAGGGTGCACGGGTGATAAATTTTCCGACAATCAAGATTGTCCCGCCCGTCAGCTACGACGGTCTCGACAGGGCCATTGCCGAACTTTCGGCATATCAGTGGATCATCTTCACCAGCGCGAACGGCGTAGTCTTCTTCTTGAGGCGTCTGAAAGAGCTCGGACGGGATGTGCGGGATCTCAAAGGACTCCGGATTTGCACCATCGGTCCGGCTACAGCAACGCAGCTTGAACAGCTCGGCATCCGGGTTGATCTTGTGCCTGACGAGTTCATCTCCGAGGGGGTGGTCCAGGCGTTTGAGAAGATCAATTTGCGGAGAAGCAGGATACTGCTCCCCAGAGCCGAGACGGCCCGCGACGTCATTCCTGAAGGACTTGCGAAACTCGGCACAAAGGTCGATGTGGTAACAGCATATCGAACAGTCAATTCGGGAAAAGATAGAGCGGAGCTCGAAAAATTGATGAACGAGGGGAAGGTGGACGTCATCACATTTACCAGCCCCTCGACGGTTCACAATTTTATGGAAATCATGGGACGGAATTATGTGACGCCGAAGGGAGTAAGAATCGCCTGTATCGGACCGGTCACAGCCGCAGCCGTCAAGAAGGCCGGCCTTCCCACGGATATAATCCAGGAACGCTATACCATACCGGGCCTGGTTGAAACGCTCACGAAATATTTCAGCAAAAAAGAATAAATGAAAAGGAGGTCAGAATAAATCATGTATTTTCCTGCTTACAGACCGCGGCGGTTGAGAAAAAACGAAAATTTCCGAAGGATGATCAGGGAGACGAAGCTGTCCGTCGATAATTTCGTATATCCTCTTTTTGCGATCTTCGGGAAGGATTTGAAAAAACCGATCAGTTCCATGCCGGGAAATTTTCAAATGTCCGCTGACCATTTGGTAAAAGAGGTGCAGAAGGCGAAAGACCTGGACATCCCTGCCGTTCTCCTCTTCGGCATCCCCGATAAAAAGGACGAGGTGGCATCCGGGGCCTTCATGAAAAACGGCGTTGTTCAGCAGGCAGTCAAGAGGATCAAAGATAAGGTTCCCGATATTATCGTCATTACGGATGTGTGCCTCTGCGAATACACGAGCCACGGCCACTGCGGGATGATCGAGAAGGGCGAAGTGGACAATGATGCATCGCTTGAAGTCATAGCGGAAACCGCCCTGTCTCATGCGAAAGCGGGTGCGGATATGGTTGCCCCGTCCGCCATGATGGACGGCCAGGTCGGCGCCATCAGGGAAGCCCTGGATGATAGCGGTTTCGACAACTTGCCGATCATGGCCTACTCCGCGAAATATGCCTCCTGTTTCTACGGCCCTTTCCGTGAGGCTGCGGAAAGCGCCCCGCAATTCGGCGACCGCAAGGCCTACCAGATGGATCCGGCCAACGGAGACGAGGCTATCCGTGAGATAAGCCTCGACGTCGAAGAAGGCGCCGACATCATCATGGTGAAACCCGCCCTGCCCTACCTCGATATCATCCGCCGCGCAAAGGAGGAGTTCGACCTCCCCATTGCGGCCTACAATGTGAGCGGCGAATTCTCTATGATCAAGGCGGCAGCAAAGCTTGGCTGGATGGACGGAGAAAGGGCGATGATGGAAGCGCTCACCTCCATCAAGCGAGCCGGTGCGGATATCATCATCACCTATTTTGCCACGGAGGCGGCAAAGTTTCTCCAGAAATGAATAACAAAGTGCTCCCCCATACCCTCCGCATGGTTGCCTGGGAAGTGACCCGGAGCTGCAACCTCGCCTGCATCCACTGCCGGGCATCGGCCAAACGCGGCCCTTATGCCGGCGAACTCACGACAGACGAGGCATTGCGCCTCCTGGACGCGATTGCAGACGTAAGCAAACCGGTAATTATTCTCACCGGCGGTGAACCGCTTCTCCGTTCCGACATATTTGAGATTGCCGCCTACGGACATAAAAAGGGCCTCCGCATGGTCATGGCTACCAACGGAACCCTGGTCACACAGCAGCTTGCCGGCGACATGCTCAGGGCGGGCATTAAGAGGGTCAGCATCAGCATCGACGGTTTGAATGCAGAAATGCACGATGCCTTTCGTAATGTGGCCGGAGCTTTCGCAGGAGCGCTGGCCGGTATTGAAACAATGAAAAAAGCCCGCATGGAATTCCAGATCAACACGACTATAACTAAAGCCAATCTGGATCAACTCCCCGGCATCATGGATCTCGCCGTCAGGCTCGGCGCTGCCGCACACCATATCTTCCTCCTCGTTCCCACCGGCCGGGGAAAAGAGATGGCGGAGCAGGCAATATCTCCCGCAGATTACGAAAAGACGCTGAACTGGTTTTATGAGGCAAGCCTCAATTGCCCGATACAACTGAAGGCTACATGCGCGCCCCATTATTACCGCATCCTGAAGCAGAGAGGACAGGGAAAAGGGGTCAGAGGTCAGGCGGCAGGAGATCCTTTGCATGCCATGACGCGCGGCTGTCTGGGCGGAAGCGCATTTTGCTTCATCTCTCATACGGGACAAGTGCAGCCCTGCGGCTATCTCGAAGTCGATTGCGGCCGGATCAGAGAAAAAGGATTCGGCGACATCTGGAACAGCTCCCCGATATTTGCAGACCTCCGTGATTTGAATAAATACAAAGGCAAATGCAGCCATTGTGAATTTATCAAGGTCTGCGGCGGCTGCCGCGCGCGAGCGCTTGAGATCACGGGGGATTATCTCGCCCCCGAACCGTTTTGTATCTATGAGCCAAGCAATTGAACCTTGATGAATAAAGGACTGCGACTCCACGAATAGCCGGGACTCTGTGATCATTTACTATTGACACACAATTACCTTTCTCCTATTATGAATTGAATCTCTCCGCAGCAAGCTGCGGAGAATCTTCGATTCTTAGGGAACAGTATCGTTCGGCATTCGCTCGCTTACCCCGCAGCAAGCTACGGGGAATGCGCTCGCTACCGAATTCAATAAAAGACAAGATACTTAATCCGGCGTAAACAACCAAGGAGTTGCATATGTTAAGTGCTATCAAAGTCAATTTGTCCCCTCAGGAGATAATCGATGCCGTCAAGGCTATGAAAAAGCGTGCGAGGGATGCTTTTTTGGAAGATTTGCTGGCCGCTACATCGCCCGAATATCTTAAGAGCATTCGGGAGGCGCGGCGCGACTATAAGGCCGGGCGGATAAAGACCCATGAAGAGGTCTTCGGACGTTGATATATAAGCTTATATACACCCAGCGAGCCATCAGAGATATCAATAAGCTCGAAACCAATTTCAAAGAACGCATAGGAAAAACCCTCCTTCGCTATCAAGCCAATCCCTTCAAACATGCCGAACCTTTGTCCGATTCCAATTTAGGAAGCTATCGCTTCCGTGTGGGAAATTATCGAATCATATTCGATGTCGAAGGTGACAAAATTATCATCTTGAGAGTTGGTCATAGGAAAGAAATCTATAAGAAAAGATGAAGAGGAATTAGGAAACACTTCCGTCTTTTAGGGGAGCGTCCTCAAAGAGACGCACTGCGATAGAAAACAGGTGGATGTCCCCAAATCACAAATGCGGCCATTGCGAATTCATCAAAGTCTGCGGCGGCTGCCGCGCGCGGGCCTACGAGATCACGGGAGACTACTTGGCCCCCGAGCCATTCTGTATCTATGAACCGAAAAGATGAAGCATTCCCGTGTCTCATTGAAAGACTCGATACGAAAGTATTCAGGCATATGGCTTTAAAGAAATGTAAATTTTAGAAAAAAAAGCCATCTGGGTTCTTTCGAGATTGGTGTGTATACAAGATGCACAGAGCACTTTCTTCCTGAAGTCAAGCGTCGCGTAATTTTTGTGGACACCCAATCTTTCAGATGATATTCAATATCAATTGAAGATTTATACAGTTTTACTGATGATTTTCAATCAGGCAAAGCCCGTCACTCGTTATCTTTTCAACTACACAAATCATCTCAACAAACAGGGAACAACCCTATGAAAGATCAATCCAAGACAAAACCGTTATTGATCCAGGAACTGGCTTCTCTAAAGCAGAGAATCAAAGAATTCGAACAATCTGAATCAGAGCGAAAACGGTATGAGGAAGCGCTACGCCGAGCTGAAGAGAACTTCCGCCGTTCTCTGGATGATTCCCCGATGGGGATACGTATCGTGACCATAGAAGGTGAGACCATTTATGCCAACCGGGCTATTCTGGATATCTATGGCTACAACAGCATTGATGAACTGAAAGCAACCCCCCTAAAGAAGCGCTATACTCCAAAGAGCTATGCCGAGTTCCAGATAAGAAGGGAAAAAAGAAACCGTGGTGATTATGCCCCGTCCGAATACGAGATAAGTATTATCAGAAAAGATGGTGAAGTCCGCAATCTCCAGGTCTACCGCAAGGAAATATTGTGGGACTGTGAAAGACAGTTTCAGGTAACATACCAGGATATCACCGACCGCAAGAGGGCAGAGGAGGCGCTGCGAAAGAGTGAAGCAAATTATAGGCAACTTTTTCATGATTTCCGCACTGGTATATACCAAGTTGACTTTAGAACGGGAAAGTTTTTAAAAGCGAACGATGCCTTTTGTGAATATCTTGGCTATAGTCAAAAAGAAATAACTTCACTGTCCCCATACGATATCCTGACCAATGAGAGCAAACACTTATTTTCAGAACGCTTAAACAAAATGATTTTAGGCGATAAATTACCAGAAAATCCGGAATTCGAGATAATAAATAAGAACGGGCAGCGAAAGTGGGTTCAATTAATTACTAAATATGTTTACGATTCTGAGGGTCTTGCGGGAGCAGACGTTGTTGCGCATGACATCACCGAGCGTAAGCAGACAGAGAAGGCGCTGCGAGAGAGCGAGGAGAGATACAGGTATCTTGTCAAGCATGCACCTACCGGGATCTTTGAGGTCGATTTTACAACGCGAAAGTTATTGAGCGCAAACGACGCCATGTGTCAGTACACCGGCTATACCAGAGAAGAATTTCTATCGATGGGCCCCATGCAATTGCTCACGGAGGAAAGTCTGAAATCCTTTATGCAAAGGCATGCCAGAGTCCTTGCGGGTGAGGCTGTCCCGGATAACGTCGAATACCAGATAAAGCGCAAGAACGGCAGTGAGTTTTGGGCTCTTCTAAATACTCGTCACTCCTACGAACCAGACAATCGAATCATTGCGACGGTCATCGCGCATGACATCACCGAGCGCAAGCAGGTTGAAGATGCCCGGAGGGAGAGCGAGGAAAAATACCGTTTAATAGCAGAAAATATGGCTGACGTCATATCGGTTTTGGATATGAATTTGCGCTTTACCTATATCAGTCCGTCCATCATGCGCCTTCGTGGATTCGCCGTTGAGGAGGCCATGGAGCAGACCCTTGACCAGGTCATGACTCCTGAATCTCTGAAGATTGCTTTTACGGCCTTTGAAGAAGAGATGAAATTGGAAACCTGTGGAACTCCCGATCCCGATAGAATCCGCACCATGGAGGTGGAAGAATACAGGAAGGACGGCTCCATTATCTGGGTGGAAATCAGCTTGTCCTATCTGCGTGACAAGAACCACAAGCCCGTCGGGATACTCGCAGCGACTCGCGATATCACCGAGCGTAAGCGGGCGGAGGAGGAAAATCGAAGTCTGCAGGAACGCCTGCAACGTGCTGAGAAGATGGAAGCCCTTGGCACCCTGGCAGGCGGCGTTGCCCACGATCTCAATAACGTTTTGGGTATTGTAGTCGGCTATGCGGAAATGCTTCTGATGGATGCGGACGAGTCAAGCCCGATCAGAGAAGACCTCGTGAACATCATGTCGGGAGGCCAGAGGGCTGCTGCGATTGTGCAGGATCTGCTGGCCCTGGCGAGAAGGGGAGTGTCCGGACGGAAAGTCCTTAATCTGAACAGGATCAT
>JBEKXK010000115.1:0-10779 GCA_049512055.1 Syntrophales bacterium | reverse complement strand
CCTGTCTGGTGGGCCTTCGCGCCACGAACCACAATGCCGTCTTTTCTTCTTTCCACCACGCGCGTGAAGAGATCCGGATCTGCCTGCTTGCCGGGCGGGAGGCTGCGGTCACCCTTCGGGTCCGTCATGGCGCCGTCCACTGTCAAGTCTTCTTCCTGCATCATCAGCAGAAACTTGATGAAACGCTCATGGTATATAGTGCCAAGTTTCTTATCCATCTCGAAGGAGACGCTGTCCACGGCATTGATCGCATCCATTCCCACGCAGCGTTGAAAACATGCCCCCGTTTTCTGCCCCAGGAGCCTCTGCATCTTCACCTTCTTTATCAAGTCCTCGGTGTTCCGGTGTATGTGACAGAAGCGGTTGATCTTTTTTCCTGTCAGGTGCGATTTTGCCGTCATCAGGTCCTCATGCTGGGGATCCTGGGCTAGGGCGTATGTCATCTTTACCGAATTCATCGAAGGCCTGATGATCGGATGGTCCACGGGATTTTCCACCCGCTCACCCATCAGGTAGATTTTAAAATTCATTTTACGCAGACTATCTTCATATTGTTCGGGTGTTTTTAATGCCATATCAATCGCTCCTCATATAAAGAATGTTTACTATTTATGACTCTCAACGTAAGGCCAGCAGCTTTGGACTGACCTGCCCCGACACTCTTACCACCGAGCATGAGCGGAATCCAGACAAATTTGATCAGGATGTTCAAGCTCACGCTCCAACATTAATCCTTGATAGACACTTTTGGAGGCACGGATAAAAATGCTATTGCCAGAGACCTTTTTCTGATAGGTAATAACTCAACAACATAGCGGCCTCAAGGTGCAATAACTTGTCACAGATTGGGGCACAAATAAGATTAGTAAGGAGAATTTATGTTTCACGATGATAAATGCGATTATTGCGGCGAGTGTCTCAATAGTTGCCATTACCTGGAGTTTGACCGCGAAAATGGGGGCAGGGAATTTAAGAAACTGGTGCAGGGTGAAAAGGTTGCTTGGCTCATGGACTGCGTGACATGCATCGCCTGTAATGAATACTGCCCAAAGGGAGCCCGACCTTTCGACTTGATCCTCAAGCGACTGGAAGAAGACGGCAGCTTCACTGACCTGGTGCTGAAATCCCAGATGGCTGAAAGATTTAAGCCGGAAGGAGAGCCGAAACCGGTGGCGCCCAAAGAGCGGGCAATGTCTATCTGCGTTATGCAGGGCAACATGCCCTGGGCTATCCAGGGGCAGCTCTTCGAGACGATGCCGCTGCTCAAAGGTAAGCACTACTTCTGTAATGTCCTTTTCGCGCATATGGGTGACGAATCGATCATGGGTAATCGTTTGCAGGCCATGGTGGATAACCTGGCCAAATCCGGGGCAAAGGAAATCGTCTTCGTGCATGACGACTGCTATGCCGTCCTTAAGGGCATTGCGCCCGAATACGGTATCAGGATTCCCTTCCGGCCGGTTCACCTGTTTGAATATCTCAGGGACTATCTCAAGGAAAATAAAAGCAAAGTCAGAAAACTGAATATGAAAGTTGCCTACCAGCGTCCCTGCGCCTCCCGGTACACGCCCGAGAAGGATTACCTGGTGGACGAAATCTTCGACCTCATCGGGGTCGAACGGGTAAACCGTCAGTACGACGGCGTAAATGCCATATGCTGCGGCGTTGAGGTGGCGGGCCCGGGACTGAAGCTCTTCCCAAGAGGAAAGAACTTCGAACCCTTTCGAGAGAAGAACATCGATGATGCGAAGGCTCACGGCGCCGAGGCGATGGTCTATCTCTGCGCCATGTGCTTCGTAACCCTCAATAAAAAGGTGCGTGACACGGGCATGAAAAATTATATGATCAGCGACATCTGCCGGCTCGCCTTGGGTGAGAAATTGCCTGACGATAAACCGCTGTAATCAAAATGTAAAAAAGACGCTTGATCGTTTTTCAAGGTATATATGAAAAAAATAACCGCTCCTGACAGCTCAAATCCCAAGAGCCGTCAAATCGAAAAAAAATACTTCCGGCTGTTTGAAAAACTGAGCAAATCAGAGCAGGAAAAATCGGTCATACTCGACGCCATGACGGAGCTCGTATTGTATCTCGACACGGATTTGAAAGTTATCTGGGCCAATAAGGCTATGCATGATGCATTTAACCTGGCACCCGGCCAATTGAACGGAAAACACTGCTATCACGGACTTCATAATAGAAGTAAAGCATGCCGTGTTTGTCCGGCTACAAGAACCCTGAAAACGGGAAAGCCTCAAGAGGTAATTGATTTTTCATCGTACACGAAGAACTGGGTTTTGCGCAGTTATCCCGTACGGGATGAAAAAGAATCTCTTATCGGTATAGTCGAGATTGTTACAGATATAACTGAAAGACGGAGGGCCCAGGAAGCGCTGCGCCAGTCAGAGCAGAAGTACCGGGAGCTCTTTGAAAATGCCAATGACATAATCTTTATCCTGGATTTCGATGGTAAAATCTTGTCCTGCAATGCTGCCGCTTCCAAGACATACGGCTACGAGCCTGAGCAGCTTGTGGGACACAGTATAGAGAATCTATTGGATCAGGATTATCTGCCGGTTGTCCGCAAGCTCTTTCGCCAGGAAGCAGGCGACACAGAAGTGCAAAGCCCTCAGGAATTCCTCACCTATACAAAAGGCGGTGAAGCAGTCTGGGTGGAGGTTAACGCCCGTATCATGAGGGAAAACGGCAGACAGGTTTCAATTCATGGCATTGCCCGTAATATTACCGAACGCAAGAAGATGGAAGAGGCTTTGAAAAAAAGAGAGCGGGAGCTGGAAGAGCAATCCCGGAATCTGGAAGACGCAAATACGGCCCTAACTGTGCTCCTCAAGCGCAGAGAGGAAGATAGGGCTGAACTGGAGGACAAAGTAACTTGCAATATGAGGGAACTCGTCCTGCCGTATATCGAGAATCTGAAGATCACCCATGTTGACAGTCATCAATTGAATCAGCTTAAAATTCTCGAGAGAAATCTGAAAGAAATCGTTTCCCCGTTCCTTCGCACCCTCTCTTCGAAATATCCCAATCTCACACCGACGGAGATCAAAGTCATCAATTTTATAAAAGAAGGACGCTCGACAAAAGAAATAGCAAGACTGTTGAATGCGTCAGCGAGGACAGTCGAAGTGCACCGGGATCATATTAGAAGAAAGTTGAATTTGAACCAGAGAAAGGCAAACTTGAGATCTTATCTTTTGTCTTTGTCGTCTTAGCTCTTCCCGATTTCATTGATTACTTATAAAAAATACGTATACTCTACGTAAATTTTCCGTATTGCTATTTCATCAAATAGATGGTGCTATTGTTCTTCTTTGAATATGCCCTCCGGTTATACATGTTTCTCCGGGAGGCGGCTATCGCGGAAATGTGCTGAGAAAATCGTCTTAGAAAGATTTCTTAAAAAAGGAGGAAGGATCAATGACAAAAGAGGAGAAGATCGAGGAAATCCGTCAGCGTGCCCGCAAGAATTTTTCTTTAGGGTATAATTGTGCGGAATGCGTCACCGAAGCGGTTCTAAGCCTGGTGGATACGGGACTGCCTCCGTCAGTCAAAAAAGTCGCAACCGGGTTTGGCGGCGGCATAGGGCTTTTCGGAGACACTTGCGGCGCCCTGGCAGGGGCCGTAATGGCCGTGAGCGCCGTCCACGGCAGGGATTCACTCCCTGAAGGAGCTGATCAAAAGGACGTGGCGATGAAGTCGAAGGCCCAGTTCTACGGGAAGCCCGGCGTTTACAGGATATTCAATGTGGTACCCAACCGCTTCAAGGCGAAATATGGAAAGACCCTGTGCCGGGAATTGACGGTGCCGTGGCAGACCACCTGGCTGTGCAAGGAACACGCTCTGTACTGCCGCGATATCATCACCGAAGCGGCCGGGATTGCGGCGGACCTTGTCCTATCCGACAAGAATGAACTGGCGGCCAAGCCCTTCGGAGAGAATGTGGAAAACCTCAAAGATTGATGTAATCCAGAGAAATATGAACAGTCGTAATGCGATTGAGATGATAACCGGGGAGGTTATTCGATGAGTCAAAAACTGGTCGTTGTGGGAGGCGGGGCTGCAGGCCCGTCTTCGGCTGCCGAGGCCAAAAGAAGAAACCCTTCTCTGGAAGTGACGATGATTGAGAAGGGTGACTTTGTTTCCTATGCGGCCTGACCGATGCCTTATTACATCGGTGGTGTAATCAAAGAGTCGAAGAAGCTCGTTATCCGCACGCCGGAAGAATTCAAAAAAACGGGAATCGACGTGAAGATAAAGACACGCGTGGATAGTGTCGATCCTCAAAAGGGCTCTCTCTCGTTATCCGACGGCACGAGTCTTCCTTACGACTTCCTGGTCATGGCGACAGGGGCTGAGGCGATTCGCCTGGATATTCCGGGCAGAGACCTGGAAGGCGTCTATGTCTTCAGGGAATTGACCGACGCCTTGAAGATGAAATCCTACCTGAACGAACAGGGCTGTAAGAAGGCAGTTCTGATCGGTGCGGGATATATCGGCATGGAGATGTGCGAGGCGCTGAGAAGTCTGGGAATTGAAGTGAAGGTCATGGACATACTGCCCCGGCCGACCGTACGGTGGGATGCCGAATTCACGAAGATGATCGTGGAAGAGCTGGCCAAGAACCAGGTGGAGTTCCTTCCGGAGACGAAACCTCTGGCGATCGAAAAAGGGAAGGAATACCGATTGAAACTTCGCACCAGCGGCGGCGAGCTGGATGCCGATCTCGTGCTGATGGGAGTGGGCACAAAGCGGAACACCGCTCTTGCCAAATCCATGGGACTTGCTTTGGGGGAAAACGGCGCCATTAAGGTGGATTTCCGGCAGAAGACATCCCGGGAAGGGGTCTATGCGGTGGGAGACTGCTCTGAGGTATTCCACAAGGTCGCCGGAAGATGGGTCTATATTCCTCTCGGCGATGTTGCCAACAAGCAGGGCCGTGTTGCGGGTCAGAATATCGGCGGTTATCCGGCGGAATTTCCGGGCGTCGTGGGCGCCCAGGCCTTCAAGGTCTTCAAACTGGAGGTGGCCGCTACAGGACTTACGGAAGAGGAAGCCGCAAAATACGGGTTCCAGCCGGTGAGCGCCATGATCTGGGGTCTACCCGTTGGCCGTCCCATGGCTAAAGGGGAAAAGCTGGGCGTAAAACTTGTCGGAGACAAGAAGACGGGAAAACTTCTCGGCGGACAGTGCATCGGTGAGAAAGGGGCCGTTCAAAGGGTCAGCAGCCTCTCTGTAGCCCTGTGGGCGGGACTAACCGTTGACGAGGTCGGTTACCTGGACCTGCCATATGCCCCACCCTTCGGAGGCGCCTGGGACGCCATCCACATCGCGGCCCAGTCTCTCAGGGGAAAGATGTAATCAGAGACTGGATGGGAAGGAAATATCCCGAGCGAATAAGACTCAATAGAGGTGAGAGGATTTGAAGTTGGCACTAAAGAACGAACCGGGATTGGAGACAATAGCAGTGAAGATCGGCCGCGAGGTGCGAGGGAGCTACCAAGGTCTAGCCGGCACATTCGCGAGTTTTGCGTATTGCTGTCTTGACAAAAAGGCTATACCGGGTTTTTACGAAAAGGGTCTCATTGCTGAAGCTCAACTGAAGGAAGGAGGCATGCTCCTCGTATTGTCCGGAAAGAGGTCCGAGAGCAAATTGATGGAAATCATGGACATTGCCTTCGAGAATATAGGGGCATTTCCCGGTGTACAGGCCGAGGCGAAATATATAATAGAGGTAACGTCTAAAGAATAAACTAATTCGGAGGATATTATGGCATTAAAAACTTCAAAGGAGTATCTGGAGAGCGTTAAGAAGCTGTCACCCCGTGTCTATTGTGCGGGGAAATGGGTGAAGGGTCTGCTAGACAATAAAATTACGCGTTCCATGGTCATGGCCAATGCGGCGATTTACGACCTCGCCGCAGATCCTAAATACAAGGAAATCATGGTCGCCACATCCCACCTCACGGGCGAGCCAGTCAACCGCAACCTTAACGTTGCACGCAACATCCACGACCTGGACATGCGGCAGGAGATGGCCCTCTTGACGAGCCAGACGGTGGGAACCTGCAACTACCGCTGCGTCGGTTGCGATGCCCTCAACAGCCTTGCCGCGACGACGTGGGAGATGGACCGGGATCTGAAAACGAAGTATAATGAAAGTTTCAACAAGTGGCTCGCATTTGCGCAGGCCAACGACCTTGCCGTCTCCGGCGCGATAACCGACGCCAAAGGTGACAGGAAAAAGAGGCCTTCCCAGCAGGACGAACCCGATACATTCATTCACCTCGTCGAAAAACGTGACGACGGGATCGTGGTCCGGGGGATCAAGGTGAGCCAGAGTGGCGCCATAGGTTCTCATGAAACGCTTGTTCTTCCTGGCGGCGCCCTGAGAGAAGGCGAAGAAGCCTTCGCCCTGTCCTTCGCTGTTCAGAACGGTGCACCGGGGCTTACTTATATCTGCCAGTACAATGCCTACTCCGCGGAGCGGGAATATTGTGAAGAGGAAACCGAGATTGGGAATCCCGTCTTCGGACAGAGGGAAACCTCGACGATGGTATTTGACAACGTCTTTATTCCCTGGGAGCGTGTATTCCTCTTCGGTGAGACCAAGTACTGCGGGCGTCTTGTTTCCCGTTTCGCCAAGGCCCACCGCATGAACTGCGGCGGGGCCTGCAAGGTGGGATTCGCCGACCTGATTATCGGAGGCACGGTGCTTGCCGCCGAATACACAGGTGTGGACAAGGTCCCTCACATCCAGGAGAAAATCATTGATATGGTCCGCTTGAGCGAGACATCCCACGCCTGCGCTATCGCGGCGGCCATGCGGGGCAGGGAAGAACCCAAAGGGTCCGGCGTCTTCCTGCCGGATGATCTCTTCGGCAACGCCGCCAAACTGAACATCGCCCACGGATTCTGGGAGATTATGAAGAACGCGGGAGATATAGGCGGCGGCCTAGTGGTGACCATGCCGAGGCAGAAGGATCTGGAACACCCGGAGGTCGGCCCCATGCTGAAAAAGGCTTTCACGGCTGCAGCCCCGGCGGAAAAGCGTCTCAAGGTGGCGAAGTTCCTCCAGCACTGGACATCAGGTCTGCATGGAACGGGTACCTGGCATGGCGCCGGCGCCCCCCAGACCCAGCGGTTCATGATCTCCGTGCTAACGGACTTTGACGCCAAAAAGAAGATGGCCAAGAAGCTCATGGGCATGAAGGAAGAATAATCAAGGAGATCAAACGAAGAAAAAAGAGGCAAGGTTTTTTTACTTGCCTCTTTTTATTTTGGCGGAGATGTGAATGAAACCTGCTATTGTTATCGTCGATATGCTTAAGGACTCATTGGAAGTTGAACCGGGCTTTCCGATTACCCCTCTTGCCCGTAATGTCTGCCCTAATATCAACCGTCTCACAGAATTCGCACGGGGCAGGTCCATGCCGGTGATTTTTTCCATGGACAGTTTTCTAAAAGGAGACTTCATCTTCGGTGGAAAGATGAAAGAGCGCTCCATCCGCGGGACAAGGGATGCAGAGGTAACGGAGCTGCTGATTCAAACTCCGACTGATATTTACAGCCCCAAGCGCAGGTTCAGCGCCTTTTACAAAACGGACATGGATCAGATTCTCAGGCTGCACGGAGTGGATACGGTTGCCATCTGCGGCATAAGCACCCACTGGTGCGTTCTCATTACCGCCCTTGACGCCCTGTCTAATGACTTCCAGGCCTATATCCTCGAAGACTGCTGCGCCGCCTTCACCAGAGAAATGCATGAAACGACATTGACCCTATACCGCAACAACCCGCTTTATCCCTTTTTCAAGATTATGACATCGGCTGAGTTCATGAAGGAAGTGCATGCATAATCTTTCATCTGAACAGGGAATTTGAAAAGCGGAAATATAAAGGAGGAGATACTATGAGCGCACCCCCAATGCTGGAGAATGCGTTTTACGTCATCATGAGACGTATGGTAGAAACCGGACAGGCACCCTTTTACACGGAACTTGCCGCCGATCTCGGGCTTCCCGTCGAGGAAGGACGGAAGGTCATGCACGACCTGTTCTCCTCAGGAATCCCCGCGTGGCTGTATCCCCGCACCGACCACATCGTGTCCTTTGCTCCCTTCAACAACCTGCCAACCCAATATCGGATCACCATCGATGGTCAGCAGAAATGGTTCGGCCAGTGAGCGTTCGAATCGCTGGCGGTCTGCTGGCTATTCCCCGGCAAGGCAGTGACAGTGGCATTCCCCTGTCTGGACTGCGGTGAAACGCTCCGCGTGGTCATCCGGGACGGTACGGTTCTGAACGGCGAAGCCTCAGGGTACACGGCCTATGTAGCCGTGCCCTTTTGGAAATGGTTTGAAGATCCGGGTTATGCCTGAAGCACCATGAATCTCTTCCGGTCGGAAGAGCACGTCCGCAACTGGAAGTCCTTTGTCCAGGGCACCGACGAGGGCATCCTGTCCCTGGACGACCTGCGCAAACTATTCTCCGGGCCTTTCTTCAGGCGGCGGATGGATAAGGACTATTTGTCACGCATACATGAATACGCCCGTGAGATGGTCCAGGGCATGAAAGAAATCGGCAAGACCGGCCCGTTCTGGAAAAAGCCGAAAACATAATGCGCCCTGCGCCGCAACAGGAATTGATTCTTGAAACCCCGCCCGCGGCAGTGAGCGGGGTTTTGTTTCTTTCACCCACTTATCCCCAATGTATGCGATGAGATTATACCGGTGATTACGACTTGAAGCTTGTAAATTTACAAATATGCGGAAAAAGAGTAAGATGATTTTGTTTACCATTCTTCATATAGCCAGATGATTCGTCATTTTTTATAGAAATCACAAAATTCGTCGGATTTATTTACAATTTCCAAATATCTTATAACCAAAAGTAATTGTTCATATAACTTACCATTCACTCCACATAGAGCCGCCAGAGGATGACGGCCAACTTTCTAGCCACCGCGGCAATCGCTTTCTGGGCAATTCCCATTCGGCCTAAGAAACGGTTATAGAGATCCCTGGCGTAGGGATCATATTGCCGCCACATCCAGGCCGCTTCGATCAACAAACTCCGCAGTCGGGTCTGCCCTACCGGCCGCAGCCTGCCGAAGGGGTTTTCTCTCCGCTGTGTCGCACCATCGGCGCAAGACCCAGATAACTGGTGACTTCTTCCGCCCGATGGAAGCGCTCCGGATCAAAGAGCTCCAGTATAAAGGTCGTGGCCACCACTTCACCGACCCCGGGAACGCTCTGTAGACACGTCAAGACATGGCCATGTTGCCGGGCCATCTGTCGCAACTGCTCTTCCACTTCGCTCAGCTCTTTCTGATAAAACGTCAGCTCTCGCAAGTGGCTCTCCAGGGTCAGACGGGCATGCGGATCCAGGGGCAGTGCGAGCAACGCTTCAGCGGCACCCCCGTCGCCAGCGTTCGGTCTCCTTCGGTTCGGGTAAGCCCAAAAAGAGCAGAAACCCCTTGATGCGCTGCTTGCATCGCCTCAGCGAGTCCACGATGTCATGGCGGCGCCTCTGCAGACTCCGCTGTGTCTCTTGCTGGGGGGTAGGAACGGCAATGGGTCGGATCAGGCCTTTGGCGGCATAGTCGGCTGGTCGCAGGCAATCGAGTCGGTCGGTTTTAGCCCCGGTACTCACCGCTCAAGGGATCCGGCTGGGAGCCGCCATTAGGGTCTCGATGCCCGCTGAACGTAACACCCGGGCAAGACCAAACCCAGTAGGACCAGCCTCGTAGGCAACGGCGGACACGGGAATAGATAGCCGATGAATCTGCTCCACGAATCCTTGTGGATCCACAGGACAAACCAACGTCACAGCCTTCCCATCCGCGCGGCGAATGGCCACATGATAGCTGCGCTTGTAGACGTCGATCCCGATACAAAACGGCTGGGCTTCAAAATCCTTCACAAACTGATGAATACTTGCTACTCTTGTCTTTACCATGTTGGTCCTCCTTCTCTTGGATAGCTGAAATCTCTTGCAGGAGTTTCGGTCTACCACCTAAGCAGGTAGCCAGCATGGTATTTTTATTCTGAGTCGGGTATATCTGTTTTCGTCGATACGACACGTTGAAGTTTGTTTTTTCCGTTTACAGTCATAGCTTTCCGGCGGTAACCTTTACCGTTTACAATCTTTCACAGTTCTCTTAATCAGTCAATCACTGACTACAGCTTGCTATATTGTAGTCCATGATTGAATCAGTTTAAAGGTGTATATATTTTCCTGACGCAAGGTTGATTATTCGGTTAAGACAATAAGGGGGAATATATTCATGAAGAAAGCAGGCACAGGAAAAATAGGAAGGATAAAGGAAGATACACTGATAGTGACCATAGATATCGGTTTGGAGATGAATAAAGGGTACTGCACCACCACAGACGGGAGGGAAGACACGCACCGTGATTACAAAAACCTGAGAGCAATACCCACCGCAGGATTCAACCATAATTTTTATTCTTTTTTCTGCCGACTGATCGGCATGGTGGTTTCAAATTACAATCTCAACAGATATAGGATTTTTTTCTTGACAAATAATACAGACTATATAATTAATGAACGCTAATTCATTATTTGAACGCTTATTATAATATTTGAATAAAAATTCTGTTATGGAAAAATCAAAGAGAAAAGAGATGGAATTTCAACTCCGACGGACTGAAATTCTCAGTCAGGCAGAAAAGATATTTGCTGCAAAGGGATTCCATAATACGACCATGGCAGAGATTGCCAGCGCATCCGGTTTTGC
>JBEKXK010000114.1:0-11033 GCA_049512055.1 Syntrophales bacterium | reverse complement strand
AATGGGTCCTGATATGTTCTATTTCAGCAAGACCTTAATCCTGATGGGTGACTGGTGCAGTAGAGACTGACACCACAAAATAAAGAAACTACGGCACCAGAAAAGATGCTGATAACAATGATGCTGCACTTTTTTACGAAAATTATTTTTTTCGAGACGTATAATTTCGTTACTTGACAAGGTGCCTTTTAATGGGTGACGATCTCTTAAAAATACTCACTTAAATTCATGAAGAGTAAAGACCATGTTGTAATGTTAACGGGGGGGCATGCGGAACTCGAAAAACGCTTTCGGAAAGTAATTCGATTTGTTTTATGTATCAATACTCATAAGCCAAAAAGGGTTGAAAAAAAATAGTAATGTGTCCCCAGATTTGCAGATTTGCCCCCGAAGACTTTATTGGTTCAATATCACATGATTCAAACCTCGGGTTTATGTTACTCTTAATTCTCAATTAAACTCATAAAGTTTTAGAAAGCTATTTCTTCTCTGCAGCTACCTTCACGCCGAGATACGCCCCGTTGCTTACCCCCATGAGAATCAGCAAGCCTCCATCGACCTCCGGGATTAAGTGTTTACCCGAGAGAGACCAGTTCCAGAATATAACCATATGGGTTACAAGTATGATGAGCGTCCAAACAAACATCTGGGTGCGGGACAAATCAAGAGTCCCCTCCTTATCGAGGAATATGTCCCGGAAAAAATCTGGGTTGTCAGCCTTATTAATCTTAAGTTTTGCCGTATCCGTCATGGCCGTGGATAGTACGGAGGTAAATCCGTTGATCCCCAAGAGGACAGCCACATTTGTAGGAATTGCTGGGAAGGTAACCGTAACAAAGGCCACTTGAACAAACGCAATAACCACCCAAAAAGTCCAAATATATATTTGTAATCGAGAAAGGCTATAGCGGTTATCTTCGCTTGTCACGATAAGATCAAAAAATGTTAATTTCTTTTCACGTAATTCATTTGCCTGTGTGATCAAGAATTTTTGGAGCCCCAAAAGAAATATGACCGCAATAAGAGCCCCTATCCACCCACGAATCTCGCCCGATTGTACATTTACTGCCCCATATGCGGCGATGATTACTAGAACGACGAATATTGTCCACCACATGTTTCTCCTCCTTTTGTCTCACTCTTTTTCGAGAAACGAGGTTTTAAGAAATCAGCCCACACTTTCCTTAGATGAGGTTATTTAGGAAGGATTAAAGCGCGCCTAACATATTCTATTCTTTTTTCATTTATGTATTGGCTTTTAACTTTGCCCCAGCTATCGAACGCTAGTACCAACCTCTACCATCATCGTGCTGTGTCACATATTGACCAGGAAAGTGTGAAATCACATCCGAAGACCTTCTGGCGCCATGTAGCCTCGTCAAGTTCCGGTGTACACCTCAGATCTTGGATCAGCTTCCGTCCGTTATCGGGATCACATATAACGCAGCCGATCTGAGTGCCGTTAGAAACGATGATCATATCGTATTTGTCGAGAAGTTTTAACTCGTCAATGTCTTTGTTTACCCTGATTACAATCTCCTTGATCTGGGTGTTCGAAACCAATTGCGGGACAGGCTTACCGATATATTCGCTGCTTACAATATCCATAACGACCCTGTCGAAAGTAAAGAGTCTGCCCATTTCTTTTTCGTCATAAGATTTAGTGCAGCTGCTCGGCGCTGCCGTCGTGAAAAAGAAAAAAAAGATGATCAGAAGACTAAACCCAAAGCGTCGCATCGCCCACCCCCTCCGGATCTATTGTTCCTTTGTCGAGATTCCAGTTGAGAAGTCCTGGCAGCGTGGGGTTTCCGGTACCTTCAATAGCAGCTGTGACATCAGTCCAAAATCGGGCAACATTATCAGCACCAAACTTTAATATGTCCCTATAATGCATTGTCTCTCGTGAGAACTTATTAGGCTTTGGTAGCCGGGCCTCTTCTACATATTTGGTCATATCATCTGGAAGGATATCAGTGCTAAGCTCATAGAACACTCCCTCTTCAGCCGCCGCATGGCGGAAGAAAATGGCGTTATGCCCCGCCAGGGAGAGTTTCTCTTCATACGCTTTCTGCCAACCATCTATCTGCGGAGGATTATTTGAGTAATCGGAAGGATGGACCTCTTTCACCACGGCGTGCCAAAGGGAGGCAACGGCAGGATCCATGCCACCGGTATTAGAATCTGTCAGGGCTTTGAGATAGCGCACCCAATCGCTGTTGTCGAGTTCTATCCTAAAATAGTCATTATATATAAAACTGTCCATGAACATTTCACAAGCCCTGTGCTCTGTCTTGTGCTGCTCGTATTCTCCTACAATTGCCCTTACCACGGGGTGAATGCTTGCATCGAGTACAACATGAGATGCATAACCATAGAGCCAGGCCAACGACCTCCTGAACTCACTGTTGTCCTTCTCCAATGGATATCTGGATCTGAGAATCATTACGCCGACCCTTACAACGTCGCCGCTTTTTACATAATGGAATAAGTCCGCCCATCTCTTGGATTGGCTTGTGAGCATATCGTGAAGATACGGATAGTCGGGTCCAACTGTACCGGCTTGCAGCCACTGCGGATACTGATTTAATATGAGCTGGGGAAGCTTTAGACCTCGTTTCTCCAGTTGCCTTTTTGCATTGTCTGCAGCAATCATGTGGGCAAATGCTGCCGGCATAGTTGACCTCCTTGCCAAGTGGCGCTACTGCTCTTTCAGCCGCGTATTAGGTAGCAACCTATTCTTGAATATGGATTGACCACACGAGTCAATTCCAAAACTGCTACCACCGCCTGCGTTTCCGCGACTCTGGTGGATACTCTGCCTCCAACTCTTCTGCCTCGCTTTGCATCCCGGCTAGCTGCTGACGGAGATCATCACTTCCGGCTCCTTGCCTTGGCTGCGTGCGACAAATATAATATTGGTCTCTATGTTTTTTCTATTTCGATTTCGTTTCGCAGTCTTGAGATTTTGATCTAGGCGACTTCATCATCCAGCTTTTCCCGCTCTAGATTCACAACCCTTTCAACGGGCTTATGGAGACTACCCACCGCTGCTTTAAGGTTGTTCAGCGGTCCTGACTTTGGCATCGTGAGTCCTCCACATCTAGAATGGTTGCATGAACTCGCCGCTGCCCGACACAAAAATCATAAGCTAGCGTAACGAGTCGGACACATTGGCTTGTTGCATCGCCTCCCACCTTTTCTCATCGTTGTCTATACGAGATACCATCACCTTGCTCGCTAAAACACAAAACCCCGCACTCTTTTGAGAAACGGGGTTTCAATAATCTCTTCATGGCACCGCCCTTACAGGAAGGGTTAAGATTAATTGTTAACCTTTTGACGATGGCCTATTTCAATATGTTCCTTTTTCTGCTCCCAATTCGACGAAAAGTCAAGAGACAAAGTTCATTCATAATCGTTCGAAAGGATGCATATATAGTACTTCCTGTTGAAGCCTTGCTTTTTCTATCAAAAAAATTCCTCAAGAAGGAATAAAATCTTCCTGCCTGACGACTTTCAGGCTAATGGCATCGGCAGGGCAGATACGTGAACAGACCCCGCACCCGATGCACGAGTCCGCGTCTACCTCTGCTGCGTTTGACGTGTTCACATGTATGGCGTCCATGGGACAATCATCCTCGCAAATGCCGCAACCGGTGCAGGCGCTTCCTTCGACAACCGCCAGATAACGACTGGGAAGTATCATGCCCTTGCTTTCTGTCTTCTTCATATAGGGCAAGCCGATACAGCAGCAATCGCAACAATTGCAGATCACCGTCCCTATGCCGGCTTTATTCTCTGTGAGATGAACGAGACCGGCATCCTCCGCTCTCCGGAGAATTGCTTTGGCCTCCTCAGCATCCACCTTGCGGCCCGTACCGCGCTTGATGGCGTAGTCAGCGCCCCTGTTAATCTGGAGGCAGACATCAAGCGGTTTATCACATTTGCGCATAATCGTACGGCATGGGCAGTTTGTAACAGCGAGGGCAGATGCTTTCTCGACGATTCTGGCAGCGTCTTCATATGCAAGAATCTGACTTCTTGTTTCGATCTTTTCGTTGATCGGGACAACCCGGAAAAAAGGCGTTGCCTTCATTGCGGTCAACGCAGCCGGGACTTGCGGGTATTCCTCCTCCATGTATTGCCGCCAGAGATCAATCAACACCGGCGGCGCTTCGGCCCAGAGGGTGGAAGAGTCATGGAACTGTATTATATGTCTTGGCAGACGGTAGGTGGTTTTTCCTTCCTTGACGGCTTCAAAGACTAGACCCTTATGGAATAGAAGCCGGACCATGCTGCCGATTGCTTCCGAAGTCTTTCCCAAATGCTTAGAGAGTTCTTCTATAGTCGCCGGCAAGAGATTCAGTAACTCAGCCTCCTCAAGGGTACAAACGATCTTCCAGATTTCCGGAACAATGCGGGATTGTTCCATGCCAACCTTCTTCGCTAATTCCTTATATATATCATGGTGCGACATAGGCTTCTCCTTCCCTTCAATTCGTTTATGAACCGGGTCTATTTTAAAGGTCTTTATTCTTTACATCAAATGGTGGAAACGTGAAATAAAAAAAAGGGTCATTTTTGACCCTGCCTTTCTGGTTATTTCTTATTGATGCAGGTATTTTGAACCAGGTGGGCCTGATGGATTTTAGGGAAAAGATTCTATTTCACCACTGCATTTCCAGATAATAAGACAAACCGTCCCCTCTTCAGTCCTGATAGGGTGAGGACTTCGCATCAGTCAGATTTTTCGCATCAAACAATAATACTTTTCGAGTGCCCAAAGCAGGATATCCCCGATTGCCGATTGTGGAGCAAATTTATATCTTGATTGTAGATATAAAAGTCAAAACATCACATAAGGAGGATTTATGAATGACGATACGACAAAGATCGGCAGCGCTATTTTGATAGGTGGGTTGATAGGCGCAGCTATTGCACTTCTGTACGCACCCAAGTCAGGCCGTAAAACACGGAGGGATATTATAAGGGCAGCGCGTCGTGCAAAAAATAGCGCGGCTAGTTTAATCGAGGACACCATTGACGATGTAAACGACTTCATAAATGATTTAAGGGAAAAAGCCGCAGATATTGCAGATCAAGGAACGGACCTGACGGACAAGGCCAAGAAAGAGATCATGGCAACACTTGAGCAGGGACAGAAAGCAATAGACAAACAGAAACAAAAGATATCCGAAGCCCTCGGTCTGTGAGGCCTTGTAGAACCGTGCCCTTTTCACTTCTGTTCACGGCGTATATCGCTCCTCAAATAGGGATGCGTCGCACATGTTCAATAATCAATTATTGTATAGCGTAACCGAAATTAGAGATTTTGACGCACGTCACTTTTCACCAGAATGGGCATCGAGGAGTTATGGTTCAACAATTGGTCCTGTCCAGTGATCTTGATAAATGCTTTGTCGATACTGGAAAGCTTCACGGCCACCTTCCATGATTTCCGTTAAATGAGCTACCGTGTCTGGGGAATCGAGATCACCGGTTGACTCTAAACGACACTGTTTCTCTTCGATCGCTCTCAAGATGATTGCCTGTTCCACATCCCCAAGTACCGGTAGATTCGGATTGTGAGTTGCAACGATCACTTGTCGACGTAACTTTATGCTTGCCAAAATATTAACAATCACTTGCCGTATAAGGCGATTATCTAGATTATCCTCTGGTTGATCGATGATCAAAGGGTTCTGACCATTCAGAAGCAGGATCGGCAAGATGGCGCTGCATCTCTGACCAGCCGAAAGCTCATCAATCGGTCGCAATACACTTCCCGCCTCTTGCGGTCGGTCGTTTAGCAATATTTCGGGGCGGTCATCGAATATTACCTCATCTAAAGCTAACACTGCATTGACAAGAAGGGTGGCGGCTCTCTGGTCCGTTTTTGGAAAGGTCCATAGACCCTCCCTGATGTCTGGAGGTAATGTTTTTATGAATTCCTCGGAAGGCACATCCTTCATAATCATGTGCTCGGCGTCGAGTCTGATTTTACCCGAACATTTGCTAACAATATAATTCGCCAGTTGGTCATCTACAGCCCCGTCGCTAGCTTTTTCCATGTCGACCATAAACACAGAGGCACTTTCAGTAATCTCACCAAGCAAACTGTCACGCACTTCCTTCGGCATAATATTTTTATCAATCATTGCTGATATTCTGCTGTCTTTGTATCTCTGTATACACGGGCCGATATTGTCAGCAAGCCAGTCTTTAAACATAGAACGATCTTCCATGGGGTATACGTTAATTCCAATCGTAAGAATGGATGGATCAAGGTCTCTTGCAAGCTGAGTACTTAGTCGAGTTGCAGTATCCTTTCGTAGTTCGGTGCGCTCTTTGCACTTTTCAACCAAGGATTCAAAGATGAGGTTGCGCTGCTTCAAACTAGCTTGCCATTGTGCAACAAGTTCACCATATACTGATAGATCTTCCTCTGCTTTTTCATAATTCTGTTTTTTCGCTTCACGATCTTTTGCTCCTGCAGGCAATCCTTGCTTAACTAATATTTCTCTTGCATTCTTATGCTTTGACTGGACTTCCTCAAATGTATGTTGAATTATCGATCCGATATTATCAAGTTCATGTTTTACTTGCTTGAAAGCATTTTCGAACCGATCAATCGGAGACACTCCTTGATCATTTTTGGCAAAGAGCTTTGCTATTCCATCACAATACGGCCTGAGTGTTTCGTCTTTCTCTTTTATCCTTTTTGATAAGATATCGAAGATGCTCAGAAACTTGGTTCTCTTTACATCAATGTCGAACTCGGCAATTGCCCCGTCCCATCTTTTCTTTGTATCCTGTATGATTGCTTCGGCGGCGCTCGCTTCATCTAGATCCTTATAGAACTTCTGCACCTCTTTGCGGTTTGCAGCTTCGTACGTTATCCGTCTCCTTATGTATTCGCGCAGAGGGGCATTGTCTTGTGTTAGCTCCATAATTTGCCACGCAGTAGCAACCATTTCACGACGTTGTTGCGCTAATTCTTCCAATAGCTCAGTTATACTCTTCTCAATAATGGGAATTCTTTCGCCCACCAATTCATCGAACAGTTTCCTCAGGAGGTTTGGTTCAACGGCATCCTCTATGTCGCGCATTCTAAATAATTGCACTGGTTCGGAAACGAGTGAACTCCCCAACATTTCCTTATCATCGAGATTTGCGTGATGTACTGGGCCGTGCTCTCCATTAGGATTGAAATATCGTGTGGAAAATAGTGCTCCCTTAGGCAATTCAGGAGTGCTACCCGGTGACTGCCAAACTAAAAGAACTTGACATCCAGCGAGAGTCGCCCTTGCGCGTTTGTACCAATCATCAAGAGCATCATCTGCCTTACGATATTTTCCCAGAAAATCTGCTGGTTTCGTGACAAACGCGAGAGCTTCCAGGGCCGCGCTTTTGCCCGAACCTCGACCGCCTACCAAGCAGTTGAGATTCCGCGATAAAGGCAATACAAAGGAATTCCGTCCAGAAGCATCACTTGCGAATGGCCAAAATTTAGAGGCGTCCTATGAATCAGGTGTTATTTCTATGCCGGATATCCACCTACTTACATGGCCTGGGGTGGAATAGCTGAACCTCGTTTCTCCGTAACGTAATGCATGACGTATATGCGAGAGGACCTGTTGAGGGTTTATGCGTGTTGATTGAGTAGGCATCTTTAAATAAGGAATATTGTCTTCACAAATAAAAATATCAGCTAAACGATGTGCGTCAGATGAAACAATTGGCACTGCCCGGCCATATCCTGGGTTAAACCTATGCAGGCGTCTATAGTGCATCTCATCTTGTTTGCATGATACTTGTAAACCATCGAACCCGCATAACCCAATTAGTTTTAGCACTTCCACTGATATTTGCTTAACTTCTGTTTCTCGCTCTTTCTTGAGTTGCTCAAGATGCATTTCCAAAGCTCTTCTATCAGATTGAAGATTATGCTCTAGCTCCGCTGCAGTCCGTGCTATTGCGGCATCGAGTGCCGTAAACGCGACTTCCTCCTGCATTCTCTTTACTGCTGCTTGGACACCTTTTCCAGAAGAAACGTGCGCCGCTATAGCGATTGCAGGATAGTCTTGGTGTTTTCTCAAACCAATGATAAATTCCGGCAAAGAATTCTTCACTTCTGCTTTTTGGCCGAATGACCAATTGTTGATTGTTCCATCCCGGATCGCAACACGAATATCGTCTGGCTGAGTTCCGGGCGAGAATATAAGAATAATATGCGCCTCTGTCCGCTTGCCGTCCGAGACCGGAAATGACACATCCAATTCGATCCCCGGCAATACGACCATCCGACATTCATCACGCAGCTGCCATGCATGGCTCGAGAGTGCACAAGCAAACCCGCAAATATTGTGGTCCGTAATTGCCACGTATGCCCAATCTTCGCCTATAGAAATTTCTTCCTTTTCAGCAAGCTTGTTCCGATGTTCCACCATGAGTTGAAAGTAATTGGAGACAGGGAAAGCGAGCAGAACCTCTTGTTCATATAGTAGTGGCTGCGAGGCGAGACTTTCACTCACGTGTTCGAGTGGTATCTGCTCTTCTTTGGAAAGCAAAATAAACCGTTCACCGAATCTGACGTCAAATGAAGCGGGACTGTGTACATGCAAGTCGCACATATAGAAACGTGCTCTAGCGGTCGATCTTAATATCTTCAGTAGGTCAGCATTTGCAGTCATTTTAACTCCCTCATAATTACTGATGTACTAGTCCCAAGTTTCATCTATAACGCATATTTTTCCCGATACCCTTGCACGTATAAACAAAAACCCCGCACTCTTTTGAGAAACGGGGTTTCAGTAATTTCTTCATGGCACCGCCCTTACAGGAAGGGTTAAGATTAATTGTTAACCTTTTGACGATGGCCTATTTCAATATGCTTCTTTTTGTGCTCCCAATCCTTTGGAAAGTCAAGAGACAAGTTCCATCCATAATCATTCGAAAGGATACATATCTCTCAAAACTACAGGCTTCTCTATTGCGGGTCATGGGTCGTCACTGCGGGAGTTCGATAGTTTTCCAAAGGAACCGCCAAGCACGAAAGCGCCATACGAGGAGGGCGGGAAACTTTTAGCACGAAGTTCGTCGCGTGCGGTAAGCCAGGCCCTGCCCAAATTACCGTCACGGGAATGCTTGTGAAAAGTCTCCATGAACATGCGCGTTGCCTCGTCATCCACGGGCCATAAGCTCGATAAAATCGAGGAGGCGCCTCCCAGATAAAAGCTGCGCGCCAATCCCAGCAGTTCATCGCCGCTGACTATTTTGCCCATACCAGTTTCACAGGCAGATAAAACGACCAACCGCGACTTCAACGGTTTGGCAAAAAGCGTTCCGGCGGTTAGAGGCATAGCTTTGGCGCCATCGCTCAGGACCAGAGCCGACTGGAGTGGATATACCGTATCAAACAGGGCATGCGTGGCAAAGTGCAGCACGTCAATGCTTTCGCCCACTTCTCTCCTCAATGCAGATTCAGTGGCCTTCTCACCAATTAAGGCGCTGCTTTCATAAAGTCGCGCCAGCAATTGCGCTTCTGCACGGGCACCTGGTAATTGCGGCAGCATGCCGCCAAACTCCGGATCACCGATTATGGCAGCATGCACCTGCTGTGCCGGCGCATGCGCCGCACGTGTCACCCACCCGCCATTTGGTTCGACTGCGACGGAATAGGGAACATCCAGCGCTCCCCAGGGGATGAAATATGTGTGGCCGCTCGGTACGAAATACATGGCGTCTGCCTTTGGCCATGTACTGAGTTCCAGCGCCGTAGATATAGAGTTCAAGGTCACGAGTTGAGATTGGGCATTGCCCGAGTTGATCGTCGCGTTAAACTTGTCGAGCAACTCCTTCAACTGCGAGCCATTGATCGATAGTGGGAGTAAGGATACATTATCGGGTGAGACGAATAACAGCGTCAGAGGGGATTTTTCCTGCTCGGGCAAGGTATAGACCAGGAGGGTGTTCCGATTAAGCGATTTCTTCACCATGTCGAGATTCACCGCTGAAACCGCGAACACGTCGGCAAGATCTGGATTATCCTTCCTTAACTGTTCTACCAATGCGGCCCGCTCTTCAAGAAGCTTCTGTTCCCTACCGAAATCTAATTCCTCCTGGTTTGAAAGCGCATTCTTCTTTTGCCTTTCGAGTTGAATTTCATGATCCATATTCCGAATGCGCGCCACTATGTGTTCATATTTACCGGAATAAACGGCCCGCGAAGCCAGTAACTGAACAAAAGAGCGCGCTCGGCCACGTTCCAAATCTTCGAATAGCCTCGCCATGTCGTGTTTTTTCAAGTCGATCCGTATCAAATCCTGTGTTATGCCGTCCTTGCCGACACCAAAGCGAACCTTATCATCATCCGCTGCCATGGTACCGGCAAGCAGATCAACTACTGCCTGCGCATGACGCAATGCCTGCTCCGCCTCATCTATACGTCCCAGTTCAAGGAACGCATGTCCTCGCACTGCTTCCAGCCGCCAGACATAGTCGAGCAAACCAAGTTTTTCTGCTCCCTGAATCCCGATGAACGCCTGCTGGGCAGCCTGTTCAAACCGCCCGCTCGCTGCCATGGCATGTGCTTTGAAGGTATCGATAAGGACCGGACCAATCCGAAAATGGAGCTTTTCAAAGTAGTCCCTCGCATGTTCAAATGTCTCGGTCACTCTATCCGGTTGCTGATCAAGGGATATCAGAGCAGTGCCGAGCGCCACCAGCGACATTCCACGTCCCTGAAAAATCTCGTCCGGTATACGCCAATACAAACCATACAAAGGATGTAGCCCGACAAACATTAGATTGTTCATGGTCTGGTTGGCCAGTTCCAACCATGGCATTGCTAATTTGGGTTTCCCTTTTGCGATCAGGGATAGACCGAGTATGATATTGGCGCGTGCTTGAGCAGTTGATAAACGCTCAAGTTGGTCGATATCATTAGGAGGCATCGAGTATCTTGTGGGAAAGCGCCAAGTACCGAGTGAAATAATTACCGCGGCTGCATCTTCTATCGCACCTTCGATGTC
>JBEKXK010000113.1:0-11263 GCA_049512055.1 Syntrophales bacterium | reverse complement strand
TTCTCGGCGGTCATATCTTCCTCCTTGGTAAGGTATTTGGTGGTACAAACACTCTAACCGAAGAGAAGACTGACTGCCATTTTTAATGTAACAAACTGTTTGGGAAGATATTAACTTTTACATATTAGATGTACGGATGTCTTCCTTAATGTTGTTTTTCTAATTCAACCCATTTACACAATATTTCATATGGATATCTTGCAGTTTCGTATAGGCTCAAATGTCAGTAGATTTATCAGAATAAGAAGCGCTGCGAAAAGCTTTCCGCTCTTGTCAAAAAGCGAAGCCTTCCTTCGGGATAAATTTACTAACCTAATTTCCAACCCTTTGGATACTTATTAGTCAACTGTATACAAGAAAATGGATACATTTTATCCACTTGTCTCTGGTAAAAATCAAATCGTGCCATGTTAGTCAAGATATGATTTACGATATCAATGACTTATGGTGTCGGCAACTCCTGGTCTATTTCTTGCTAACTATATCTTACGACTACAAAAAGTAATTCGTAATAACCTGTAAGAAATTAAAGAGTGAATATGTTTCTCCTTGACTATCTCGCAAAAAAGTCACCGCAATTCATTTGGACTATCGCTCTTCTGCTTAATTTGTTTATCGGTGTCATTGATTATTTTACAGGTTACGAAATAGGAATCGAAGTTTTTTATTTAATGCCTATCGGTCTTTTATCCTGGTTTGTCAATAGAAGCGCTGGAATTATCATGTCGGTTATCAGCACGGCAACGTTCATTATTGCAAATCTTCTTGCCGGAAAAGTTATTCAAAATTATTTGATTGAATCTTGGAATATTCTTGTCCATTTCGGCTTTTTTATAGTCGTTGTTTACTTGATATCCGTGGAGAAAATTATTTCGGATAATAATAAAATACTCATAGTCAAATATCAGAATTTGCTTGAGGCGCTGCGCGAAAGTGAATCTCGATTCCGTCTGCTCTCAACGACAGCCGGACGGCTGCTTCGCGCCGAGGATCCCCAGATTATAGTTGAGGACCTTTGCCGGGATGTCATGGCGCAGCTGGACTGCCAGGCGTTCTTTAATTTCCTCGTGGATGAGAAGGCCGGCAGACTCCGTCTAAACGCATGTGCCGGTGTCTCTGAGGAAGAGGCCCGCGCCATCGAATGGCTGGACTTTGGCGTCGCCGTCAGCGGTTGCGTGACCCAAGAGGGACGCCGCATCATCGCCGAGGACATCCTGCATACTGCCGACGTGCAAACAGAGTTGGTCAAACCCTATGGCATTCGGGCCTACTGCTGTCACCCGCTGATGTCCCAAAACCGTCTCATCGGAACACTGTCCTTCGGAACGAAGATCCGGGCACACTTCACTCCCAATGAGGTAGATCTGATGCGGATTGTAACCGACCAGGTCGTCGTCGCCATGCAGCGCAAGCAGGCCGAGAAGGATTTGAGGGAACGTACGGTGAAGCTGGAAGAGGTCAACAAGGAACTGGAGAGCTTCAGCTACTCCGTCGCCCACGACTTGCGTGCGCCTCTGCGAGCTATTGACGGGTATGCGAGAATGATCCTCAAAAAACAAGGCGACAAGTTTGACAAGGATACCCTGGATAAATTTGACGCAATCAGATCCAACACACATATGATGGGCCAGCTCATCGACGACCTCTTGACCTTCTCCCGCCTGGGCAGGAAACAAATATCTTTATCTCCACTGGACATGGATATCCTAATGAAGGATGCATGGAAAGAAATGCAGGCGAGCGACCCGGAGAGGGACATGAAGCTTAAAGAAAACAGCATGCCCCCGGGCTACGGGGACAGGGCTCTCATCAAGCAAGTTTTGATCAACCTGCTTTCCAACGCCGTTAAGTTCACAAAATACAAGGAGGTTCCCAATATCGAAGTGGGAGGCTACGCTGAGGGCAATGAGCACGTGTATTATGTCAGGGACAACGGCGTGGGCTTCGACATGGCTTATTACGATAAGCTCTTCGGCGTCTTTCAGAGACTTCACAGTACGGACCAGTTCGAAGGTACCGGCGTAGGCTTGGCAACCGTCCAGCGCATCATACACAGGCATGGCGGCAGAGTATGGGCGGAAGGAAAGGTAGATGAGGGAGCGATATTCTATTTTTCGCTGCCTTCATCACACACAATAGATGGTTAGGCGCTTCTCTGAAAGACATCATCTTCGAGTTAAACATTTCTTCCTATAATCGTTAGTCCTTTATAGCTATGTGATCTATTGATAAGTAGGTGTCGCCAATAACCGACCTCTTTAATATTTTCATTCACTGCTCTCGCACAGTACGGGTTGAAAGCTGCTGCACAAACGGGCCTTATTCCTTATACCCGGCCCAAAAGAAAGTTCTTATCAAATCACATTCTTTCTACCTTTTACTCAAATGCCAATATGGACACCAGGCTGTCAGCTACTGCGAGGCCGGTACGGGTGGGCTGCAGATAACCTTCATTAATTTCAATGAATCCTGCCTTAACGAGTTTTGTTAGGGTATCGGCTTTTTCTGATATGAGATCATAACCATACTTGCAGGAATGATTGTGCAGGTGTATGCCCCTCTTCGTGCGGAGACCGAGGAAGAATACCTCCAGGCGCAATTGTTCTCTCGACAGTATCTCTGAGGAAAGGAGAGGCAGCTTTCCCGCCTCGATATCCCCGATATATTCATCAAGAGAGCTATGATTCCACCAGCGCTTGTGTCCCATAAAGGAATGCGCCGCCGGGCCCAGACCGAGGTAAGATGTATGGTTCCAGTATTTCTGATTATGCTTTGATGCAAGGGAAATGTCTCTTGCGAAGTTGGATACCTCATAGTGGACGTATCCGGCATTCTCAAGGATTTCTGAAGTCTTTATGAAGAATGCCTGCTGCAGCTCTTCGTCGGGCAAGACAATTTCTCCCCGGTGATGCCGGAGACCAAGGGGTGTGCCGGCTTCGATGGTCAACTGATAACAGGAAAGGTGTGCCAAGTTAAGAAACAGCGCCTGCGATACGGTGTCCAGCCATGACGTCATATCCTGTCCGGGTATGCCATAAATTAGATCGATGCCGATGTTTTCAAATCCGGCGTTCCCGGCAGCTTCTATAGTATCCAGGGCCTCACGGACGGAGTGCCTGCGCTTGAGGAATGTCAGAACCTTATCGTCAAATGACTGGACGCCGATGTTGAGGCGATTGAATCCCAGGCGGCGAATGGATTCAAGATATTCCTGTGGACTATCTGCCGGATTGATCTCGACGGTGATTTCCGGGTTTGGTGAGAGGATGAAGGTATTTCGAATATTCGACAAAATGCTGTCGAAGTGCTCTATGGCGAGGAGAGAGGGAGTGCCGCCGCCGATATAGATAGTGTCAAAGCGGGTGAACGCCTCCCGGTACATTTCCATTTCCCTGAAGAGTGCATGCAGGAATTCGTCGATCATGGTGAAAGAGGTAACCGAATAGAAGTTACAGTAGGGACATTTGCTTTTGCAGAAAGGTATGTGAATGTACAGGCCGGGAGCTGTATCTGTTGTTGAGATGTCTATGCTGGATTCCATATCAAAAGGTTTAAAAAAGTGAACATTGATTTTGTGAAGGGTGAAGCAAAAATTTTGTCATGGTGCATCTTCATTCAGTGCCGGACTTCAGGACGGCGAGAAAGGCGCTCTGCGGGATGCTGACCGAGCCTATCATCTTCATGCGTTTCTTCCCCTTCCTCTGTTTTTCGAGAAGCTTTCGCTTCCGGGTAATGTCTCCGCCGTAGCATTTCGCCGTTACGTCTTTGCGGAAAGCCGAGATCGTCGTTCGGGCGACAATTTCCCCGCCGATTGCTCCCTGAATTGCGATTTTGAACATTTGCCGGGGTATTTCATCCTTGAGGCGTTCGCAGGCCAGGAGCCCCCTGGCGCGTGCGCGATCCCGGTGCACGATCTGCGACAGGGCATCCACTTTCTCCCCGTTGACCAGGATATCCAGGAGGACAAGGCTTCCTTCCCGGTAATCGATCACGTCATAGTCAAAGGAGCCATATCCCTGGGTGACGGACTTGAACCGGTCATAATAATCATAGATAACCTCGGCGAGGGGTATTTCATAGATGAGTTCAGCCCGCCCGGGACCAGTGTAGTTGAGGGTTGAATTCACCCCCCGTTTTTCCATGCAAAGCTTCATTACCGCGCCGAGGTATTTCTCCGGCATCATCATGGTGGCGCGGATATACGGTTCTTCGGATTTGATGATGGCAGATGGATCGGGATAATGCGCCGGGTTGTCCACGTCTATCAACGTTCCGTCTTTCAAGGTAAACCGGTAACGGACACTGGGAACGGACAGAATGATGGAAAGATCATATTCTCTCTCCAGCCGTTCCTGAACGATCTCCAGGTGGAGAAGGCCGAGAAAGCCGCACCTGAATCCCTGGCCGAGTGCCGTAGATGAATCTTTTTGATAGATGAACGACGCATCGTTGAGTTTGTATTTTTCCAGGGAGACAGCCAGCTCCTCATAGTCATCCGAGGCAATCGGGTAAATGGAGGCAAAGACGACGGGTTTGATTTCCTTGAAACCGGGAAGCGGTTTTTCGCAGGGCCGGTTGTGGAGTGTGATTGTGTCACCGGTGCGGACATCCGAAACCGTCTTCACGCCGGCTATGATATAACCTACCTCGCCGGCGCTGAGGTTATCGCGCTCTTGGCGGGTGAGGAGAAAATGGCCGACTTCTTCAACCTTGTAAGTTGCTTTATTGAACATGAGACGTACGATGTCTCCTCTTTTCACTGCACCGTCAAAGACACGGCAGTGAATGACCGTGCCGCGGAATGGGTCGTACTGGGCATCAAAGATGAGGGCGGCAAGGGGCGCTTGCAGGTCGCCCTTCGGGGGCGGAATCCTCTCCACGATGGCTTCCAAAATCTCTTCGATACCCGTGCCTTCTTTTGCGGAGCACGTGAGATGGCTGTCAGGGTCCAATCCCAGCTCCGAGTCGATCTGTTCGATGACCCTTTCAACATCCGCAGAAGGCAGGTCAATCTTGTTGATGATGGGAATGACTTCCAGACCGAGCTCCATCGCAAGATAGAGATTGGCTAAAGTCTGTGCCTGCACGCCTTGTGCGGCATCGATCAGGAGAAGAACGCCTTCGCATGAGACCAAGGCGCGGGACACTTCATAGGAGAAGTCGACGTGGCCCGGTGTGTCGATCAGATTGAGGCTGTATACCTTGCCGTCTCTGGCCTGATACGGGAGGCAAATTGCCTGGCTCTTGATCGTAATTCCCCGCTCACGTTCAATATCCATATTATCCAGTATCTGGTTTTTGAAGGTTCGCTCGTTGCTCACACCGGTATACTGGATAAGCCGATCGGCAAGGGTCGACTTCCCGTGGTCAATGTGGGCGATAATGCTGAAGTTGCGGATATTTTCCATATTCTATATTTGATGGCCGGCCTTCTTACGAACCGTCACAGTTAAAAAAGCCTTCCGGCATCACTATCTCAGGAAGGCTTTCTTTCGTATTTTGTCTGCTGTAAATTATGATAATCTTTTCTGACAGAACTTCCTTTTCGCTGTGAGAAGTATAGGAGAAGCAGTCTCGTATGTCAATATGATTTTAGGCAGATGGTTTAAGATTTTGTAGTCAGGATTTTAACTTGAGCATAGCCGTATAAAATTTCATACCGATCTCGATGCCGCGGTCGATAAAATCGGGGCCATATATTTTTCCCGTTTGCGTGCGGAAAGTTTCCCGGATGCGCTTTATCCCCTCCATGCCTCTCAGGAACCGCTTGAGGAGGGCATCCAACGAGGCCTTTCTGTATTCCACCATGTCCCAAAGCATTTCCGTAAAATTGTCCGGCCCCCAACGGAATTTGTCGGCGTCGTAAAGGGCGTCGGAAAGAAATTGGGCCAGAGGATCTTCGAGAATCTCCGCCTCGCGAAAAGCCTCGTGATTCCTGATGGCGCCGGTGATGGCGTGCACCTCGCCATCTGCTAGATCAAAGCGTGTAAGGAACATCCCCGCTTCCCCGGCGCTTAACAGGGCGTGATCCTTCTCCAGCCGCCTGATGTCATGAAGTGCGCCTGCCACATGGGCGAGAAGAACTATCTGCCGGACTTCCGACCGCTGTCGGAAAGGGGCATACTCCACCAGGGAAATAGCACCGGCATCGATTGCGACCTTCCTGCTGTGGCCAACCCCATGGCCGATTCCGCCTTCCCGTTCACTCACAAGATTGAGGCATTCTCGGAGCAGAGGAGAAGACCTGAACATCCGTCGCGAACTCTCCACCTCTTTTCTCTTTTCCGTATAAAACGCAGGAGACCCTGTGGAGCGGGCGATCCTTCTGGCGAGTCTTTTCGCTTCCTCAAGTTCCCTGTCCAAACTTCACCTTTTGACAGATGGCGATTCTACCTTTTTAGGCTTGGTATTTCCTTTGGGACTGACGCATCCGATTTGCAGGGACGTCAATTGCCGTGGGCCGGCTGCCAATATTCGCAATCCCGCGAGTTCTCATTTATCAAGTGATCGACGAAGCGGGCAAAGCGTAAACATTTCTCTTTCTCCATGGCGCCTTCCTCGCAGGCGAGGTACAGACATGTCGCGCAGGTGCGGCTGTCCTGACATCCATCAAGACCTTTTATCTGTATTAGACTTGATACCATTGTCACCGGTTATGGACGCGGAGGAGATATTCCACGACTCTCTCCAGATGGCGGAGCGTGCTGCATTCCCGCGCGATGCTGCAGTAAGGGAGATATTTTTTCATCTCCGAATCCCCCGATCCCCAGAGGGAAGGCGTCTCGGGATTGAGCCATATCAACCTCTTGCACCTTTCGGAAATGAATCGCAGCACTTCTGTATGCGGCTCCGAATAGTTGTTGCGGGCGTCCCCCAGGATGATCACCGTTGCTTTCTTCGTCAAGCAATCTGAATATTGATCCTTAAAATCAAGAAGAGAGCCTCCGTAATCGGTGCGGCCCAAGAGGATCGGGATGCCAGCCCCCGAGCGAAGCATCGCGAGAGCCTCGGGAAGCGGGTGCATTTCAAACAGAGGGCTTACTTCAACAAGGTTCGTACAAAATACGAAGGAGCGGATCCGGGAGATAACCTCGTTTAAGCTGTATAGGATGAGAAGAAAAAAACGCACTACGTTCGAGACAGAACGGCTCACATCACAGATGACAACGATTTCCGGGCGATCAATCTTCTTCGATTTCCAGTGCGTGTCAAACGGAAGTCCGCCGTAGCTGATGCTCTTCCGGAAAGTCTTCCTGAAGTCCAGGTGCCCTCTCCGGGCAGTCCTTGGTCTCCGAGAATAGCGGTCCTTCAGGTGCTTTACCATTCTCTGTATAATCTTATGGATGCGGGCCAGATCCCGCTCATCCAGCGCAGAGAGCCTTGCATTTTTGATGTAGCCCTCGGAGAGCTCATACGAACGCCGCGCGGCATAGAGTTCGAGCTGTCTTTCAACCAGATTTCTCACCCTTTCCATGAGATTGTCCCGCATGGATTCCAGGGCTTTCGCCTGATTGAGCGCGTCCTGACCGCCAACTTCGGCAAGAGTTCTGATATCCCTATTTAGACCCTCCATGCCGAGCTCCTGAAAAAGCCTCTGCATGAAAAGGCCTTTCTGCGTCCATGACTGAATACTGCGGATGTCTGCCCTCTCTCCGGCAGCCCTAAGCGCCATGGCAAGCCCGCCTACGTCGCCTGACATGAATATCTGCGTTAGAGGCGCTTCCCCCTGGATGGTCGGGGGGAGGCTTTCATTCTCCAAGAGGAAATCTTCTCCGGTAATGTAATCGAGGGAAAAAAAGCGGCTGAAACAGACCTCAAATATCTCTTTCTCCGGCATCGACTTGGCGAGCGAGGCAGACAGAAAATCTTTCAACACCCGCCTGTCCCCATAGCCTGACAGTTCCACGGCGCGCAGGGCATCCATGGTTTCCGCGACGGATATCCTCACGCCGGAGCGGCGCAGGGCAGTGATAAAGTTCTCTAGAGTACGGTCCAATCAGTTTGCCTCCCGGAGGGCATGCTCCGTCAACGCATACAGTTTTTCTTCGGTGACCCGGATATCTTCCTGGGCCTTGAGAAATGTGTTCAACGTTTCCCTGACCATCTCCTTGTCCAGGGTTTCGGCATGGAGTATGACAAGCGTCTTCGCCCAGTCGATGGTTTCACTTACAGACGGCAGTTTTTTAATATCAAGTTTTCTGACCTGGTGTATGAAGGACACCAGCTGCCTGGTCAGGCTCTCCGATATGCCCGGGACGCGGGTCATGACAATTTCCCTCTCCAGTCCCTGCTCGGGAAACGAGATGTACAGATGGAGGCAGCGCCTTCTTAAGGCCTCTCCGAGTTCCCTCGTGCTGTTGCTGGTGAGAAAAACGAAAGGCTTCGACGTGGCCTCTATGGTGCCTATCTCAGGGATGGAGACCTGGAAGTCCGAGAGGATTTCCAGAAGAAAGGCCTCGAACTCGTCATCAGACTTGTCCACCTCATCGACGAGGAGGACCGCCCCGTCCTTTTCCTGGAGTGCCTTGAGCAGCGGCCGCGGTTCGAGGAACTGGGGGGAGAAGAAGATGTCATCGTATTGGTGAAGTTTCTCGATGGATTCGGCGAGCCCCGTCTCTCCCTCGATGACGCGGTCGAGCTTGTCTTTCAAAAGCTGGGTATAGAGAAGCTGCTTTCCGTATTTCCATTCGTACAGGGCCTTCGACTCGTCGAGCCCCTCATAGCATTGCAGCCGGATAAGGGGAACTCCCATGAATAGAGCGGCCGCCTTGGCGAGTTCCGTCTTTCCCACACCTGCGGGCCCTTCCACGAGGACGGGCTTTCCCAGGTGGTAAGCCAGATATACCGTGTGGGCGATTTGCGTCGTAGCAATGTAGCCCACGTCCTTGAGTCCCCTGCGAACCACCTCCACGGTGGCAAATTTAGTGTCCAATGTGCTCATTTGACTCCTTCCTCACAATAATCTTTTCACCTATCTTTTTCTGCCTCGAGGGGTCTCCGCCTCTCAGCAAGTCAAGTGTGCGGCGTATATCCTTTGTCATGGCTGCTAGTTCTCCGTCCATGCTGATACCAGATATCTCCATGACTTGCGCTGCCAGGGACTGGCAGTCCGCCGCCATGGCCCGAAAAGACATGAGTAATGTCTCAGACTCGCGCTTACCGTCCTTTTCTTCCATCCGTTTCGCTGCTTCACAGGCCATCCACCGCAGAGTCTGCCGCCGTGTCTCCATTTCACCGAGGCCCCTCATTACATCGTCAGCCGGCATCGCGCCTTGTTTACGAAGGCCATCGAGGATGAGTTCCATCTGCCTGCACATGCCTCCCAAGATGGGACCGTTCAAGAGCCCATCCTCCAATGCACGGCAAGGCCGCGCCATTTTTTCGAGAGCCGTTCCCTCCCTGCCGAGTATTGCTGAAATCGGCACAGAACAGTTTTCCAATCTGATCATGCAGTGGGGGGATGGCCTGAGGAAATCCAGCTTCATCACTTCCGTGACTGTTAGATTCCGGTTGTCTTTCGAAACAAGGAAGGCCGTGAACTGATTCTTCCCTTCGGCCACACCGGTTACGGCATAAACCACAAAGAAGTCTGCCAGAGGGCCGTTGGTCAGATAAGCCTTTTCGCCGTTTAAAATAAAATGATCTCCTTCGCGACGGGCCGTTGTTTTTATGTAGCGGGGGTCAGCCCCAGCTCCAAGTTCGGAAAAGGCGATGGAGGCCGTAATGAGACCGTCTGCCATCTTCGGCAGATACTCTCTCCGCTGAGATGGACTCCCGAATTTCCCGATCACGAAACCTGAAGCCAAGAGATGAATTATCCAGGACAGGGCAAGCCCCATGTTATGTCCATGATTGACTAAAGCTTCGCCGACGAGGACAAGCGTGTCGTAAGCAATTTTTGTCCCTCCGTATTTTGCAGGGATTCCCAGGCGAAAGAGGTCTTCGCGCGCCATTTTTCTCCATATATCCAGGGGGAAATCATCGCTATCATTCATATCAGGCCTGGCGGCAATTTCGCTTGCGGCAAATGCGGCCACCTTCTCCATCAGAGAGGGGATATCTTTCTTGCTGCTTGCGTACATCTTTCAACTCTCAGGTCGGACCGGAATCAAATTTATGAAAGAAACTTCTCAGAATCCTGTTGAAGGATTCGAGCTCTTCCGCTGAAAATCCATTCTTTACTTCCTGGTTTACCATTCTGATGACCCTTTTCGCCTTGTCCACTTCTTCCAAGCCCTGCGGATTGATGAAGACGTGCGACGCCCTGCGATCATGGGTGCCTGCATTTCTCCGGACCAATCCCGTTTTTTCAAGCCGATCCACGAGGCCGGTGATAGTCGAATTGTCAATCGAAAGGATCTGGCTCAGCTCGCTCATGGTCCGACCGTCCTTCTGCTTCAGGAGGAACAGGATGCCGGCCTGTGCCGTGGTCACTCTGACATTCTCCTTGGCCATCATCTTTTTCAAGTGAGTGCGGAGTTTCTGCTGGGCTGTAAATAGCAGATATATGAGTCTGTCATCAGGGGGCATCTCTATAACCTCAACGGAATTCATCCATCGGGTTATTTATTTGGCACACCAAATAATAAATGTCAACCAGAAATATTTATGGGACATGGCGATCGGGTAAAATGTGGCACTATGGGGATAGTCGAGCCGGATTGTCACAAAGATACGCAACTGCTTCCATTCCGGATACAGTCTGAAATCTATCAAAAAAATACGCGGACTTGTACCTGCACCTCATAACGGAGGATACAGGAAATTATTCTTCGACGGTGATGGTCCCCGTCATTCCTTCATGACCGAGGCCGCAGAAGTTGTCGCAGTGGAAAGGAAAAGTACCGGCCTTGTTGGGAGTGAAACGCAACTGGTTTGTCTTTCCCGGGACGATATCGGCGCGTATTCCCAGGCCCGGACAATTGAATCCATGCAGTCTATCGAGGGAAGTGAACTCCAACACGACGGGAATGTCCTTCTTCACCTTTATGTCCTTAGGTGAATATTCAAACTTCTTCGCTGTTATCTGTATCACCGTTTCTTTTTCGTCCGCCATTACGTAGCCGGGGGCGAATTGAGGAATGACGACGAACAGGGAAATCGACAGTATCAGAATGGGGACGAGATATTTTGCAGTTCTCATCCTATTGCCTCATAAATAAATGTTACCGAAGGATAGAAGTGGTTAAGGAACGTTGACTCATAATATATGTTACTCAGAGGGATAGGATTTTTTTAAGTTTTGTTTCCATGGTTTTTCTTA
>JBEKXK010000112.1:0-11826 GCA_049512055.1 Syntrophales bacterium | reverse complement strand
GTGCCCACAATAGACACCGCGAACATTTTTGCGGGAGCAAGAAGTACAACCATAAGCGGCAGGGCAGCTCCGATAGCGAAAGTACCCGCCGACGCAAATGCTGCCAGCACCGGGCGAGCATGCTGGATCTCAGAAATGCCGAGTTCGTCACGCGCATGGGCGCCGAGAGCGTCGTGCACCATTAGCTGGTTAGCGACCTGCCGCGCGAGAGCTGGATCAAGGCCTCTGGAAACATAGATTTCTGCCAACTCCGCTCGCTCAAATTTGTCGTCGGTGTCCAATTCCTTCCCCTCGCGCACCAAGTCCGCTCCTTCGGTATCTGCCTGTGAGCTTACGGAGACGTATTCTCCAGCAGCCATGGACATGGCACCCGCAACGAGTCCAGCAATTCCTGTGATGAGCACTGTATGTCCTGTAGCGCCGGCGGCAGCGATGCCCAGAATCAGGCTTGCGGTAGACAATATGCCGTCGTTGGCGCCCATGACAGCAGCGCGCAGCCACCTGTAGCGCCGGCGGCAGCGATGCCCAGAATCAGGCTTGCGGTAGACAATATGCCGTCGTTGGCGCCCATGACAGCAGCGCGCAGCCATCCGATTCGTTCAGAGTGATGAAGTTCTTTATGGCGCATAAGTGTAGGATAGTTCCTTTTGATAAGGACTTGCTTTCTGAGAGAGGAATTATAGGTAAATTGCAATTGTATGTCAACGAATAGGTGCCACAAAAGACGGGGATGAGTGTTGGCGAAGGTGCTACTGGTGTGCCGAAATCCAGGCAGACATCTTCTGCACGTCTCTTCTCTATGAAGCGTTATGACTGAATGTTGGAATCTCCAGAGTAATTGGGTTCTCTATAGTATTGATCATTATCAACAGAAAGATTGCATAATCCTTATCACCGCCAACATATTGCAGGAAGCACTATTGGCTCCAATAGTGTTGCATAATCTACGGGCTATCGGATGCGGCTCTTGCGAGAATGGCCTGAGACTAGCGGAGAAAAAACCAGGAGAGCAATACCGCCATGGCAAGAATGAACCCCACCGCGGCGAACCAGAGGGGACGGATAACCCGGGTTCCCTTTGACTCTTCTTGCTCTCGGGTCATCTCGCTTTTCCTTTTTTCCTTATTGTCCCGTTTTCTTTCCGTCCTCTTATGCAATTCCTTTTCTTGTTTGTGGTCCACGGATTCACCCCCCAGGAACGTGCGGCGTTTACCAGACGACATGACTTTAGACTTTCGTCGCTTCTGTCGCAGGCTTATTGTTTGATAAGGCATTGCTTTTTCGTGGAGGAAGCATAGGAGAGGATGGCCTTGAATGTCAATGGAAAACTGATTACCATTTGAAATCATATATATCTGTTAAAATTGCCGTATGCTCTATTTCAGGAAGATATTCACTTTCTTGTTGAGCAGAAAAATATACAGTTCAGGCATTGTACCTTTGATCCTGTGATCAATAAACCGAACTGACAGTCGGATATGAACGATAGTATTTGAAAGCTTGGATATCCAGTTTTCGGCGTTGCGCAGAAGCATCTGCTCCATAAACTTGTTTTAAACCCTCAAGGAACGGTAACCCTTCGATGCTCCATTATATCAAGTACGGCTTTTGAAATTAGACAAACCATGATAAAAATATAAGCAATGAATATCAGGATGATAAAGGCAAAGAGTATCCTATCGCGGTCTCAGATCTATGATTATGCTTTAAATCCTTACGTAGGATGCCAGCATGATTGCCTCTACTGCTACGCCAAATTTATGAAGAGGTTTACGGGGCACAAGGAAAAATGGGGGGAGTTTGTCGATATAAAGATAAATGCCCCTGAGCTTTTAGCCTCAGAGGTGAAGAAGAAAAAGGTCGGGACGGTGTGGATAAGCGGCGTGTGCGATCCTTATCAACCATTGGAAAAGAGGTATATGCTCACTAAACGATGTCTTGAGATCCTTGTGGAAAACGGTTGGCCTTTTACAGTTCAGACCAAATCCTCCCTTGTCCTCAGGGATATTGAGATACTGAAGAGAAGAGATAATGTCGAGGTCGGATTTACCATAACCACGACGGATGAAAGTATAAGGAAGATCTTTGAGCCTGGGGCATCACCATCCAGTAAGAGGATCGAAGCATTGGCGCGTCTTCACGCGGCAGGGATCAGGACATTTGCCATGGTGTCACCGATCCTTCCGGGTGCAGGGGGTCTGGTTAGTGCGCTTAAAGGTAAAGTGGAGTATGTGATCGTTGACAGGCTTAACTATCATTACGCAGACTGGGCATACAAAAAATATGGGATGCAGTGGGCCATGGAAGACAGCTTTTTTTCAGAGAAGGGAGAGGAATTGAAAACAGCATTTGAATCAGAGGGAATTCCCTGTCAGATGGTCTATTGAAATTGTTTCTCGCAATTCCTGATAATATCTGGCGGACTAGGCGGCTCGGCCACCCGTATGCTCACCTGACAATGCTCTCAGCCAATATTGCACTATTACCTTTCTCCCCTCGACTATCCAGTAAGGCAAGTCCTTTCTTCACATTCTTCTTCTTGGTCGGCCTATGCCTCCATTATGACGGACCCGCGTTGATTACTTTTTCACATCAAATACGATACGGAGTGGAATTCTCTTGGGATCCACAGCACGCCTTTTATCGCTCTATGATGAAGTATCGTCGGGGGGGAAACATTTTAGGGTAATGGTTTGCCCATGTTTGTCTTTGTATTCAACAATTACCCGCAGAATTGCCGGTTCATCTAAATCCGCGGGGGCAACGATTCTAACTGACAAAATTTGATCGTCTGTTAAATATGGTTTAATCAAGTCTCTTACAGAATTCATCCATGTATACCCAGTAATAACAGTTTATGATTAGTCCAGAACAAAAGAGGGCGGGTAACTTCTCCCACCCTCTTCTGACTCATTATATAACTATAAATTATTTCACAGAATCTTTGAACGCCTTGCCAGCTGTAAACTTGGGGACCTTTCTTGCCGCAATCTTAATCTCTTTACCCGTTTGCGGATTTCTTCCCATTCTGGCAGATCTTTTAGCGACAGAGAACGTCCCAAAACCGACGAGAGCCACCTTGTCTCCCTTCTTCAGAGCTTTCTTGACCGTCCCCAGGAAAGCGTCTACGGCCTGTACTGCACAAGACTTACTGCATGTTACTTTTGCAACTTCATTGATAAGATCTCCTTTATTCATTCCTCCATCCCCCCCTTTCAGTATTTGATTGATCCGCCAACGCGGTAAATTTGCATTTCAACCTATTAGAATCGTCACGGCACGAATTCCCTACATTTTACCATCGACCATCTTTTTAAGTTCCTTGCCTGCTTTGAAAAATGCCGATCTCTTTGAAGCTACCTTGATATTTACTCCAGTCTTCGGATTCCTGCCCGTGTATGCTTTATAATTTCTTACAACAAATGTCCCGAAACCCCTGATTTCTATCCTGCCGCCTTGCTTGAGTGCCCCTGTGAAACCTTTAAAAATCAGGTTGACGACATCAAATGCTTCTTTCCCTGTCAGGTTCTCCTTTTTACACAGAGCCTCAATGAGCGTAGCCTTGTTCACAAGATCCTCCTTGTTGAGAATCGAGCAGATCTGATTTTCATCATACATAACCGGATATTTTCTTGGTTTAATCGCCGCCTAAAACGACCGGCAGTTTAATAACATGTCGACAGCTGATTGCGGTAGTCGTGCAAAGATGATCGTTGGTATTCTTGTCGACTTTATTTGTCCTAAAATACGTTGAAAGTCAAGGACAAATGCCTTTACAGCCGATGATTTATTTTCAAAAAAGATAGAAGAAATTTACCGCAATGAATAAAAAAAGGAGTAATATATAAATATATATATCATTTAACTCCACATTTATTATTTAACTACTCCCCGGCACAGCGGAACAACATGTTCGCCTAACTAAGAAATGAAGTTTTGCAGTTTATGCTTTAACTACCTGGCGATGACGCTGCATGCCCGTAACTGGCAGTCAGATGCTTTCCCTAAAGTATTGCTGCCCTGACATCCGGCGATAATTCATTTATTGCCTCAAAAAACCGGAAGTGAAGATTACATTCTAAGTAGGATGCATTTCTTCTGTACCGCCGTCAATCGTGCTCCATCATGCATTTCCCCTGTCCACACAATGGAATGCTGTGAGAGTAATCCAAACAAAAAAAACTTATTAGCGGAACTATTTGACTAACAGGACCAGTCAGAGGAGAGAATTCATTTTTCCACAAGGGACACTATTATCTTTCTTCTGGCCGAACATTAATTTTGAAAAATAATGTATGAGTATGACTGAAGAAGGAGAAAACAATATGGAGAAAAAAGAAAAATGGGAACAATATCGGACGAAAGAGATAAAAAAGTGTATAATAGTCGCCATGATAACCTTACAGAAAGGCGATCTATTGATAAAACATGGCAGATGATTACAAAACTTTCAATTGTCAGGAGTAAGTAAAATGGAAATCGCTCACAGAATAGTGGTTGACGAAAAGATTAGATTTGGCAAGCCTGTCATAAAGGGGTCTCGGGTTCCGGTGGATTTGATTATTGGAAAACTGGCCGGTGGTATGACCTATGAAGAAGTTATGTCTGAATACGACCTAACGAAGGAAGATATTCTAGCTGCTTTGGCTTATGCTGCAAAACACCTTTCAGACGAGGAAGTCAGGGCCATAGCGTAGAATGCTCAAGTTTCTAATCGATGAAGACATCTCGAGATCGACGGCAAAGGGAACCATAGTTCTCCACAATGCGTTTAGAAATGCTTGTTCCTAAACATCGTTTAATTTCAAAATCTCAGAAAAATCCTAAGCAAACAAAATAAGTAAAAGAACGGCAACTTCAGTTCCAGCCTGGAATGTTTTTCTCAGTTGCCAAAACAACCACCAACACATCAAAACAGGGGCAATCACGACAGCGAAAGCTATTTCGCTATCCTTGCCACGACTCATAACCCGTCAGGGGAAGAGCACGCGTTTTTCTCCTGCAACGAGATAAATGCGTTCTTTCGCCTGACATAGAGGAAAGAAAGGAAAGAGACTATGGGCGGAAGAATAGAGACAAGAAAAGGACATCGTTATTTTTTGAAAGACGCCATCGTAAAGGGATGTTTTTTCGGAGAATTTTTGTTCATCGAAAACATTGATATCCCCTTCATGATCGGCAAACAGAAAATTCCGGAGACGGGATCAAGGATATCTTTTGATTTCGTCATCAGGAGAAAGCAGGCTGTAATAACAAGTCTTAGAGCATTTGCAGCCGCTTAACAAACAAAACCAAAAAAAGAAAATACCATTTCAACAAACCCGCCAGGGGAAAGAATTTATGTTCCCCGATGGGGCACAATAGTCTTTCTTCCGGCCGGTTAAAAACGACAAAAAGGAGAAAGACAAACATGAAGAGATTTGCCTATCTGTTCTTTCTGGGGTTCTGGGGAGCGTTCTTCCTGACCCTGGCAGTTACGATGCGATAACCGGAGGTGAAACCATGATAGAAGTTTGGGGAATTGCATCTGGTTGCGGCAGTACAAAGGACGCGGCACGAGGAGCATTGACATGGCGACGTTACAATACAAAAAATTTTCCTCGTCAAGATTGGTTAATGATTCTGACTGTAAAGAATCTTTAACATTCCATTTTCGAGTGCCTTGTTACGCGCCCGGGGAAAAACAAAAAAAATAAGCGATGACCGAAAGAGAGAGAAAAGTTTACGAGAGCCAGGAATCCCTGAGAGAGATTATTGAAAGCCTCAAGGGAAGGAAATTCCGGCTGGATTGCGGACACCACGTAACCTTCGGTTACTTTCTCGGAAATTCAATCACCATTTACAACGGCAAGCACCCTGAAATCATATGTTCTCAGTGCGGCCATTAACGTCAATTTACATCATTTAACATCAAATAACATCGGAAGGAGAAAAGCACATGACGATAGAGCTTAATAAAAAAGGCAATCCGGTAGGAACCGAACGAGGCTTGAAAGTGACGGCGGTGATTACTTCCCGAAAAGGAAAGTCTGTCAAGTTCGAAGGGATCAAAGGACTCTTCACTCTTTCGGGCGCACTCAGGCTGATAAAAACGGAATGCATTGAAAAATGCATTGTGACTCTCGACCTGGCGCGGATGAAAGTTGTTGGAGTACGCCTCTAAATCGGGACCCTGATAGGTATCCCCGCCACGCAAATAATCAACAAATACTCCGGGACCATCCGGGAGTAAAATTCACACGACATAACCGAATAAAGGAAAAACAGGAGGATTTTATGAACGAGGGCATTTTATGCTTACACAAAGGGGCAAAGGCGTGTACCAGAGACGAATTGGACATCATTCCCGTCCCCCCGGAAACAGAAACTTATCAGCCTGTGAGCCATTATGGGTTGACATCCAAGCTATTGGCCATCGCCCGGGACATTCTGACTGGCTTTACCCTGTCAAAAGAATCCTATGGGCTTGCCAGGGAGGGACACCAGCTTTTCGGGGTTCTTCAGTTTAAGAACACCATTGATGATATCGGCCTTGCCATCGGCTTTCGCAATTCATACGACAAGTCGATGAGTGTCGGCCTTGCGTGCGGTGCGAGTGTGTTCGTGTGTGACAACTTGGCCCTTTCCGGTTCAATTACCATCATGAGGAAACATACCAAAATGGTATGGGTGGAGTTGGAGGAAAAGGCTATAACCACATGCTACAGAGCACAGCTCAACTATGCGCAGATCCTTGATGATGCGGATAAGTTCAGGGCCTTCCCTTTTAACGACAACGATGTGGGATTCTCCCATATGGGGGTGCTTTACGGAAAAGACATCATCAGTCCCAGGCAAATGGCGGTTGCCAAGACCCAATGGCTCAGACCCCAATACCCGGAATTCAAACCCCGGAATGCCTGGAGCCTTTACAACTCCATTACGGAATCACTCAAAACAAGCCCACCCCAGGAAATCATGGAAAAGCATATCGAGCTCCATGATTACTTTAAGAACTTTGTGGGAAGCTCATAGAGAAATGGCTGCGCCACGCACAAAACCGCGAGTAAAAGAGAGAGCCGACAGTGTTCCGGCAGTGCAAAACGTCCATCACGTCATAGATGTCCTGGATAAAGAGACGGAAAGACTTGAGACCAGATTCAGGAAGAACTTTGGCGACCATGCAATCTCCGACATTCGGTTCAGATATCTGTCCATCCTGGCAATATGCCGGGCAGGGTTGTTATGCAGGTCAATCAGAGCGATTTCGGACGAAAAGCAGATCGCTGAAATGACACATGAGTTCTGTAACATCAGGGACGTCCTCGACAGGTTCTTTGATTTCAGAGAATCACAAAAAGGGAATAAAGGAAACAAACGCCATGACAACACCAAAGACAGACAGAGTCTTGCTGCCGGAAGATAACCTCACAGATGATGCGCCGGCAAAAGACGATGCGGAGATCTGCGAGAACTGCGGCAATGTCTTCAGGATCGAGTTGTTGAAAATCGGAGACGACTACAACGATTTCGGACACAGATATTGTCCTTACTGTGGTCTTCTGACCGATGAATGTTAATCATCAAAAGAAAGGTGATCGTATGCATAACATAGCCGATCTACCAGCCGTGCCATGCTTCAAATATCATGACGTAGCAATAGGTCTGGGACACGGACGCGGCAGAAGGATAACCGAGCACGATGTAAAGTATGTCGAAAACCGCGAAGACCAACCTCCTGCAGGATACCCTTTTGCATACAGTCTCAGGGGATCCGATTATGATTTCGGGAAACCGGTCACCGTTGAGAGAAGAGTTGTCGTCAACTTCTGCGGACGGATTTTTTCAAAAGAGGAAATCTTGAAGCCCGAGGTAGACTTCTTACCCATAAAGTACTTCTGTTACGAGTAAGAGATACATCTTAATGTTAGCCAATGTTCTACACGCCGTAAACGGCGTAGAACCTCAGGAAATTCCCTATAAGCCGCACCCGTCGTTCGTCGGTGGTAAAGACAGATGCCTGCGAGCGACTGTATACTGGCGTATGGGAATCCCCCGAACACTCCCCGATCGGGCACAGAGTCTTTCATGCGAGCACAAAGCGCTGAGAGAACTCACCCTGCAGACGATACGCGAGAAATCCGCTTATCGTCTATCGTGTGAGAATACGCGGGTACTCTGCGGCCTGGTCGAATTCATGGGTAATAAGGAATATCCGCTGGAAGCCGATATCGACGGCGTCCTGACGGATATGATGAACAGACACTACTTGCTGCAGATTGAGCCGGTTGTACAGAAAGCCTTTGAAGAACTATTGGAAGGCGAAACGTACCTCGAAGAATTGATAAAGTGCTGTTTCCTGATGAAAGGGGCCGGATTGACGCAGTGTGTTCTTCTCTTCAAGAACAAGAATACATCCGCATACCTGGATTTCCTGCTTGGCTATGACTGCAAGACGGACTTTCTGGAAATCCTTTCGGCTTCATCTTCACAGGGAGACATGATTACACCTCTTGAAAACCGGTTCACCGGCTTATACGGTGCCGGCATTGAATGGTTTGAAAAAGTGGAGGAATGTGCGAATTCCTCCATACTGCCGCCGCGCTCTTTCTCGCGCACTTCCTGGCAGTGCTCTTACTGTTCCTACGGCAACCTCTGCCGGCAGGATGAGAGTAAATCCACAAACCCGCCGCCCATGTCATGGTCTTCTTTGGTCCGGCGGATGTCAAACGGGACGGCAAGTTGCAGCTCTTAGAAAAGTATTGACAGACTAATTGGTGTATACAATAAGTGTGTAATAAATATGCGACAAGGAGGTGTGTTATGTCTTCTGTCAGGGTAAATATTTCACTTCCTGAAGGCACCTATTCTGAATTGAAACAAGAGGTTCCTCCCGGGGAAAGGAGTAAATTCGTTACGCTGGCGATAAAAAAGCTCATCGGCGAAAGGCGAAATGAGAGGCTGGCGCGGGAGTACCGCGAGGCTGCAAAAGAAGGCCTCGGGGCTTACAGGGATATGGAAGGGACATTGAACGATGGCCTATGAGCACCTCTTGAAAATCAGTCCACCGGATTACACAGAGTATGAGGGCAAAACTTCTTAGTAGAGTGTTTACTTTTTTACGTATTGACATTACCGTCATTTGGCGGTAATATTATGACAAATGTCATAGAATAAAGTGAATCACCCAAAGAAAGGAAAGGAGGAAAACGATAGCAATGTATCACGCTGCCGAACTGCTTGGCATCAAGGATGAAATGCAAACCCCCTTTGATCTGCTAAAGTTAACGGAGAAAGGTTTGCCTAGAAAAGCAATAGCGCAGCTGGAAGGGATTTTATACTTGAAGCCGGGTGAGATTGCTCCGATGCTGCATGTCAGTTCGAGAACAATCGAAAGGTATAAGAAAGAAAAATCCAACAAGAAACTCAACAGCGCCATTACCGAACGCATCTTACGCGTAGCAATGGTTGTGGCAAGATGTAAGGAAGTGTTTGAAGATCCGGAATTGTGTGAAGAATGGCTAAAAACAAAAAACGCGGTTCTGGGCGATAAGGAACCCATCAACCTGTTGAGATGGAATTTCGGTATCGACATGGTTCTTGACGAACTCGGAAGGATAGAACACGGTATATTCGCATGATAATCGTATATCGAATTGCGAAAAGTGCGTATATACGTGATCTTTCCGGGAAGGGACCGGAGCTTTATGGCGGGCGGTGGAGTCCGAAGGGAGTTTCTGTCGTCTATGCGTCGGAAACCCGGGCGCTTGCCGCATTGGAGTTCCTGGGTCGCATGCTCGGCATCTCCAAAACACATCGCATGCCGCTAAGCATAGCATCTATTGAGGTTCCAGATAATTCGATAGACGCAATAGCGACGGCCGGCTTGCCGGGCAATTGGAGGCAATATCCCGCCCCGACAGCTCTTCAGAATGTGGGCTTGAAATGGATAAATGCCGGCACCTTTCTTCTGATCAAAGTTCCTTCTGTCCACGTTCAGCAAGAATATAACATCTTAATCAACCCTCACCACCCGGACATGGCGACTGTCAAGATAGTAGATGTAGAACCGTTTATCTACGACCCAAGACTTGCAAAGCCATAACCTATGTCTTCCCAAGACAAGAAGCAAAGCCCTTCTTTTCTGAGGGTGCAAGCCTCTTAAAGACAATTCAAAATCACTCCATGTTAAAATTTAATAGCGAAAACCACCTCTATACGTGGAACGGTTCACCTGTCCCGTCCGTGACGCAAGTCATCGGTACGTGGACGAAGATCGCCGTCTGCAGGAGAGAGTATTATTATTCTCCCTATACCGGCGACATCGTTGAGCCGGACATTATGGAAAAAGCGTCCGACTGGGGTATAGCGGTTCATCAGGTTGTCGCGATTGTCTTGAGCGGCGACGACATTGACGAAACCGAAGCGCCCCCGGAGCTCGTGGAAGTAAGAAACGAAGTCAGGAAGTGGCAGGATATATATAAGCCGGAAATAGTCTCAATAGAGCAACCTTGCTACTCCGCCAGGTACCGTTATGCAGGGACCCCCGACATCGTTTGTCGGATAGGCGCTTCCGAAGGCATAGTCGATATCAAAACCGGCGGGAGCGAGACCGTTGGAATACAGACTGCGGCATACTGCCAGATGGTGTACGGCAGATACGCCGGGAGATGGCTCATGAAGATATCCAAGCCGCGAGACCCGATACGATTGGAATTCACGGAGATCAGGTCTGATTTCGTGCGCCGTATCGGCGCTTGGTTGGAGCGCGGGTAACACCGCCAAGAATGCAGGAGAATGTCTTGTACGCACCCAGCTTATCCCTGTCCACAAGGGCTTGAATCCCGAAAGGGAGGGGGGAGTGTAGCATGCTGGGAAAAGGTACTCGCGGAAATAGCTACCAGTTTTCCGTTTGTGCCAACGTAAATCGGGTATGGTAAAGGCTATATTGCTTGAACCTCAGTCCTCATGGTCTCAGACCTGGCGCTGACGGAAGGTAGCTGAAACGTCAGACCAGGTAGTGTGACGGCAAGTGGAATCTGCTGTCATAACCTGTCTACCTGGCATGCCTTCGATCAGAAGGATAAAAGGGACGAACGAGGTACCTAACCCCGGTGAATCTCTAACCATGCGTAAATGCGGGATCGCCTAAGCTGGTTACAAGCTCTAAAAGCAGGAACCTGTATGGCGACGGAGCTTCCATATTACCCAAGGTTGGCCCGTAATGGGATCAGCAGACCGTCCATTATGAGACGGTACCAACAAGACCATAAGTCGATAGCAATATCGGTGAAAAGTCCTCTGTTGGGGGAAAGGGAAGCAGCTTTCTGAACTATTCAACTAAAACTGAAAGGAGAGTGTGCTGATGCTACTTGATACTACAATCAGAAGGTTGAATAAACTAGGTGAACTTTCCATGCAAGGAAAGCGTGTCAACGGTCTGTTCCGACTAATGGAAAATCCTGAGCTGTGGATTCGAGCATATGCCAAGATATATCCCAACAAGGGAGCAATAACCAGAGGCGTAGACGGAACTACTATGGATGGATTTTCCGACGAGAGGGCTATTAGTATCATAAAGCTTCTCAAGGAAGGTCGTTACAGATTCAAACCAGTACGAAGAACTTACATTCCCAAAGCAAACGGCAAGATGCGCCCACTGGGCATTTCTTCAGGCGATGATAAGCTTGTTGAAGAAGTGATGAGAATTGTCTTGGAGCAAATCTATGAGCCTATTTTTTGCGATAGCTCACATGGATTTCGTCCCAAACGTTCTTGCCATACGGCATTAACTGCAATTCAAAGAACATGGACAAGCGTCAAATGGATCATCGACATGGACATCAA
>JBEKXK010000111.1:0-11374 GCA_049512055.1 Syntrophales bacterium | reverse complement strand
TAAGAAAAACCATGGAAACAAAACTTAAAAAAATCCTATCCCTCTGAGTAACATATATTATGAGTCAACGTTCCTTAACCACTTCTATCCTTCGGTAACATTTATTTATGAGGCAATAGGGTGATGCCCTGAATCGGTAAAACCACAATCCAAGTGTATATCACCGGACTGAAGATAGCCTGAAGAATGGTGCAACTTCGAATGATAATTTTGAAAAATATTTGCAATTCCCGGAGGAAATGAAAACGGGTATCATAGAATGACTTTTTAAGATGATTAAAGGAAGTAAGTCTAAAAAATAAAATGGAATTAGGCATGTATCAATACCCTTCTCGTGAAGAATTAGTAGGTTTTTTTGCGCGGCATTTTATAAGTTTGGGTTGGTTTGATAAAACGCCCGGTCAACGCTCCACTGAAAATTCTGGTCGTGGGCATTATGACAATGTGTCCGGTTTTGTAATTTCTATTCGGGATCACTGGTTCTGGATTACAGCAGAGCATGTAACTGAAAGAATAAGAATTGCGAAGGAAAAAGGACAATTACTTGGCGATTGGCATTTAGATGATAGCGATGCCTTAGGGGCAAGATTCAACATGCCGATTCCGTTTGATTTTGATGATGCGTTTAAGCTCTTTTTCTATGATGACAGGTTTGGCATGGACTATGCCTTGATTTACTTAAGCCCTTATTACCGCAATCTTTTAAACCGCAATAATATTGAACCGCTGAATGAACAGGCATGGCGCATAGGCATTCCTGAAGATTTCGATTTCTATTTGCTGATAGGGCTACCAGACGAACTGGTGCGACTACCGATGAACACGGAAGTCGTTATTAAAGGTTGTGTACTCATACCGGTCCAACGTATCTATGAACCACCTTCGGAAATATTAACCGATTTGCCGCGGTTTTACGGAAGAATACCAGATAAAATCGCGAATTCGGAATACGTTATCGAAGATATTAGTGGGATGAGCGGAGGACCAATATTTGGATTTAAAAAGGACAGTGAAGATCAACTAAGATATTGGGTTGTTGCCCTACAAAGCGGATGGCTTAAGTCCGAACGAATTATTACTGCTTGTCCCGTTCAGAATTTTGCTGACTGGATTGATTCAGAATTAGAAAAGATCACGACTAAATTGGATGGAAAAGCACTTCTTTGATGTAAAGATTTACCGTTTTTGCTTTCTCTTGCGCCTCTCTTCCGTTTCTTTTCTCTCTGATTTAATTTTGACGAACAGTTCGATGGCGGGTTTGTCGTTTGGGTCTCGGGGAACGAGTTCGCCATGAGAACGAATCCCTTTGATCCGCACGCCTCGCCGGAGATCAGGGAATAATTGACAGCGCGGAAAACAGCTGATCCTGCCTTTGGTGTTTTGCCTGGAACAAGATTAGCGAATCTTCACCGAGACCGAACCCGCCCCGTCCGCGGCGCCGATAAATCCGAGTTTGAAAAAGAAGGAGGACGCTGGCTCGCGCAGCAATGTGTCATTTCGAAGGAACCAATGGACTGAGAAATTTTGTCCTTCGGAGGCGCAGGGAGTTGCTCACTACAGATACGGAGCTCAGCGCCATGGCGGCTGCGGCAAACTGCGGGTTGAGAAGAATTCCGAAAAAAGGATACAAAGCGCCCGCGGCAATAGGAATGCCGAGAATGTTATAGATAAAGGCCCAGAAGAGGTTCTGCCTGATCACCTTTACGGTCTCTTGGGAAAGCCTGATCGCCATAGGTACGGAGCGCAGGTCATCCTTGATAAGGGTTATATCGCTCGCTTCTATCGCCACGTCCGTGCCGGCGCCGATGGCAATCCCTATATCCGCCGCTGCCAATGCGGGCGCATCGTTAATGCCGTCGCCCACCATGGCAACAACCTCGCCCTGTTCGTGAAGTCGTTTTATTTCCGCCGCCTTGTCTCCCGGCAATACATCCGCCATGATATGATCTATGCCGAGGACGCCGCCGATGGCTCTTCCGGTATTCATATTATCTCCCGTGATGAGAGCGACTTTCAAGCCCATCTTCTTCAGCGTGGTGACAGTTTCTTTTGCCGATTCCCTGGGCACATCGGCAAGGCCGATAAGACCGATCACATGGTTCCCCTCGGCGATGAATACGAATGTTTTCCCTTCAGAGGCGAGCGTTACCGCTCTTGCTGCGAGGCCTTCGAGCCTGATCTCTTTCATTTCCATGAGCTTGCGGTTTCCGAGAAGACAGTACCGTCCTCTTATAAACGCCCCGGCGCCGAGACCGGCGAAAGCCTCAAATTTTTCCACGGGAAGAGCGACCATACCCCCAAGGCGTCCCTTCTCTACGATGGCCGCGGCAACGGGATGTTCGGAGACGGCCTCGATGGACATGGCAATCTCAAGGACGCTGTTCTGTTCAGAGCCCGGCGCGGCCGCAATATCCGTTACCTCCGGTTCTCCCTTGGTCAGCGTACCGGTCTTGTCGAAGACCACCGTCGTGAGCTTGTAGGCGTTTTCCAGACTTTCCCCGCCCTTAATCAGAATGCCGTGTTCTGCGCCGAGGCCAGTTCCCACCATGATTGCCGTCGGCGTCGCGAGACCCAAGGCGCAAGGGCAGGCAATTACCAGGACGGATGCAAAATTCAATAAGGCCCGGCTGAAAATGTGATCGGAAACAAAGAAGTACCAGACAATGAATGTAAATATGCCAATGGCAAAGACAACAGGCACAAAGATGGACGCGACCTTGTCGGCTAGTCTCTGGATGGGTGCTTTGGAACCCTGCGCCTCTTCGACGAGGCGAATGATCTGGGCCAGGGCAGTCTCTGCTCCCACCTTTGTTGCTTTGAAGGTGAAGCTGCCGCTCTTGTTCAGCGTGGCGCCGAATACGTGCTCCCCGGCCTCTTTGACGACAGGCATGCTTTCACCGGTCAGCATGGATTCATCGACGGAAGAGCCGCCGGAAACGACGACGCCGTCAGTGGGTACCTTTTCTCCCGGCCGGACGACGATCAGATCTCCTTTCGCAACTTCTTCAATGGGAATGTCCTCTTCTTTATCGCCCCTGATTACACGCGCGGTCTTCGGTCTAAGTCCCATCAGTTTCTTGATGGCCGCGGACGTCCTGCCTTTCGCTCTTGCTTCGAGGAGGCGGCCGAGGATTATCAGGGTGACGATCATCGCGGCGCCGTCATAATAAACATGTGGAGCTATATCGGCGCTCGAAAAAATCCACGGGAAAAAAGTGGCCAGCGCGGAGTATAAGTATGCGGATAGCGCCCCCACCGCCACGAGCGTATTCATATCCGTCGTCTTTTGTTGGGCCGCCTTTATGGCGCCGATATAAAACCTGCTACCTACCCAGAATACGACAGGGGTCGTGAGAAAAAACAGGATAACCAGCACCGTCTGTCTCGGTACTGTCGCCAAAAAGGGAAACCAGTGCTGCATAGAGCCAAGGAAGATAATAACGCTGAGAACGGCGCCAATGGCAAATTTGATTTTCAGTTCCTTGACTTCTCTTGCCCTGGCGGCGGTTATGGGGTCAGGACGGGTGTCGTCAAGGATGCCGAGAAAATCGTAGCCCTGGTCGGAGATTATTTCCCTGACCGCCTCGATCCCTTCCCATGTTTCGCCATGCTCGATTGTAGCCCTGGCCGTGGCGAGGTTGACCGCCACGTCTGTCACACCGTCGACAGATTTCAGCGCCTGCTCCACGCGGCGCACGCAGGCTGCACAGGTCATACCTCCGACGGAGATCGTCGTCTTAACGGCCAACTTATCAGGCGATGTCATATCCCGCCTTCCGGATGCGTTCCTTTACGACTCCCATATCTACCGGTTTGACCTCATCGAATGTTGCCTCCGCCTTTTGCAGGTCCACTTTGACGTTAGTGATCCCATCGATTTCTTTTAGGGCATTGGTCACGGCCATGACACAATGATTGCATGTCATGCCTTTGATCTTAACGGTCTTCATAATGTCCACCTCTCTTGATTTTCATGCATATAACAAAATCCACAGTTTATTGCCATGTAAAGCAAAACTTTTTTGCAGCATATGATACGGACCTGCCGAACATATAAATTCTTGACAATGACCAGACGAGCGGCTATTTTTCAAGTAACGACGTAATTTTCATAGCTTCATTCTTAAGTTCTATTTCCGTCGAACCGTTATGAGAGGTGGACAATGAAAAAAGACTATCCTTACGGCAGCGGAACAGTTAAATGGATCTCTACGGATTGGCTCAGTGAGAATCTGAAAAAGCAGAAAATGGTTATACTGGATGTGCAGCCGAATATTCATGACTACATAGAGCAGCATATTCCCGGGGCCATTTACTTGAATGAGGGTTTGCTTCGCACGTATATTGATGGCATGCCTGCCAGATATGTTCCTCCGGATACAATCCAGCCTGTCCTTCGTTATGCGGGTCTGAAGCCGGGTGTCCCTGCGGTGGTCTATACGGGAACTGGCGCCGCCAAAGGGTGGGGTGATGGTCTGGAACAGACGATGATGGCTTACAGCCTGGCGCGTTTCGGTCATGATTGCGTTTATGTCCTCGACGGCGGTCTCGATAAATGGAAGGGAGAGGGGAAGCCCCTCACGAAAGAGTTTCCAAAATCATCTACGTCCGATTTCACCGTCCGCGTCCAATCGGATTTCTACATACAATACGAGGAATTCAAGGCGGCAAAGGATCGCAAAGATGTCATGGTACTGGATGCACGGCCCCCTGATGTCTACGAAGGCCAGTCATACTGGATCAAGCCCGGCCACATCCCCGGCGCTGTCAATGTGCCGTGGGCGTCTTTAATGACAGACGCAAATAAGAGCCTTCTAAAATCTGATGAAGAGATATCTGCCATTCTTAAGGTAAACGACGTGCGGCCGGAAAAGACCATCATCTGCATGTGCGGTACAGGCCGTGAAGCGACTAATGAATTCATTTTATTCAAGTGGTACCTCAATTATCCGAGCGTCAAGATCTATGAAGGCTCATTCACCGAATGGACCGCATACCCTGAAAATCCTACGGTAACGGGCAAGAATCCACGGTAGGAATTTTACATCTCTGAGGATATAAGAGAAGCAGGCAATAAATCCGGAGAATCATATATAATGATTGTTAGATTCTATGGTGCCAGGGGTTCGATACCGGTTTCGGGAAAGGAATATCTGAAGTACGGCGGCAATACGACCTGTCTCGAAATAAGAACGAAAGATGATGAAATAATCATCATTGACGCCGGTTCGGGTATCAGGACTCTCGGCCACAGGCTCATTTCCGAAAATCGCTTCCGGTATACGATGATCTTCACCCATGCCCATTGGGACCATATCATGGGATTCCCTTTCTTCCAGCCCATCTATTTTACAAAGACAGAGATTACCATGTACGGATGCCCGTTTGCGCAGGCATCCGTAAAAGAGATGATTTCAAGAATCATGGCGCCTCCCAACTTCCCCGTCAAATTTGAAGACATAAGAGCCGATATCATCTACCACGAGGCCTGCGAAGCGCCCTTTAGCATAAACTCAATGTCTATTGCCCCTATCCCGCTCAGCCATCCCAATCAAGGCGTGGGGTATAGATTTACGGAAGACGGCAAGAGTTTCGTTTTCCTCACGGACAATGAATTGACTTTTAAACATCCCGGTGGAGTCGATTTCCAGGCTTATCGCGATTTTTCCGCCGGCGCAGACCTTCTTGTGCATGATGCCGAATTCACCGAGGAGGAATATAAGAAGACGAAAACATGGGGACATTCTGTTTATCGGGATGCCTTAAGGTTGGCCCTGGAAGCGCGTGTCAGGAAATTCGGATTATTCCACCACAACCAGGAAAGGTCCGATGAGCACATCGATGAGATAGTAGCGGATTGCCGGAAAATTGCGGGCAGCAGCAATGAAGAACTGGAGTGTTTTGCCGTTTACCAGGGGATGGAGATAAAACTGTAGGCGAGATTTCATAGAGTCGCGGACAAATCCTTTTCAATAATCTTGATCTTTCAGTGTAGCGTTTCTCTTCAGAGTGAATATGTTAGGAGCAATTGCAGGTGACGTTATCGGGTCCGTGTACGAGGCCCATCCCATAAAGTATACGGACTTTCCTCTCTTCGGCCGGCATTCGCACTTTACGGACGATACGGTCCTGACAGTGGCGACAGCCTCTTCAATTTTGGAAAAATGCGATTACGCAACAGCCTTTAAAACCTTCGGGCAAAGGTACCCCGGCGCAGGTTACGGGTCATCGTTCTATCAATGGATATTTTCTCAGGATGGCAGGCCATATAACAGCTGGGGCAATGGTTCTGCCATGAGAGTGAGCCCGATAGGCTTTGCCTTCGATTCCATTGTAGCGGTCCTGGAAGAAGCGGCAAGAAGCGCCTCTGTCACTCACAATCACGCCGAAGGAATAAAAGGCGCTCAGGCCACGGCTCTGGCCATTTTTCTTGCCCGCAAGGGCGAGGATAAGGATTTTATAAAAAGCAAGATAGAGAAACACTTCACCTATAACCTTAACCGCACCCTCGACGATATAAGACCCGAATACCGTTTCGATGTGTCGTCTCAAGGCTCCGTACCGGAGTCCATAATAGCCTTCCTCGAGTCCAAAGATTTCGAAGACGCCGTAAGAAACGCCATATCTCTCGGCGGTGACAGTGACACGATGGCATGTATTGCAGGGGGCATTGCCCATGCGTTTTACAGGGAGATACCCGAGAATATCGTCGCGAACGTCAGAGAGAGATTGCCGGTTGAGTTCCTGGAGATCATAGATAGGTTTACGGACATCTACGGCTTATAAAAAATCAAGGGCATCAAACGCTATAGCAATTGGATATTGAATTCGGTAGCGAGCGCATTCCCCGTAGCTTGCTGTGGCGTAAGCGAGCGAATGCCGAACGACACTTTTCCTTAAGAAACGAAGATTCTCCGCAGCCTGCTGCGGAGAGCTTCAAAGGAGGGGATTTTACGTCATGCCGACGCAGGTGAAAATAACCATAGGCAATGTAACGTTAAGGGCCGAGCTCTTCGATACAGCATGCGCAAAAGCAATCGCAGCAAGACTTCCCATCAAGGCAAGGCCTGACGAATGGGGCGATGAATATTACTTTGAGATACCCGTAACGGCATCTCTCGATGAAACGGCGACAACAAAGGTAATAGTCGGCGATATCGGCTACTGGCCACCGGGAAGGGCGATGGCTATATTCTTCGGACGGACCCCAATGAGCACCGGGCCTGAACCAGTTCCCGCAAGTGCGGTCAATCTCGTCGGAAAAATCATCGATGACGCAACCCTTCTTAAGAAGGCCAGAGGGGCCGCCGAAATAATAATTGAAACGTTGCAGGGTGCGTAAACTGCTGCAGCATGCACCCTGCAGGCAGGGCAGAAATTTCCATGCGAGGAATCGTTCAGATAGCCGGTGTCGCCGATAGAGCAGAAGCCATGATGCTTGTGGAGGAAGGCGTCCATCAGATCGGATTTCCGTTTGGACTTACAGTTCATAAGGAGGACATGTCCGCAGAGGATGCGGCCAAAGTCATTAACATGCTTATGCCGCCTGCATCTGCCGTATTGATTACCTATTTGAACATGGCGGAAAAAATCATTGATCTTTGCAAGAAAATCGGAACCCGCAAGGTTCAGCTTCATGGCGGCATATCTCTTCCGGAGATTGCGAGACTCAAATCGCTCGCCCCCGATCTCACCATTATCAAGAGCCTTATTGTGGAAGATAATAATCTTACGGAGCTGGAATCATCCGTTGCCGCGTTCGGTCCCCATTGCGACGCATTTATGACTGATACATACGATCCGGCAACCGGCGCTTGCGGTGCGACCGGCAAGACCCACAACTGGGATATCAGTCGCCGGCTTGTTGATATTTCTCCCAAGCCGGTCATGCTTGCAGGCGGCCTCAATCCGGAGAATGTCCGCAAAGCCGTAGCCCATGTGCGTCCGGCCGGCGTTGATGCGCATACAGGTGTCGAAGGACCCGACGGGAGAAAAGATGCCGCCCTCGTCAGGGCATTTGTCAGAGAGGCGCTCGCGGCCTTTCAGGATTCCTCCCTCTGAAAGACGGGGCACGGGAGGATTGCAAGTTATCCCTTATGTCCATTTACAGCGTTTTCAAAGACTTAGAGATGGAGCAAAAACCATGAAACAGTTTACTATGCGAACCAATGCAAAGGCTGAAATGATCGATATCACCGACCGCATCAGAATCATTCTCAAAGAAAGCAAGATCAAAAGCGGCGTCTGCCATGTCTTTGTACCGCATACCACGGCAGCCGTTACTATAAACGAAAATGCCGATCCTGATGTGCCGCGGGACATACTGATTGAGCTGGGGAAAATTATCCCTCATAATGATAACTACCGGCACGTGGAGGGAAACTCCGCGGCCCACATCAAGGCCTCTATTCTCGGGGCTTCAGAAACGGTATTTATAGAAAACGGCGAGCTGGTTCTGGGCACGTGGCAGTCGATCTTCTTCTGTGAATTTGACGGTCCGCGGTCGCGGCGGGTCATTGTCATGCTGACAGCGCTTCCAGCACCGAAATAGTATCTGCAGAGAGAAGCCATGGGCATAAAAGTGACCATTTTAGGATCGGGAAGCTGCGTTCCTTCACTGAGGCGAAGCTCATCCTCTTTCGTTCTTCATTACTGGCACTTGGCTTTTTTCAGGCTATAATTTTTCAAACATGGCCTGGAGCTCCTTAATCAAGGCGATCTCCATATCGACGAAGCGTTCGTCGGTGAGTATGAATTCGACTTCGTAATAGGTCTGGTACTCCACGGCGCTGGTGGTATGCTCGACGAGCCGGGCTATGGAGATGTCTCTTAAGCCTTCGTAGTCTTTAGTGCGGGATATTTCCGTCTTGCGGAGGATGAGGAGCATGGCCTTCTTGGCGTCTTCGACGGTCTTAATAACAATATCGATCCCTTCCAGTTTTTTGATGGCCTTGGTCATCTTTTCATCCCTTACCCTGATTTTCATAGTCCCCCCGCTTCCGGTGCTTGCTTTTCTCATTGTGCACAGTCGCTTATTTCAATAGGAGTCTATTAAATTTGAAGCGGGCCGTCAACAAAATTGACGCGGGCCAACGCCGACACATAAAGGCGAAGGAATGCTGCATGACCTTGTAGATCCGGAAAAGACCAGCTCCATCAACAATCACTGTGAAGTCAGGTTATGACGAGTGAGCTGATTGATTGCGTCTTTTTTTCCGCCTGTCGAGAATTTCGGCAAGAATAGGAAGCAGAACTAATCCAAAGGGCAAGACTATTATTATCAAGACAGGCACATGGAGGGATAAGCGCTTCACATATGACTTAAGATCATGAGTCTCTTCCTGTGTCCAAACGATTCCGGTATTTCTATGTTTCATCAAGAGCCGCATGAAACCCCGGATATGCCGGCTTTCTTCAAGTATCATATCCCTGTTCTTTGCAAGGAGCTTCATGAAAAATAATTTAATCATAGATGATAAATTTCATGTGGAAGTAGTTATGCATGTCAAGGCAATATTTTTCGCAGGAACTGACCGGTAAACGATTCCTCCGCACAGGCGACTTCTTCGGGCGTGCCGGATGAGACTATTCGACCTCCGCCGGGTCCGCCTTCGGGCCCGAGATCGATAATATGGTCGGCGCACTTGATGACATCAAGATTGTGTTCTATGACCAGGACGGTATTGCCCATATCTACCAGTCTTACGAGGACATCAAGAAGTTTTTGAATGTCTGCCGCATGAAGGCCGATAGTCGGCTCATCAAGGATATAGAGGGTATTGCTGTTCATGCGCTTCCCCAGCTCCCTCGATAACTTTATGCGCTGGGCTTCTCCTCCGGAGAGGGTCGTCGCCGACTGACCCAATCTGATGTAACTAAGACCGACATCGAAAAGGAGTTGAAGTTTGGATCGTACTGCCGGAATATTGTCAAAAAATGACAGCGCCTGATTTACAGACATGTCGAGGACATCGGCAATGTTCTTGTCTTTGTATTTGATTTCCAGGGTGTCGCGATTGAATCTCTTTCCGCGGCACACATCGCACGTCACATAGACATCAGGGAGAAAATGCATTTCGATCTTGATAAGGCCGTTTCCCTCGCAGGCCTCGCATCGGCCTCCCTTGACATTGAAACTGAAACGGCCGGGCTTATAGCCTCTGATCCTGGATTCGGGAAGGCCTGTGAAGAGATCCCGGATGTGGGAAAAAATTCCCGTATACGTCACGGGATTGGAACGGGGGGTGCGTCCTATAGGCTGCTGGTTCATGATGATGACCCTTTCAATTCCCCCGAGATCCACGATCCTCTTGATCTTTCCCATGCCGCCTTGGTAATTATCGAGTCTCCTGGCCATGGCTTTGTATAATGTTTCAATCACCATGGTGCTTTTCCCGGAACCGGAAACACCCGTCACGGCTGTAAATAGTCCCACGGGAATCTTGATATCTATGTTCTTGAGGTTATGCTCACGGGCCCCTTCCAGGACAATAAACCTGTCGGGCATGGCTCTCCTTTTTTCAGGAACCGGGATGGTAAGTTTTCCCGAGAGATACAACCCTGTCAAGGACTTATCGCTTTCGCATATCTCCTTCGGTGTTCCATGAAAGACGACTTCGCCTCCGTCGAATCCGGCGCCGGGCCCCATGTCGAGAATGTAATCGGAAGACATCATCATGGCCGGGTCATGCTCCACAACCAAAACCGTATTACCCATGTCCCTCAGTCTCTTGAGAGTGGAAATGAGTCTCGTATTATCCCTCTGGTGAAGGCCAATCGTGGGTTCATCAAGAACATAAAGGACGCCGACGAGTCCCGATCCTATCTGAGTCGCCAGTCTGATACGCTGGCCTTCGCCGCCGGAAAGGCTGCCGGACGAACGTTCCAGGCTTAGGTAATCCATGCCTACATCGGCGAGGAATTTCAGCCTCTCTTTAATTTCTTTGAGAATTCTTTCGGAGATGAGGGCTTCCTGGTTTGACAGAGACAGCCTTTCGAAGAAAGCAAGGCACTCTTTTATGCAGAGCCTGCACACCTCATAGATATTCTTGCCTTCCACAGTGACAGCCAGGCTCTCTTTCTTCAAACGTGAACCATGGCAGGTCGGACATTCCTGTAAATTGACGTACCGTGACAGGTCCATTCTCACGGCATTGGAGTTGGTTTCCTTATAGCGCCGGTCAAGCTGTTTGAGTATCCCCTCGAAAGGCCTGCTGTAAAAAAAGCGCCTGCCTTCCCTGTCAAGATAGAACCTGATCATCTCCTTTCCCGAGCCATACAGAAGAACTGTCTGGATCTCCTTCGGCAGTTGATTGAAGGGGCTATTTAGATCGAAACCATAGTGCTGCGACAGGGCGTCCAGCATCTGGTAATG
>JBEKXK010000110.1:0-11642 GCA_049512055.1 Syntrophales bacterium | reverse complement strand
AACAGTCGCGGCTGAAAGTCAGATTGAAAGCCCATCATAGGACAGTACCTCGTCATTCCGTGATGAGGTCTTTATAAATAGTTCTTTTCCTATTTGCAAAATTTATTTGGGCAACAGGCCCTGAAGGTCTGCACTACGTCACTTCCTCCTTTCGTAAAGGAGGATTGAGGTGGATTTTTTTTACGCGGGATAAATCCCCCCTGCCCCCTTTACAAAGGGGGTGAGATGGGGATTTAGAAAAGATGGTCAGAAAGACTGGATTCCCGCTGGAGCCTGCCCTCGATTGTCCTTGTCGGGGGCGGGCATGACATAAAGGATTTATTCTTTTCGCCGCATGCCGCGCTCCATTTCTCTGCGGTCGTCCTTGTCTCTCAGGCTCTCCCGTTTGTCGTAAAGTTTCTTGCCCCGACCGACCCCGATTTCCATCTTTACCTTGCCGCTCTTAAAATACAATTTAAGCGGAATGAGGGCCAGGCCTCTTTCCCGGGATTTTCCGTAAAGCCTCTTAATCTCTCCTTTGTGGAGAAGAAGTTTTCGCACCCGCAAGGGATCATGGTTCTCCCTGTTGCCGAAGGTGTAAGGGCTGATGTGCATTTCATGAACGAAGACTTCTCCGTTATTTACCAGGGCATAGCTGTCCTTGAGATTCGCCTTCCCTTCCCGGAGCGCCTTCACCTCTGTACCCACAAGCGCGATCCCCGCTTCATAGGTGTCTTCAATGAAATAGTTCAGACGCGCCGTCTTATTCTGGGCGATTATTTTTTGTCCTGCTGGTTTCTTTTTCGCCATGTTCCAATTGTCACTTCATATCTCTCATGTCTTGCGGCAGATAATCGCTCCTGATATGTCTCAATGCCTTATAGATATTATTACGGACGTTTTTGTTATCGCGCTCCATCTTTTTCAAGAGTTTCTTGATGTATATCCGCCTGGAAGTATTGCTCGTAGGGCATTTATTCTTCGCGGAGGGCAGTCGCTGTTCCTTCACATATTTTTTTATCAGGTCCTCCCCGATATAAGCGAAGGGACGGATGATATGCAACCTCCCCTGAAAGATCGTCTGCTGCGGCATCATGGTGCTGATCTCCCTCCCGAAGAAGAGGTTGATGAGCAGCGTTTCTATGATATCATCCTTGTGGTGGGCGAAGGCGATTTTGGTGCAGCCCCTCTCCGCCGCTACTTCGAAGATCCTCTTCCTCCTCAGCCGCGAACAGAGGAAACAGGGGTTTTTCTTATTGTAATCACTGTGGGAAAGAGGCCCGATGTCCGTCTTTTCCATGTAATGGTCGATGCTATTCTCCCTCAGGTATTTCTCAAGTTTATCGTAGTCAGTATACGTCGGATCGAACCCCGGGTCAATGTTTACGGCAATGAGGGAAAAAGGCGGCACGTACACCATGGGGGTATTGAGAAGGTCAAGGAGCGCAAGGCTGTCTGCCCCGCCGGAAACACCGACGAGAACCCTGTCTCCCTCTTCTATCATGTTATAATCCAGGACGGCCTTTTCCAGCCATTTTTTCAGATGGAGAAAAAGTTTTGTCTGTTTTTTCCCTGACACAACCGACACATCTCCTTTGTCCACTTATTTCTGATGTACACAAGTTTCCGCATTTAATCAAGGTCGTTCACATTTCCGATAACGTCCTTGAATTTTCATCCGGATTGGTATATGGAAAAGAACACATCTACATTAACAAGAGGAGGCCATATGACTGAAATCATCAACGTGTACGCAAGGGAAATTCTGGATTCAAGAGGCAACCCAACAGTTGAGGCCGAAGTGACATTATTTTCGGGCATTACCGGCCGCGCCGCCGTGCCCTCAGGCGCTTCCACGGGAGAGCACGAAATGTTAGAACTTCGTGACGGCGACAAGAAAAGGTTCCTGGGCAAAGGCGTGGTAAAGGCTGTCAGCAATGTTATCAATAAAATCGGGCCGGAGGTCATCGGCTTGGACAGCCTCAACCAGAGGGAGGTCGATTACACGATGATCTCTCTGGACGGCACGCCCAATAAAGGCGCCCTCGGTGCCAACGCTATTCTAAGCGTCTCGATGGCGTGCGCAAAGGCCGCTGCGGAAGCTGTGGAGCTGCCCCTTTACAAGTACATCGGCGGCACCATCGCCAAGGATATTCCGGTCCCCCAAATGAATATCATCAACGGCGGCCAGCACGCGGACAACAATGTCGATATCCAGGAATTCATGATCACGCCTATTGGGGCAAAGACCTTCAAGGAAGGATTGCGCATGTCCGCAGAGGTTTTTCACAACTTAAGATCCGTCCTCAAGGGCAAGGGCTACAACACGTCGGTCGGAGACGAAGGCGGGTTTGCGCCCAACCTCAAATCCAATGAAGAGGCCTTCATGGTGATTGTGGATGCCATAGAGAAGGCGGGATACAAGCCGGGCAAGGACATCTGCATCGCTATTGATTCGGCGGCAAGCGCCTTTTTCAAAAACGGGACATACGTCATGGCGGCGGAAAAGAAGCCCAATAAGACGGCGGCGGAAATGGTCAAGTACTATCAGGACATGGTAAAAAAATACCCCATCGTATCCATTGAAGACGGCCTGGCAGAAGACGACTGGGACGGATGGAAGCTCCTCACCGACGCCCTGGGAAGCAAGGTTCAGATTGTGGGCGACGATATTTTTGTGACGAACAAGAAGAGGCTGGAAAAAGGGATCGCCATGGGCGTCGCCAATTCCATCCTGATTAAGCTCAACCAGATCGGCACGCTGACGGAAACCATGGAGACCATTCAAAGGGCGAAAGAGGCAGGGTACACGACCGTCATCTCCCACAGGTCCGGCGAAACGGAAGACAGCTATATGGCGGATGTGGCGGTGGCCGCGAACTGCGGGCAGATCAAGAGCGGGTCATTATCCAGGAGTGAGCGGCTGGCAAAATACAACCAGCTCCTGAGGATAGAAGAACAGCTCGGCGAATATGCCGTCTATCCCGGAAGATCGGCTCTCTACAGCATAAAAAAGAAGTAGCAGTTGAATCCCGCCCGTATTGACACTGCGCGGGCCGAAAAAAATTAAAGCCGTTGTCGGCGACCTCGGATGGTTCATGACAACGGCTTTTTTTGTGATTGAATATCTACGGCGTCTCTACGCACTTCACTTGTTTATGAGGGCCGCATGGGCAGCCGCCAGTCTCGCAATAGGCACGCGGAACGGTGAGCAGGAAACGTAGTCCATGCCCACGCGGTGGCAGAGGTCGATGGACTTGGGATCGCCGCCGTGCTCGCCGCAGATGCCTACCTTCAGCTTGGGACGCGTCGCACGGCCTTTCTTCGTTCCCATCTCGACCAGTTGCCCGACTCCCCTCTCATCAAGGCTCTGGAACGGATCTTCGGGCAGGATTCTCTGTTCAAGATAAATGGGCAGGAATCCGCCGATGTCGTCACGCGAAAAACCGAATGTGGTCTGTGTGAGGTCGTTTGTACCGAAGGAGAAGAACTCGGCGGTCTTGGCAATGTCGTCCGCCGTCAGCGCCGCCCTCGGCACCTCGATCATCGTCCCGACCATGTATTCGAAGGTCACGCCCTTCTCCTTCATCACCTCCGCCGCCATGCGGCGAATGATGGCTTCCTGATGATTGTATTCAGAAGCGATACCCACCAACGGGACCATTACCTCCGGATAAACTTTGATACCCTTTTGGGTCAATTCCGCGGCGGCCTCAAAAATTGCTCGGGCCTGCATCTCCGTAATCTCCGGATAGGCGATGCCGAGACGGCAGCCGCGATGGCCGAGCATCGGGTTGAGTTCATGCAGGGACCCGACACGCGCTTTGAGTTTCTTCACGGAAACACCGAGATCTTTTGATAGCTCTTTTATCTGCTCACTGTCGAGGGTCACAAATTCATGCAAAGGAGGATCGAGAAGACGAATCGTCACGGGCAGACCCTGCATTGCTTCAAGGAGGCCCATGAAATCCTGCCTTTGAAATGGCAGCAGCTTCATAACCGCTTTACGGCGATCCTCTTCCTTCTCCGCAAGGATCATCTCACGCATAGGCATGATACGCTCCGGGCCGAAGAACATATGCTCCGTGCGGGTAAGCCCGATGCCTTCGGCGCCGAAGACACGCGCCTGAGCGGCGTCCTGGGGACGGTCGGCATTGGTGCGTACACCGAGTCTGCGGAATTTGTCCGCCCATCCCATGAGCTCCATATATTCCTTATTAGCAGCAAGGTCAGGCCTTACGGAAGGGACCTTCCCCTCGTATACCCGGCCTATCGAACCGTTGAGAGAAATCCAGTCTCCCTCCTTTACTATCCTGCCGTTGACCGTCATCACCTTCTTATTCATGTCGATATCCAAGGCGGAGCAGCCAACGATACAGCATTTGCCCCATCCGCGGGCAACGAGCGCGGCATGGCTCGTCATACCGCCTTTTGCCGTCAACACGGCTTCGGCGACGTGCATGCCCTGCACATCCTCGGGAGAAGTTTCGTGACGCACGAGAATAATCTTCTTGCCTTCCTTCGTCCATTTCGCCGCATCATCGGCAGTGAAGACGACCTGACCTGTGGCGCCGCCGGGACCTGCGGGCAAGCCCCTGGCAAGCACACGGGCTCTTTGCTCTTCCGCTGGATCAAGCATGTCATGCAGCAGTTCATCGAGCTGCGCCGGCCTCACGCGGAGGACAGCCGTCGCTTCATCGATAAGACCCTCCCGCACCATTTCCACGGCCGCTTTCACCGCTGCGGGTCCGTTGCGCTTGCCTGTGCGGGTCTGGAGCATCCACAGACGCCCTTCCTGGATGGTGAACTCGATATCTTGCATGTCTGTATAATGCTTTTCCAGTCTGTCTCTTATAGCCGCAAGCTCCTTGTACAACGGCGGCATGGCCTCTTCGAGGCTTTGGACGTCTTTTGTGTCTTCCGTCTTGTTTTTCATGTTAAGCGGATTAGGCGTGCGCAGGCCGGCCACGACGTCCTCGCCCTGGGCATTGACAAGCCATTCCCCATAAAACACATTTTCGCCCGTCGCAGGGTTTCTTGTGAAGGCCACACCCGTCGCACTCTTGTCGCCCATGTTTCCGAAGACCATGGACTGGACGGTTACGGCAGTGCCCCATTCATCCGGTATGCCCTCAATCCGCCGATAAGAAACCGCACGTTTTCCATTCCAGCTCTGGAAGACGGCGCCGATTCCACCCCAGAGCTGTTCGTAGGGATCATCGGGAAATTCCTTCCCGAGAATATTTTTGACTTTGGTCTTGAATATCTTGATCAGCTTCTTCAGGTCTGCCGCCGTGAGATCGGTGTCCTGAACGATATGCAGTTTCTTTTTCATTTTGTCCATCGCATGCTCGAGCTGTACGCGGACCCCCCTGCCCTCTTCCGGCTCGATGCCGGCTGCCTTTTCCATGACGACATCAGAGTACATCATGATTAAGCGACGATATGCATCATAGGCAAAGCGCTCGTTGCCGGTCTTTGCAATCAGGCCTTTCATCGTCTTTTCGTTAAGGCCGACATTCAGAACGGTCTCCATCATGCCGGGCATGGAGGAGCGGGCGCCGGAGCGAACGGAAAGCAACAGAGGATTCGCAGGATCGCCGAATTTCGCCTGCATAATTGCTTCAACGTTTGCGAGCGCCTGCTTCACATCAGCTTCAAGCTCGGGCGGATAAGATTTACTGTGTTGATAGTAGTAATTGCAGACTTCGGTCGTGATAGTGAAACCGGGAGGCACGGGTATGCCGAGACTGGCCATTTCCGCCAGATTGGCCCCCTTGCCGCCTAAGAGTTCCTTCATTTCCGCCTTGCCGTCCGCCTTGCCGCCGCCGAATTCAAATACATACTTTTTAGACATTTTTTCTCTCCTGAATCTCTCCATTTTTTGATTTTAGAGTCTTCTTCCTGATTCCGTGTGAAGTTAATGGCGCAATAGTGCGTAGTAATAATCATCCATGATATCGTGGTTGTCTATCAGTCTTGTCCTGTGATGTCAATTAGAAATGTGAGATAAGTTTGCACATCCCGAAGATGTCCCTCCGGCGCGGAGTTCCGTGCGAATCTGTCCGAGACTGGCGACTTTTGCGTAGCATCCGCTATGAAAAATTTCTTGTTAATCGACAAATAATTCTTGACAGGATTCTCATTCATGTAGAATATTACGCGTATAAACTATGGAGAAAGCAGGAAGATAAGCTTTTCTCGCGGGAACATTCATCCGTGAGGAAGACGCGGCATATCAATTAAGAAAGGAGGTGAGTCCCGGATATTTGGAGAGACATGCCACATGTCTTACGAAACCAACCAAGTAAATAGGAGGAAAAAAATGAGAAAGACTTTAAGTTGTGTTGTTCTTAGTTTGATCTTTGTTATGATGTTGGCCCCGTTGGCGATTGCCGCCGCTGCGCCCGCTGCCGCTGCTGCGCCTGGTGCACCGGTTGATTATACAAAGGCGATAGTGATCGGATGCAGTCTCTTGGCAGTCGGTATTGCCATGGGATTAGGTACAATCGGTACGGGCGTTGGCATGGGAAATGGATTGAGCGGCGCCACAAACGCCGTCGGTAGAAATCCCGAAGCACAGGGAAAGATCCTGCTGACCATGATGGTTGGTCTGGCTATGATCGAATCACTCGCGATTTATGCTCTGGTTATTGCATTGATCGTACTCTACGCCAATCCTCTGATTAAGTTAGTTGGCATGTAGAAAACCGGTATTATAAGAAATCAGGGAGGGGGAGCGCTACCACGACTTCAACTCCCTTTTTTTTGCCCAATATAATTATGATCATCGCCCCCTTCTATCCTTCTTTCAGTTCACAAGCATTTCCCTTGAATCCTCGACCCCTTGACTCCTCAAATATGCTACAAGCTTCTTCGGAAACTAATAGGTAAGATAAGAGATTAACTGCGCGGCGCATAAAGCGCAGAGGAAAGTAGTCTACGATTTTAGTGAAGAGAAAGGCCGGAAGTGTCCTCCCGGCCCCTTGGTATTATTTGTCCTCTTCGTCCTCATCTTCGAGTGAAGCCTCGGCACCAGCGGGGACTTCCGCGTCGATCGAACGCCCGATTCCTCGCGAGAGGAGCGCCGATATGAAGAAAAGAAGAATAACTGAAATGATGATGATCAGGACGATTGTCGTGGTCCATGCCTTCACTTCTTTTTCTACGTCCTGTGAAGCTTTCACGGCCATCTCATTGAACTTTTCTACGTTCACTCCCATTCCTATCCATCCGAAGCCACCGGGTTTAGGATAGTCATTGGAGTAGAATTTAATGGGCGCGTATGCCACGAATTTCGTCTGACCGGCAAATTTGTACATTTTGATGCCTGTATTTCCGGCAGCCGCATCCTTTGCGACTTCCGGCAGACCCGGATCCATAAAACCGAGAAGGTTGATGTTCAGTACCTCTTCACCCTTCTTGGTCATTGCCTCTGCGGTCTTATCAGTAAGAGGAGGAACAGGCGTTCCGTCGGGATACAGACCCTCTATGTGATAATCGTTGGGGTGCGCAATGACGAGCCCTCTGTTATCCACCATGTAGGCGTAGTTTCCTGTCGCTGCGTCCGCCCTGAAGACATACCCGGACTGGGTCGGTATAATATGATCGGTGAACCCGGCAACATGCTGAAAATCAAGGGCAAGACTGATAACGCCTGAAAATCCTTCCTTGCCGAAGATCGGCGTAGCCATGCGAATGATTCCCTGAAAACGTTTGCCCTTTTCAAAATCGAGCTTGTTCACATACCAGCCCGTGACATGGGAGATATATACCTCGCCTTTATTCAGTTTTGAGGCCTTGCTGAAGTAATCCTCCGATTTGTATTTCGTATTGCCCGGATTACTCACATTCACCAGGCCCGATTTAGCAGCCCCGCCATTCACAATTTTTATCACCTCATTGCCATTCCTGTCGATGAGGGCCATCTCCTTATAGAGAGGGGCAGAGACCTGTTGTATTTTCTTATCCTCTTTTATCCAGACTGCTTTCTTGTTTTCATTGATAAATTGCTTGTAGCTTGCTTCGGTCGCAGGGATGATGGTTGCAATCAACAGATCCTTCTTTCTTTCCGTGAGAAAGTTGGCAACCTCGTCCGCCGTATTAATGGCACGTATCTTGATTTCTTCCTGAGATTTCTGATCGAGAACGTTGATTGCTCGTTCTTTCGCTGTAATCCCTAATTTGAGAATGCCGTTGGCAATCAGAATAGCCATCAGTGAAAAGGGGATTACGATAAGCAGGAAGAAGACTCTCGCTACTGTAAAAAGCTGCTTATCTTTCTTATTTTCTGGCATTGCCTTCTCCCCCTAACTTTTGTCAGATTTAAAGTTAATTGTTTTCAAATGAATTAACCTAAAAAATAACGCATGAAGGGGTTTGCAAATAGAAGAACAAGCGAAACAACCAGAGCATAAATGGCGATCGATTCTGCCATGGCCATACCGATGAGCATGGTCATCATGATTTTACCCTGAACGCCGGGGTTTCTTCCGACGGCCTGACATGCACCGTTAGTGGCAGTACCGATTCCCAAGCCGGCTCCGACGGCGCCGATACCCATGGCCAAACCTGCCCCCAACATGGCGCCTACTGCGAAGAGGACTTTTGTGTACGATTCACCCGCCGGAATTGCTTCTGCAGCATATACAAGCTGTGATGACAATAACAGAGCAGCCATTGTTGAAAATAGAGTTAATAAAGTCTTTCCGAATTTCCGTAACATTTTTTTTCTCCTTTCCTGTTAAAAAGTTAATCCAAAATTCCCCATCCCCATAACATGAAAACATGTCGGGGGAAATAGGAAATATTATAAAAACTGCGTAATCAGTTGCAACAGGCATGCCATTAACATGACTCAATCGCTTATCCATGCTAACATCACGCAACGACAATGTTATTATCATTCATTCGCTGAACGGAATGTACATTTCGAACGCGTGCTGTTTTAACGTTTTGTTCAATTGACTCTGCCGCTTGAACGAAAAGTGCAATGCAGTTCAAAATAAATCAAGAAGAAGTCCCCTCCGAATTTTTTTGCATTCGCCCCATGTTTCATTTAAAAGCAAATTCGCTCCCGAAGCTGCCGGCCGCCCTCTCGGCAATAATCCGTATATTTCTATTGAAAATTTGCAGTTAGACCGGTATATCATATGAAAACTACGACTTTAAGAGGTCTATTATGCAAGAGATCTTAACGGCAGTAACGTATCTCGTTGTGTGGCTGATATGTGCGCGGGTAATCGAAATTGAGAGCGGACTGACGAAACTTCTTATCTCCCTAGGAGCAGCCATTGGCGTATATATCGTGATAGGCGTCAAAGAATACAAAGACAGAAAAGCCAAAGGAGCGGATGACTGACAGTGTCTCTTGTAGACTTCATAAAGAAGAACCTTAGGGTGCCCGTCTGGCTCACCACCTTGATAGTCATTATCATGATCGTCATGTTTTCTCTTATGATCAATCAGGCGAGGGTGAAAGAGTCGGCAGAGCAATACGGGAAACAATATATGACCATCGCGAAAGGCACGGCGACGGGGATCGATGATCTTTTTGACAGTGTGGAGAAAAGCCTGATTATACTTTCCCGGCATCATAGTGGAACGATGCGCTCAAGCATGCGTGAGACTTATATCGACCTGGAAGGAAAGATAGATTTCTTGGCCATAAGCGACCGCGAAGGCAAGGTTATCGAGGCATATCCCGAAACTTTTCACGACGACATTCTGAAGAACATTTCCAGAAGTTCCGTTTTCATCAAATTAATCCAGGATATCAAGAAGACCGGCAAGACCAGGGTGAGCAGCCTCATTTCCGTGGATCTTAAAGCGGGTAACGGCCAGGGGAAAAAATACACGATGGTTATCATAGGCGTTCCGGAATTCGATTTGAACAGGAGATACGCGGGCATCGTATATGCCGCGCTGTCCCCTTCCTCAGTTGTAGAGCGATACATAAAAATTACGAAGACTGATCTGCCATGCGATGCGATCATTGCCGATGACACGGGAACCGTACTTTTCCATCCACTAAATGAATTCGTCGGCGCCGATATAAGCGCAGTTGTACGCGCTAAAACGAAGCAGCCCATGTCTCTTAAAGAAAAAATCCTGAGCGACAAGGCAGGTTATGACAACTATGAACTTCTCCAGACAGGAGGAACGTTTGAAAAAAGTATCGTGGGATACGCTCCGGCCGACTTGAACGACAGAAAGTGGCTTATCACTGTCAGCACTCCCTATCACGTCGCCATTTCACAGATCAGAAAAACATTCTTCATTATCATGCTTGAGGCCTTCGTACTTATCGTCACAGTGATTGTCGGAAGCATGCTGGTCGCATATTCCGGCAAGAAACGTCTTTTGCTTGAAGAAGAGTTGAAGCACTTAAGGGACAGGGATATCTGGAGAGAGCAGCTCGCGAGAGAGAAAAAGACTTTAGAGGGGATTATTGAGGGCTCTCCGATACCTACCTTTGTCATTGACAAGGAACACAAGATCATTTTCTGGAACAAGGCATGTTCGGACCTGATGGGCTATAACAGCACAGATATGATCGGCACTGATAAACAGTATAGGCCCTTTTACCGCGAGAAAAGGCCGGTTATCGCAGACCTTATTATCGATAACGATATTCTCGAACTCGAAAAGTACTACGGGGAAAAGAGCCTGCATAAGTCGACTGTTATTGAAGGCGCCTATGAAGCGCGGGATTATTTTGAAAATATGGAGGGTAAGAACAGACACCTTTATTTTCTGGCTGCCCCTATTTACGGCGAGAGGGGAGAGATTATAGCGGCTATCGAAACTCTGCAGGACGTGACTAAGGAAGAAGAGATGGCCACAAATATGAAAGAATATGCAGAGTCCCTGTCCAAGGAGAAAAAGACTATCGGGGGCATCATCGAAGGCTCCCCCATACCGACGTTTGTCATTGACAGACAGCACAAAATTATTTTTTGGAACCATGCCTGCACGGACCTAACCGGATACGACAGCAAAGACATGGTAGGCACTGATAAACAGTTTATGCCCTTTTACCATGATAAAAGACCGGTTATCGCAGACCTCATTGTGGACAACAATATCGAGGAACTTGAGAAGTATTACGGGAAAAAAAGTGTGCACAAGTCAACGGTTGTGGAAGGCGCTTACGAGGCAAGCGATTATTTCGAGGATCTGGGAGGCAGGAACAGATACCTCTATTTCCTCGCTGCTCCCATTTATGACGAGAGGGGAGAGATTATTGCCGCCATTGAGACGCTCCAGGATGTGACAAAAGAAGAAGAACTGACCAAGAATATGAAAGAGTATGCGGAAAGCCTCTCCAACGAGATATATGAGCTAATCAGGTTGCGAACGGATCTACAGCAACTTTCCAATTACCTCCAATCCATATTGGACAGTTCTCCGGACCGGATATTCGCCCTCAGCGCGGATGGCATTATAAACTACGTCAGCCGCAGTTCGAATATAGATGACAGATCGATGCCTCAGCAGATGGAGGGCAGACATTTCGCTGAATTTGTTGTTCCGGAGTACAGGGAATTTATGCTCAAGAAGTGGGAAGAGGTCAAGAAGGGAATGCACAGGCCCTTCGAAATTGAAGTGACGACAAGGGACGGCTGGAAGAAAAATTTATTAATCACCACCGCTCCCATAAA
>JBEKXK010000109.1:0-11647 GCA_049512055.1 Syntrophales bacterium | reverse complement strand
GCCTCTTATCACCTGGTATCCTCCATAGAAGATAATCGCGGCGATCCCTATGCCTCCTAAGAATTCCATGAACGGGCTCGAAACGGCGCTTACGGATACGGATTTCAAGGCAAGTTTAAAGAGGTGCTCGTTTTCTTTTGCAAACCTCCTGTTTTCATATTCTTCCATGCTGAAGGCCTTGACGATCCTCGTGCCGGAAATTGTTTCCTGGAGAAGCGTGGTAAGACTGCCTATGGTAACCTGAGTCCTCGTGGCAATGTTCCTCATCTTCCTACCGAACTTGGCTATAGGATAGATGGTGAGAGGAAATACAAACATGGCAATTATTGCCAATTGCCAGTCACGGTAAAAGATGACAAATACGAGACAGATAAGGGTGAAAGAGTCTTTCAGGAGACTTGTGACTGCTTCCGATACGGCTCCCTGGACATATCCGACATCACTTGTAATCCTGGACATGAGAATGCCCGTCGGATTCTTGGTGAAAAATGAAAGGGATTGCATCTGCATCCGTCTGTAGAGATTGTTTCGCAAATCGGCTACAACCCGCTGGCCGATGAAACTCATCAGTATCGTTTGGCTGTAATTGCAAAACCCTTTTAATAGGTATATGACGATAACGGCGACAGGGATCCACATGAGCATGTCTGAGTTCTTTTTGAGGAATATCTCATCTAAGGCCGGCTTCACAAGAAAGGCCAGGGCAGACGTTGTAGCGCCGACAACAAGCATGCAGAACATCGCCAGGATGAACTTTGATGTATGCGGTTTTGCAAGCTGTAAGAGGCGTTTAAAGATGTCCATTTATTGACAGAATCCCAAATTAAAAAATTTATATCTTAATGGCATCAGCGTCTGAATTCATTTCACGTTCAGTGTTCAGGGTTTATCATATCATGTGCCAGGCGGGCAACCCTTTCTGCCGCACCATGGCTTCCTAACATATTTCTGATTTTCTTCAATTCCGCTTTAATATGTTCCTTATGGCCTTCGGTTGTCAGAATGTCGATGACTTCTGCCGCTATCTTCTCTGGGCTTGCCTCAAACTGGATTAACTCAGGGACAACCGTCTTTCCGGCAATGATGTTGACGAGACCGATGTGCTCAACATTGATTACCATCTTGCCTATATAGTAGGAAGGAGCAGACACTTTATAAATGATGACCATGGGCGTCTCCATCAGAGCGGTCTCCAGTGTCGCAGTTCCCGAAGCAACCATGGCTACGTCCGTACAACCGATGACATCATAGACTTCATTAGGAATAAGCCTAACTGGCACGGAATGCCTTGCAATTATTTGTGAGACGAAAGCAATATCAAGCGTAGCGGCAAGAGGCAGTACAAATTGGACAGGCCCGATTTTTCTCTCGATGATCTCCGCTGCCCCGAGCATCACAGGAAGGAGTCGCATCACCTCTGACTCCCTGCTTCCGGGCAGAATTCCCACAGTTGTCACCTCTTCACGGAGATCGAACCGACGCAGCGCCTCCTTGCGGGGATATTTCGTCATGACAACATCCAGGAGGGGATGGCCGACGAATGTTGCGTCAACACCTGCTTCCCTGTAGAGATCGGCCTCAAAGGGGAGGATCACTGCCATTCTGTCCACGATCTTCTTGATCTTCCCGATTCTTCCTCTTCGCCACGCCCATACCTGGGGACTGATATAGTAAAATACCTTTATGCCATATTTCTTCGCCGCCGTGGCGAGAGGTAGGTTGAAATCCGGGTAATCAATGAGGATAAGAAGATCGGGTCTGTCTTTTTTCAGTGATGCCCTTAGTTGAGCCATGACTTTCAGTATCATTCCCAGTTTAAAGACAACCTCCGTGAGTCCGACGACAGCCATATCTGCGGCATCTGCTATCAGCTCCGCGCCGGCCTCTTTCAAATTCCTGCCGCCGACTCCATAAAATCTTATTTCCGGATCGATCTTGTGCATTGCCTGTACGAGGTTTCCCCCATGGAGGTCGCCCGAGGCTTCCCCCGCCACAATCATGATTTGTTTCTTGCTTGCGCTTTCTCTATCTTGTCTGTCTTCGAGAAGGGATGTTTCAGGCTGCATGGCTGATCACATTGCTCACATGTTCAATCTCCTCTTTTTCCAACTCGGGGAACATGGGCAGGGACAGTACCTCTTTGGCGCATATCTCACTGTTCGTCAGATTCTTCGTATGAATATTCTGGCCGGTGAATACCTCCTGTCTGTGAAGAGGCACGGGGTAATAGATAGCGGAGGAGACGCTCTCATTTTGCAGGGCCTTCATGATGCTATCCCTGTTTTTTGAGCGGATCGTAAACTGATGATATACATGCTTGCAAAAAGGGAGTTCAAGGGGGAGTGTGATATCATCTCTCTTGATGAGCGCCCTGTAGATGTCCGCATTAATGCGGCGCTTGTCGTTGAATTCTTCTATTTTTTTCATTTTGACGCGGATGATTGCCGCCTGGATCTCATCAAGCCGGCTGTTATAACCTAAAGTAGTGTGATGGTATTTGACGGCGCTCCCATGGTTCCTGAGAAGCCGCAGATTCTTTGCCATTTCCTCATTGCCGGTGATAATCATGCCCCCGTCACCGTAGCACGCCAGGTTCTTGCTGGGAAAGAAACTGAAACAGCCGCAGTCACCGCGCGTCCCAACTTTCTTCCCTTTGTATGTCGCACCGAAGGCCTGGGCGCAATCTTCAATGACTCTGATATTATATTTCGCCGCGAGAGTGCAGATCGGGTCCATATCCGCAGGATGGCCGAAGAGATGGACAGGTATGATCGCCTTGGTTTTGCTTGTAATTTTCTCCTCGACCTTGCCGGGGTCGATATTGAATGTGTCCTTGGTGATATCTGCGAAGACGGGTGTTGCGGAAAGAAGTGAAATGACGTCCGCCGTGGCAATGAAAGTGAACGGTGTGGTAATGACCTCATCTCCCGCTCCGATTCCGCAGGCCCGGAGAGACAGGAGGAGGGCGTCTGTTCCGCTTGCCACACTGACAGCATGGGAGATACCGTGATACGCGGCTATTTCTTTTTCCAGTTCCGCCACATTCGGCCCCAATATGAACTGGCAGTCTTCAAGTACATTCTGTATGGCTGCATCGATATCGCCTTTAAGAATATGATACTGTCTCTTGAGATCAACCATGGGTATCATGGAAGCAGCTCCTGCGATTGCTTGACCTTTTCGGCAATGAGAAGCGCTAATTCCAAGGCGTCTCTTCCCTCCTTGCCGGTGACAGGCGGCGGATTCCTGCTGATAACTGATTCAATGAACGAGCGAATCTCTTCCTCCAAGGGATCAAGTATTTTGACTTCCACAGGGTTTGCGCTGATTTCAACCTTCCCTCCCGCAGAGTTTTTCCTACAGAGAGAGACCAATTCGCGCTTCCCATAGTCGACTGCGTGATACCCCTCGAACCCGAAGAATCTAATCTTCTGCATCGTCTTTCCTGTTACCCTGCTGGCCGTGACGTTAGCCACGCAACCGGAAGCGAAGGTTATCCGCGCGTTGGCAATGTCCACCTTTTCCGACATGATGGATACGCCTACGGCTTCCACATTCAGTATGGGTGATTTGACAAAGTGCAGGATTATGTCGAGATCGTGGATCATGAGATCAAGGACGACATCCACATCCGTGCCGCGTTCGAAGAAAGGGTGGAGGCGGTGCGTCTCAATGAAAAGAGGTTTTCCCACAACCGTCCTCAGCGCGACGATTGCCGGATTAAATCGTTCAAGCAATCCTATCTGGAATATCAATCCTTTTGCGTCGGCAATGGCTATGAGCTCATCAGCCTCCTCGATGGTTGTGGTAATGGGTTTTTCCAGCAGGACGTCAATACCCGCTTCCAGGAAGTCTTTTGCGATGCGGTAATGGGATACGGTTGGAACGGCAATACTGACGGCATCGACTGAACCTATCAACTCGCAGTGATCGGCGACAGCAAGGCACTTGTGCATTTCGGCCGCCTTCCGGGCACGCTCCTCTCTGATGTCCGCCACGCCGACAATCCGGCAGTTGGACAACTCGCGGTATTTTTGCAGGTGGTAGCTGCCTAAATGACCGATACCCACCACGCCGACTCTGATTTCTTTCATATTGCAGATAAGATTCCAAATTCCAGCGCTCCATTTCACAGATGCGAATATGAAGCTATCAGTTCGAAATCGACGAAAAGCCTTTCAAAGCCATCACGTCTTACAGTTATCTTGAGATCCCTCTTGCCGATCTGGTTTCGATGAACTCTACAAACTGCCTTACTTCGGGAACATCGTCAACCTCGGCTCTCACCTTTTCGATTGCTACGGAAAGAAGGAGAGATGATCTAAAAACAATCCTGTAGGCTTTTTTTAAGGCCTGTATAGTTTCATCTTTGAACCCCCTGCGTTTAAGGCCAATTATGTTGAGGCCATAGAGTTTTGCATAGTTGCCGGAGGCCATGACGAAAGGGGGAACATCCTTGGAAACGGCGGAAGCGCCGCCGATGATGCAGTGTGCCCCTATGCGGGTGAACTGATGGATGCCCGTTAACCCGCCTATAATAGCATAATCTTCCACATGTATATGACCGGCAAGATTGGCGGCATTGGCCATAACGATATTATTTCCCAGTTTGCAATTGTGCGCAACGTGGCAGTAAGCCATCAGAAGGTTATTATTTCCTATGATGGTTACCCCGATATCGGCCGATGTGGCCCGGTTGATGGTAACATATTCTCTGATTGTATTGTTGTTCCCGATAATAACCCGGGTCTTTTCCCCCTTAAATTTCAGGTCCTGGGGCGCAGCGCCGATTGAGCTGAATTGAAAGATGCGGCATCCCTCTCCGATGTCTGTATGGGCATTAACTACCACATGAGGTCCGATGATGGTGTTCTTTCCGATATGCACATCGGGTCCTATGACTGTATAAGGGCCAATCTCAACGCCATCCTCGATATGGGCCTCCGTAGATAAAACCGCTGTAGGGTGAATATTCATAGCAGATCCTTGAAATCGCAAATCCTGATATTTCAATTTTAAACAAATTCAAAATACAAAATCTTCTGTGCATTTGGATTTTGACGTTGTCGAGCACTCAGGATTTGGTGCGGTGGGTTTCATTCTTTATGTCCTTTTCCAGATTCTCGAGCCTTTTCAATATGGACGCGACGCTTTTGCGCATTTCCGGAAGTTGTGTAACACATGCCACTACGCGCAGCCATTGTCTGTGAGGCAGATGGGGTGACCCGGACACGACCTGGTTTGAGGGGACATCGTCATGAACACCTGACTGGGCGCCAACCATGACATAATCACCGAGATCGATGTGGCCTACGAGCCCTGCCTGCCCTCCCAGGATAACGCCCTTTCCGAGTCTTGTACTTCCTGAAATGCCGACTTGGGATACGATCACGGAATATTCACCAATGACCACATTGTGGGCCACCTGTACCAGATTGTCGATTTTTACACCTTTTTGTATCCAGGTTTTTTCAATGGTGCCCCTGTCTATGGTGGTATTGGCGCCCACTTCAACGTCATCGTCTATTTGCACAAAGCCTACCTGGGGAATCTTTATATTCTCCCGTGCCGGCCTGGCAAAACCAAATCCGTCACTTCCGACGACGACACCGGCATGCAGGATGACCCTTTTTCCGATAATGCATCTTCGTGATACAACGACGTTGGGATATAGAATGGAGTCTTCGCCGATTACGACACGACGGCCGATGTAGACACCCGGGTAAAGGATAACGCCCCGTTCTACTCTTGCTTCCCGTCCGATATAGACACCGGGATAGACATTTGCATCTTTTGAAACGTTTGCGTCTTCTTCGATGAAGGTTTCCGTGCTAATCCGAGGCGGATCATGGTCTTCCGGGTAAAAAAGTCCGAGGACCCGGCCAAGTGCGATATAGGGATCATCGACAACGATGAGGTTTCTGTCTGCCCTCTCGATCTGGGGCGAGACCAGGATGGCGGAGGCTTTCGATGTCTCAATGGATTTCAAATATTTTAGGTTTGCAATAAAAGTCAGATCGCCCCTGCCGGCCTCATCGATCCCCCGGATATCTTCGATGACTACTTGAGGGTCTCCTATGACCTTTCCATGCAGAAAAGATGCAATTTCGCCCAGCGTCTTTTTCAATTTCGTGTCTCTATCTTTAGTTTTTCGATTTGAAGGTCTTGTTGAATTCTTCAATAACCTTCTGGGTCAAGTTATTTTCTTTCGCAAAGTAGGCAACCGGCATGCTGCCGATATCGATGATCAGTGTGTATTTTTCCTTATCACCGATGAGATTTATCACCTTCAAAATATCGGGGACCAGCTTTTTAGAAAGCTCCTGATCCCTTGACTGAAGCTCTTCATTAGCATCCTTGACCAGCAACTGGTAATCCCTGAATTTTTTCTGGTATGCCGCCTCTTTTTCCTTCATGGCGCTCTCTGTCAGGACGGATTTCTGCTTTTCGAGATCCTCCTTGAGCTTTCTCATTTCCCCTTCCCGTTTCTGTATCACGGCCTTGTCCTTTTCGTAGAGCTTGCCGAAATCCTCGGCGGCTTTTTTTCCGGCATCGGATTTGACCATGATTTCTCGCATGTCGATAAAGCCGATCTTTTCAGCGGCAAATGCGTATGTGCCACACAGGAAAAGTGACATGACGACAAATACCATTGAAATCAGCAGACCACTTTTTTTCATAACCTTTTCCCCCTTATTTATTAGAATGAAATGGCATGTCTACATAGTCATGCCCATTGTGAATTCAAATCGGTTGGAAGCTTCATTTTGCTTTTGGTCAAGAACATAGCCCCATTCGAGCCTCAGGGGGCCGACAGGAGAGTACCACCTGATACCAAGGCCCGCCGTTCTTCTCATGTCGTCGAGATGCCAACCGCTGTCCCATGCATTGCCCGTATCGAAGAATACAACCCCTTTCATCCCGGCGTTCTTAATCAAGGGAAAGATGTATTCGAAGTTGAAACACAGCATTGTGAAGCCGCCGATGGGGTTTCCCGTGGCCGGATCTTGTGGCCCCACGTCACGAAGTCCCCGGAGAGTATCAATCCCACCCAGATAATAGCGCTCAAATATAGGGACATCAGTGTCCGCAGTACGTTGTATGAAACCGGCTCGCCCGCGCACACTGAATACAGTATCCAGGGGCAGGGGATGGAACCATGAAGACCTTGCCCCGTATCTGAGATAGTCTGTACTGCCCTGGAGCGGCCCTCCCGCATAATCAATGGTACCGCTGTTCTTGTAACCTTTCGTCGGAAACATCCAGTCATCCGTAGTATCCTTTGTGAGGGTGAAAGACACTACGCTCTCTGTCGTTTTTCCGGCTTCCTGCTTAATAATATCCGCCGCCGTGTCCTGGATATCCGCGATATCATTTGTAAAAAGCTTGTATCCCACATAGCCGACCACATGCGGCCAGAGAGGATAACCGAAGGTCATTCCAAACCCCTTCGTATTTAGATTGTATGTATCGTATTGCCGTTGCGCGCTCCAGAGGGAAAATTGACTCCACAGGGGAATATCAAACAGATATGGCTCTGTAAACGAGATTTCGTACATGCTTGATATCGTGCCGATGCTTGCCTTGAGGCTTAATATCTGTCCCCTGCCAAAGAGGTTTTGCTGGGAGATCTGGGCGGTGCCGATGGCATGGTCCTGGGCGGAATATCCCGCACCGATACTGAACATGCCCGTCGGTTTTTCCTTGATGTTGATATTTACGTCCGTTAACGTTTCGTCGGAACCTTTTTCTGTCTGAAAATTTATCTCTTCAAAGTATCGCATGCGGTTAAGAGCCATGTAGCTACTTTTGAGCTTACTGCTGCTGTAAAGTTCCCCTTCGCCAAAAGCGAGCTGCCTCCGGATTACCTTATCCCTGGTTTTTGTGTTGCCTGTGATGGTTATCCTGTTGAAGAAGACCTCGTGACCTTTCTTGATATTGAAAGTCACATCCACCGTCTGGGTTTTCTCCTGCGGCACAGTGCGCGGGGCAATGTCTGCATATGCGTAACCGTCATCATTGCTGGCCTGAGTAAGGTACTCAATATCTTTCATGATCGCTTCCCTGTCGTAGAACTCTTTTTTGCTGATATTCAGTTTGTTCAGCAATTCAGAGCGGGAAACGGTCAACGTATCGCCCGTAATGTCTACCTTGCCTACTTTGAATTGTTTTCCCTCCACTATCGGTATTTTTACATAGATTCCCTTCTTGTCGTGCGTAATTTCAGGTTCGCCGACCTGAGCATTGATGAAGCCGTGATTCAGGTAATATGCGGTTAGTTTCTCCGTATCCTGTTTTAATTGGTCTTTCTTCAGGATGCCTGAGTCGGTTAGAAAATAGAAAATGCTCTTTTCCGCGAGGCTCATGATATTCTTCAGTTCCTTGCTCGTGAATGCCCGGTTTCCCTCAAAAGAAATGGTCTTGACGTACAGCCTCTCATCTTCGGTTATATTGAAGGTGACGATGACATTCTTATCGCCTTCTTTATCAATCGCATATTTGATCTCTGCATTGTAATATCCCTTGTTATCATAGAGGGCTTTGATTTTTTCCTCGCTGGCGACAATTTTCTCCGGGTTGAGGACCTGCTGGACTTTGAACGTCAGAGTTCCTTCAATCTCACTCTTCTCTATGGCCTTATTTCCCTTTATTCTTATCTCTGAGATGAGGGCTTTTTCTTTCAAAAGAAAAGTGATGATCTTTCCCTCAGGACTGACAGTGACGTCCGCTGCAACATCATCGAAATATCCCATCTTGTAAATAGCTTTGATATCGGAGGTGAGCTCTGCTTCCGAAAAGAGATTGCCCTTGGCACTTCTTATGACCTGGCTAAGCGCGCTGCTTTCAATCTTGCGGTTACCCTTAAACTCAATCTTTGCTATCCTCATATCTGCGGCTATCTTGATGAGTATATTTGTCCGTAATTGTGCAGAGATGGAGCCGATTGCTCCGATGCCTTTGCCCTGTGCGAAGGCGGTGTGCAGCGTTCTTCCATCTTTTACGTCAATGACTCTTGCGTCTGCGCTGATTTGTTCTCCAAATGCGGAAAGACTTCCTGTGATTACGTAATTAGCCCCTGCACTTTTGCCGACATTGGCGGCAAGCTTTTCATCAATCACCTTGCCCTCTATGGCTTTGGCAAACGAACCTCGCTCAATTATCTGGATGCTTTTTGACTTGGCAAACTCCGTGGAGAGTCCTTTGTAGATGGCTTCCCGCAGATTGGCTGCATTTGCCTTGGCGTGAACTTCAAATGGCAGGATGGCTATTTTTCTTCCGTCTTCCGCAAAAGCATTATGATGATGCAGCAACAGGAGAGAAGCCAAGAGCATGATGATTTTTATACGGAGACCATTATTATTCATAGTTGTAAATTTTTCCATCTCTCAGGCCTATGTTCTTCGACATTCTGTCGGCAAGCATTCTGTTGTGGGTTACGACGACAAGGGTGATTCTTTTCATTTTATTGAGGTCCAGAAGGATATCTTCTATCTTCTTGCCGGTTTCGCTGTCAAGGTTTCCCGTAGGCTCATCAGCCAGAATGATTTCCGGTTCCATGATAAGCGCCCGCGCCACGGCAACCCTCTGTTGCTCGCCTCCGGAAAGCTCGCCGGGTTTGTGGGTTAACCTATCGCCGAGGCCCACTTCATGCAATATGGCTCCTGCTCGCCCTCTTGCTTCCCGGTACGGCAGACCGTGAATCAGTGCCGGCATCATCGTATTTTCCAGACTGTTGAACTCGGGCAGTAGATTATGGAATTGGAAAACAAAGCCGATTGTCTTATTTCTGAACTCTGCCAATTTCTTCTTGTCCCACTGAAAGACATCAATATCGTCAAAGAGCACAGTTCCTGATGTGGGGTGATCCAGTGTTCCCAGAATATGGATGAGGGTGCTTTTCCCCGCACCGGAAACACCCAGGATGGCAAGAGACTCGCCCCGGCTTATGGTGAAGTCGAGGCTCTTCAAGACTTCAATCGCGTTACCATCCTTGATAAAGGTCTTACTTAAATTATTTAGCTGTATCATCAAATAAAATTCTGAGTTCTAATATTTAAGTCCTAACATTTTGAATATTTGTAAGTCCGTATTCTCCGTCATTTGGGACTCGGTGCAGGGGCTCTGATCTCCAGCAATCAATCATATCTCAGTGACTCCGCCGGGTCCAGTTTGGAAGCCCTCCGGGAGGGGTAAATCGTCGACAGGAAACATATCAACATGGTCCCTATGATAATGATCACGACGTCGTTGTAATTAACCTGGGAAGGCAACTGGCTTAAGTAATATACATCTCCGGGTAGTATTTTGAAACCGAAAAGATTTTCGATGGATACAGAAATTTTTTCAAGGTTTAAGGCAACCGCAAGCCCTCCTATGCAGCCCATAAGGGTGCCGATGGCGCCAATCGTCACCCCCTGATAAACGAATATCTTCATGATGCTTCCTGAAGTGGCACCCATGGATTTCAAAACGGCAATGTCCTTGTTTTTTTCCATGACTATCATGATAAGTGTGCATATTATGTTGAAGGCTGCCACCAGAACGATGAGACTAAGGATAATAAACATGACCCGCTTCTCCAGTCTCAGGGCAGAGAATAGGTTCTTGTTCATTTCCATCCAGTTTCTTGCCCAGAAAGGGAATCCAAGTTTTTTCTCTAGAGATTTTGCGATGATGTTTGCCTTATAGATATCATTAACCTTGATTTCAAGGCCAGTGACCCGCTCTCCCAGGTTTAGGAATTCCTGGCAGTCTTTCAGGGAAATGTATGCGAGGGTCGAATCATATTCATAGAATCCGGAATCGAAGATGCCCACGACAACAAACTTCTTCATTCTGGGAACCATGCCCATAGGCGTAGAAATTCCCATTGGCGATATTATGCTTACAGGGTCGAAAAGAAGAAGTCCCATGTTTTTTGCCAGTTCCTTGCCTATTACAATGCCCGGCAGCATGGATGTATCCTTGCTGAGTCCTATGGTGCTCCGTTGTTTTTCGGAAAGATTATCAACGTTTCCTTCGTGCATTTTTCCCAGATTAATAACTTTGAAGGCGCTATCTACAGACATTCCCCGCAGTATCACACCGCTGGTGCGCCCCTCATTTCTCAGCATGGCTTGACTGAATATGAATGGTGTTGAAGCGACAACACCGTCGACTTGTTCGACGTCGTTCATGACCTTCTGGTAGTCTTTCATCGCGCCTGTGTACTGCATGAGAACTACATGGGAATTTATTCCCAGTATTTTATTCCGGAGATCGGTCTCGAAACCGTTCATAACGGCAAGGACAATTATAAGTGCGGCAACACCCAAGAATATCCCGGCAATGGATATGAATGTGATAATGGAGACAAAGATCTGCTTTCGCTTGGCCCGGAGGTATCGGAGACTGATAAAGAATTCGAAGGACATGATTGATCTTACTCTTCCTTGCTTCTCAAAAGGGGGAAAAGGATAACGTCCCTTATGGAGGCAGAGTTCGTGAAGAGCATCACCAGTCTGTCGATACCTATTCCTTCTCCTGCTGTAGGCGGCATCCCGTATTCGAGAGTTCGGATATAATCCTCATCCATTTCATGTGCCTCATCATCCCCCGCTTCTCTGGCCCTAAGCTGCATCAAAAACCTTTCCCGCTGGTCAACAGG
>JBEKXK010000108.1:0-11717 GCA_049512055.1 Syntrophales bacterium | reverse complement strand
CTCCTTACACTGGCAGGCAGCCAGCTATACCTGGCCCTGATGGGCGCGCTGCTTTTATAGGTTATCATGGCTCCGACGACCATTAAGTATATCAGGAAGGGAACCGTTTCGATGAAGATTCCTTTTTCCACACCTTCTTTAAGGATCCCACTGAGCATATTTACGATATGGAAAATATCCCGCGCCACCACTTCCGGCAGGTGTTTTCCTCCGGAGGCGACTTCACGCATCATGACCGGAGCGACTTGAGGATTATCATCTATATTGCGGGCGAAGGTGCGTACGCAGACGCGGAGCTTTTCTTCAGGGTCCCGTATGTCTTTTATCTTGCCTGCGATCATCTCTGCTGTGTTGCCGATAACGTTGCTGATGACTTCCGCATAGAGTTTTTCCTTGTCGCCAATATGATAATAAATCATGGCTTTGTTGACCCCTGCGCGCTTCGCAATCTCATCCACCCGCGCTCCGGAAAAGCCGGACTCCGAAAAGACGCTTGCCGCAGCCTTGAGGATGCGCTTGACAGTTACACTTTTTTTACCGGCTGATAAGGGAAGGTCCATTCTTGCACCTCCGTAAAGAGTCGATAATAAACTAACCAGTTAGTTATACCGTTTGGTAAATAACACGCGCTCCATTATGCTGTCAAGATTTTTTTGGTTACAAAATTGAAGTCAATGGATCATGGAGATGCATGGTCATGTAGCATGCAGGAGTACCCGGATTCCCGTTCAAGAGGCACTGTGATTTGTTCCCGCCCCATTTGTAAAAGGGGGCCACAGGGGATTTTCAGTTGAAGGTGTTTTGTCGTTCCAAACGAATATGCGGAAGTTGGGAGGTTACAGGCGCTCACTTTTTTTTGTGGGCCTTTTCCAGTTCCTCGTTGATATACCACACCTTGATGCCAAGGGACTGACAGAGCTTCCGCACGTATTTTAATTTCTCCAGCTCATGTTCCGTGGGGTCTGTGATAAAGACGGCAAGGCCGGGCTTTCTTCCTGTCTCCTTGGCATAGTGCAGCGCCTGGCCTATGCCTTCATGGAATTTATCGATCCTCTCCACTTCGATGACATAGTCTGCTGTCAACAGATCTATTCTGCCGTAGTTGACAGGCACTTCCATCTGGCCATGGCCTTGGAAATAAACACGGTTGAAGGCCTCTTGATAATCCTTCTCCGTTTGCAGGATATGATGCTTGGGGGCTGCGCATGCCGATATCAGGGCAAAGAAGAGTGCTATCAGCAGATATGGATATAATTGTTTGAGACGCGTTTTCATCACCATCTAAGGGCGTTCTCTCGGGTTCCTAATAGCTTTTTAAAAGCATCGCCGAATTATTTATCGGGCCGAGCCTCAACACTCCAGGCTTTCCGATACAATATAATTGAAGCTCTCCGCAGCAAGCTGCGGAGAAGCTTCGATTCTTAAGGAACAGTGCCGTTCGTCATTCGCTCGCTTACCCCGCAGCAAGCTACGGGGAATGCGCTCGCTACCGAATTCTACAAAATTCAAGTACTTCTCCTTGACACCCGGACTCGGCTTGCTCTATATTTTATATAGTTAGGCAAAGCGAAGACATCGTCACTCTTTGGAGAGCTTATGAAAGTGCCTCCTGTCAACAAAAGAGAGTACGACCTCCGTATCGAAGAGCGGGAACCGGGGGATGTGATTCTTTTCGTTTCAGGCCGTATTGCCCTTGACGATCTGAATGACTTCATTTCCGATGCCAGTAGTATCCTGCAAAATATGCCCCTGCGGAAATTGATGGTGAACATCGCAGGGGTCAAGTACCTGGACAGTGCAGGCACGCTCGCCCTGTTCCAACTGGAGGAGGAGCAGACAGCCCGGTCAGCTTCCGTCACATTTCATGGCGTCAGCGATGAAATCAAAGGCATCCTGAATCTGCTTGATAAGAAAGCGCATCACATCCCGCCCCTTGTCCCGGAGAGGAAACCACCGAATATCCTGGAGCAGATGGGAGAAGGCACCCGGCGGTTTCTTAATGATTTTTTTGAGGTTCAGAGTTTCGTTGGCGAGCTTATACTCGCCCTCATCAGCAGCCTCCGCAGGCCTCGCTCGATGCGGTGGAATGACGTCCTCTACTATATGAAAAGGGCGGGTGTCGATGGACTTCCCATTGTCGGGCTTATCAGCCTTCTCATGGGACTCATCATGGCCTTCATGTCCTCATTGCAGCTTAAGCAATTCGGAGCTAACATATACGTGGCATCCCTCGTGGCAATTGCCATGGTAAAGGAGCTGGGGCCTATCATGACAGCCATCCTGGTGGCGGGACGCTCAGGATCGGCATTTGCGGCTGAGATCGGTACGATGATCGTGAATGATGAGGTCAATGCGCTGAAGGCAATGGGGTTTGAGCCGATCCAGTTCCTGGCTGTGCCTAAATTTTTGGCAACTATTCTTGTCGTCCCCCTCTTGACGCTGTATGCCGATCTTTTCGCCATACTGGGCGGCCTCGTGGTCGGTGTCGTGGGGCTCGATCTGACCGCCTACTCTTACATCCAGCAAACCCGGCAAGGTATCGCCGTCTTCGACATCGTAGCGAGTCTGGTTAAATCTGCCGTTTTCGCCGGACTGATTGCCGGAATCGGCTGCCAGAGAGGATTCGATGTACGTGAAGGGGCGGAATCGGTCGGCACGTTTACGACATCGGCCGTCGTATCCGCCATTTTCCTTATTATCGTCGCGGACTCGGCGTTTGCCATCATCCTTCATTACGTGAGATAATAATGAGGACAGAATAACGAACCCTGAGAAGGATCGCATGAATAAGGAACCCATCATAGAAGTGGAAAATCTCACAGCCCGTTACGGCGACACCACTATTCTGGAAAACGTCAGCTTCCGGGTCCGCCGGGGCGAGATATTCATGCTCCTCGGGGGGAGCGGGTGCGGCAAGTCCACTCTGCTCAAGCATCTCAATGGTCTCCTGCAACCTTATTCAGGACGGATTATCATTAACGGGACAGACATAACTGCAGCCGATGAAGAGACCATGCGACAGATCCAGAAAACAATCGGCGTCCTGTTCCAGGCGGACGCCCTGTTCGGCTCCATGACGCTCTTCGAGAACATTGCCCTGCCCCTGTATGAATACACGGATCTCTCGCCAGGCATGATCGATCGCATTGTGAAAATGAAGCTCGCCCTGGTCAATCTGCCCGGGCATGAGAACCATATGCCCTCTGAACTCTCCGGCGGTATGAGGAAAAGGGCCGCCCTTGCCAGAGCCATGGCGCTTGATCCGCTGCTCCTTTTCTTCGACGAGCCTTGGGCCGGGCTCGATCCGGTAACCGCAGCGGAACTGGACATCCTCATAAGGAGCATCAACACTGCCATGGGAACGACTATGGTTATTGTGACCCAGGAACTTGCGTCCATATTTGGTCTTGCCCAGAGGGTCATCATGCTGGACAAGAGCGTCCGGGGCATCATAGCCCAGGGAGACCCGACAGAACTCAAGGAACATTCCCAGGACCCCAGGGTCGTCAATTACTTCAACAGGAAAGCGACAGGCGGAGACGAAGGAGGTATGTAGCAATGGCCAGGCGGGCATCACCTTTTATGATCGGTCTTTTTGTCACCATAGGCATCATCATCGGCGTAAGCATTATTGTATGGATCGGCGCCTCGCAATATTTCGAAAAGGGGACAATGTACGTTACCTATTTTGACGAATCCGTCCAGGGTCTCCAGAGAGACTCCAGCGTGAAGTACCGGGGAGTGGAGGTTGGCAGGATAGTGAAAATCGGCGTGGCCCCCGACAACAAACTCATCGAGGTAGTCATGAAGATCAACCTGAAGGATGATCTGGCAAGGAATACCGTGACGCAGCTTAAGGCAGTGGGAATCACCGGCATCGTTTTTGTCGAGTTGGATCAGCAGCAACCCGAAGCACTGAAGCTCTCGCCCCAGATCAGCTTCGCCGCTGAATATCCCGTCATCCCGTCCCGGTCTTCCGAAACGAAGCAGATCCTTTCCGGCATCTATGAGGTTATTGACAAAATAAACAATGTCGACTTTCATGGCATCTCAGATAAAATCAAGACCACGGCCCAGTCTGCGGACGACTTCTTCGCCGGCGCCCAAATGAGGCGCGTCATGTCGAACCTGGAATCATCGACAACGGCGCTTGACAAATCCATGAAGAGGCTGGAGAAAATTATTGCCGACGGCAACCTGGGAGGCACCATCGCGGAAGCGAGACAGGCGCTGACTGAGGCCCGTTCCCTGCTCTCTAAACTGAACAGCGATGTCAAGGATATGAGGCTCAAAGATACGGCGGCAAAGGCAAATCAGGTAATGGATGCCCTGGGCAGGACTGCCCGGACGTCAGCGGTTGATATACAGGCCGCCACGGAAAACCTGAGACGGGCATCGGAGAGTCTTGACAGGCTTCTGGAAAGGATCGAGGCCAACCCGTCTGATCTACTTTTCAGCAGGCCCGCTCCGCCAGGGCGGTAGACGGTCAAGCAGGCAATCTAGTATATTGAACCGGGCAGATATTATGGGAGGGCAGAATGAGAATTAAAGGTCTATTTATTCCTGTGCTGATTCTCTTTATGGCGGGCTGCATGGGTGGACAGCAGCCGAGCAGGACACAATACTACATGCTGGATTATACGCCACCCGGCGTTAAGGATACGGCTCGTCTCGATGAGCCCCTCAAGGTAGAACGATTTTCTGTGGCCCAGTTCTATAACAGCAACTCCATGATATTCAGGGCCGGTTCATTCGGCTTGGACAAGTTTCCTTACGACCGCTGGGGCGCAAACCCGGGATACATGGTTGCCGACTATCTGATCCGCGATTTCAGACAGGCCGGCCTTTTCCGGGGCATATTTTCATACCAGGACACTGACATGATTCGCTTCCTCCTCGAAGGAAGCATCACCGAATTCCTGGCCGTCGAGCAAAAGGACGGCCGCAAGGCTTTGCTCACCATCCACGTGACGCTGCTGGATCTGAATCAAACGGACAGCACGAAGAAAGTCGTCTTCCAGAAAAGCTACTCCCATGCGTCACCGTGCAAGGAAAATAGCGCAGAGGGTCTGGCTATGGGATTGAGCGAATCCCTGGAGCGCTTGTCGGGGCAAATCATCAGAGATGTCTATCAGGCCGTCAAATCGCGGTCATAAGCGTGCGTGTAAAATCTGTCCTGCCCCTTCGGGAGATACACGGTAGTGCGGTAATTCCCGCCGCCAAATTATATTGACTTACATGACCTCATCTCCTATACTTCCCGCACCTGACGGGGAATTCCATTAAATCCATAAACAAATTTTTCCGCGCATCGCTTTTTTAAAGTAATTTTATTGTACGGAGGGTAGCATGAAAAAATTCGGCCTCTTGTTTGTCTTATGCGTTGTCATGATTGCGTTCGTCGTCGCCTGTAGCGAGAAAGGCAATACTGTGCGAATCGGGGTGAATGCGGAGATGACCGGCGATATGCCTGCTGTAGGAGAATCCTGTAAAAAGGCCGCCGAGATGGCCGTCAAAGAGGTGAATGACGCGGGTGGGATAGACGTAGCCGGACAGAAATACAAGGTGGAGCTTTTTGTCGAAGACAACGCCGGGAAGCCCGATCAGTCCGCTTCCGCAGCTCAGAAGCTGATCACGCAGCAGAAGGTTCACGCGATCGTCGGCCCGAATGCCACGCGCTATGCGCTTCCCGCCTCGGAGATCGCAGAGAGTTCTAAAGTCGTCATGATAACACCCTGGTCAACTAATCCGAAGACTACTCTCGATGCAAAGACGAATGCACCCAAAAGGTATGTATTCCGCGCCTGCTTCATCGATCCCTTTCAGGGGCGTGTGGTAGCGAAGTTCGCGCTGGAGAAGCTCAAGGCAAAGAAGGCCGCCGTCCTCTATGACGTGGCCTCTGAATACAACAAGGGCATCGCAGAGATATTCAAGGACACTTTCGAGCAGTCCGGCGGCAAGGTTGTAGCATTCGAGACATATACGACGAACGACAAAGATTTCTCCGGACAGCTCACGAAGATCAAAAGAGCGCAGCCCGACATGATGTTCCTGCCGAACTACTATAGCGAGATACCGCTTCAGATCCAGCAGGCAAAGAGACTGGGCATCAACGTGCCCTTTGTAGGCAGCGACTCATGGGGCTCCCAGGAGCTGCACAAACTTTGCGGCAATGACTGCGAGGGATATTATTTCAGCACCCACTATGCCGCTGATGCGGCGACGCCCGTCGCGACGAAGTTCATCGAGGGATTCAAGGCGAAGTACGGAACTTTGCCTGATGATGTCGCGGCTCTGACTTACGATTCATTCGGCCTCCTCTTCCAGGCGCTCAAATCCGCCGCCAAGCTTGACAGGGATTCAATACGGGATGCCCTCGCCAAGATCCCGAAGTACGAGGGCGTGACGGGGAATATGCAGTTTAAGGAAGGCTCCGGCGACCCCACAAAGAGCGCCGTGATCGTGCAGATCAAGGGCGGAAAATTCGTGTACTTCGCAACTGCGAACCCTTGATGATACTGCAAAGAATTCTCGTACCAGCAGGAGCTGCAACGCAAGAGAGTTCTATGGCTAAATAAGTCTCCCTTTTGTAAAGGGAGATTCAGAGGGATTTTTTGAATGGAAGCGAAATAAAATCCCCCCGGCCCCCTTTTGAAAAGGGGGTGAGCAAGAAACAAAATCTATTTTTCTCGCTGATCAAATGACATACGTCCTTCAGCAGCTACTAAACGCGCTCCAGGTCGGCAGTATCTATGCTTTGATTGCCCTGGGCTACACCATGGTGTACGGCATTCTCACCATGATAAACTTCGCCCACGGCGATCTCTTTATGGTCGGCGCCTTCCTCTGCTTCGTTGCCGCTGTAACATTTAATCTCCCTTTTGTACCGGTACTTCTCCTTTCCATGATCGGCGTTGCGTTCTTAGGCGTGGTGATCGAACGGTTCGCCTACAAGCCGCTCCGTCAGGCGCCGCGGGTTTCTGCTATAATTACGGCCCTCGGCGTCGGCTTATTTCTGGAGAATTTCACCCTCGCCTTAAACCCGTATCCGAAGCAGATTCCCCAACTCCTGGAAAACACCACATGGACATTCTTCGGTCTATCCATCTCATCTCTCCAGATATTCGTTATCATTCTTTCGCTGGTCCTTATGTGGATTCTGGATCTGGTAGTAAGGCGCACCATGGTGGGTATGGCAATGCGGGCCATATCCTGGGACAAGACGGTGGCTCCCCTTCTGGGTGTGCCGGTGAACATGATTATATCTGTTACCTTTGCCATCGGCACGAGTCTCGGCGGCGCTGCCGGTGTGATGTACGGTCTTGCGTATCCGGTAATCGATCCCTACATGGGGATTATGGTGGGGTGGAAGGCGTTCATCGCCGCCGTGGTGGGCGGTATAGGCAATATACGCGGCGCCATGATCGGCGGTTACGTCCTTGGTGCAGTGGAAATTATGGTGGTTGCCTTCCTGCCTTCCACGTATCGCGATTTCATCGCCTTTGTACTCTTATTGGTACTGCTGATATTCAGGCCCTACGGCATACTCGGTAAACCGCACCCGCAGAAGGTGTAAGAACATGTTTCTCCCTTTTGCAAAGGGAGATTGAGAGGGATTTGTTAGTAGGAATGGAAATAAAATCCCCCCGGCCCCCTTTCAAAAAGGGGGTGAGCAAGAGATGATGATAAACACATCACGCATAAAACAATTCAAAGAGAAGCTGGAGACGAAGCGCTGGCTGTTGCCGGCCCTGCTTGTCTTCGTTTTCGTACTCTCCCTCATCATCCAACAGTTCGAGCTTCTCGATCCCTATGTCCAGCTTATCATCATGTATGTAGGCATCAATATCATCCTCACATTGAGTCTCAACCTTATAAACGGCTACATGGGAGAGTTTTCCGTGGGGCATGCGGGATTCATGGCCATCGGCGCGTATGTCGCTTCCTTTCTTACCGTAAAGGTTTTTCCCGCACATATGGCAGCATGGTTATTTCCTCTGGCCGTCATCGCTGGTGGAATGGTCGCAGGCGTTGTCGGCCTGGTCGTCGCATTTCCATCCTTCAAGACACGGGGCGATTATCTTGCCATCGTTACACTCGCCTTCGGCATGATCGTCAAATCCGTCATTGAAAATATAGATGCCCTGGGCGGGCCGCGCGGCTTTCTCGGCATGGAGAAGCTCTCCACCCTCCCCTGGGTATTTTTCTGGGTTCTCGTTTCCGTGTGGGTCATACGCAATCTGATATACTCGAATTTCGGCAGGGGTGTGCTTTCGATCCGAGAGGACGAAATAGCGAGCGACCTGATGAGCGTCAATACCAACCATGTGAAGGTCCTCGCCTTCACAGTTTCTTCTTTCTTTGCAGGCATTGCAGGCGGGCTCTTTGCGCACCTCCTCCAGTTCATCAACCCCCGCGCCTTCGATATAATTAAGTCAACGGATATTCTGATTATGGTGTATCTCGGGGGCATAGGGTCTATTGCAGGCTCTGTAATCGGCGCCACGGTGTACACGGTATTGCTGGAGGTCTTGCGTCCCATGGGAATCTGGCGCATGGTCTTCATGCCCCTCGTGCTGGTATTGCTGATGATCTTCCGGCCGAGGGGCATTATGGGACTCCGGGAATTTCGCTGGTTCGTGCCTGTGCGCGACATGCTCGCCAGCAGGCTCTGGCGTGAAAAGAAGGTAGGTACGTGATGTCCGTCTTGAAAGCAGAGAATGTTACGCACTACTTCGACGGGCTCGCCGCTGTTTCCGGATTTAACCTGAACCTCGATCCATACGAACTCGTGGGTATCATCGGCCCTAACGGCGCCGGGAAGACAACCATCTTCAACCTGATTACCGGCGTCTACAAAGCGACCCACGGAAGCATCTCATTTGACGGCACGGAGATCGTCGGCAGGACGCCGAGCGCGATCACTGCCCTCGGCATTGCACGCACGTTCCAGAACATCCGCCTCTTCAAGGAGCTCTCGGTGCTCGATAATGTCCGCATCGCTCATTATGCAAGGGTGAGATACAGCCCCGTCGAGGCTTTGCTCCACGTGGGCCGCTTCCAAAAGGAAGAGGAAGAGATCATCGGTCATTCCATGGATCTCCTTGCCTTTCTAAAACTGGACGCCTATGCCGACGAAGTCTCGAAAAACCTCCCTTACGGCTTGCAGAGAAGACTGGAGATTGCCAGAGCCCTGGCTACGAGGCCGCAGCTCCTTCTGCTCGATGAACCTGCCGCCGGCATGAATCCCAACGAGGTTTCACAGCTCATGGAATTTATCAAGTGGATCAGGAAGGAGTTCGACCTGACCATTCTCCTCATCGAGCATCAGATGCACCTGGTAATGAATATCTGTGAAAGGCTTCTGGTCCTTGATTTCGGAGAGACGATTGCCGAGGGGCAGCCGCGCGATATTCAGAAAAACCCGCGCGTTCTGGAAGTCTATCTTGGCGAGGTAAAGTCCTGATGGGCGCGAGCGGAATCATGCTCTCCATTGAGAATCTCACCATCGCCTACGGCAACATAAAGGCCGTGGATAATATTTCCCTGGAGGTTAACGAGGGCGAGATCGTCACCTTGATAGGCGCGAACGGTGCAGGCAAGTCGTCCACGCTCCGCGCCATATCCGGCATAGTGCCTTACAGCGGCCGGATAAGATACAGGCAAGAGGACTTGCGCGGCGTCGCCGCCCACCGGATAGTCGCCATGGGCATGGCGCAGGTGCCGGAAGGGCGCGGCATCTTCGGAAACCTGACGGTCATGGAAAACCTCAAGCTCGCCACCTGGCAGAGAAAAGACAAGGGAGAGATTGCGAAAGATTATGATAGGGCCTTCGGCATCTTCCCACAGCTTCAGAAACGGAAGGATCAGCAGGGCGGCACGCTTTCGGGCGGGGAGCAGCAGATGCTGGCCGTAGCACGAGCGCTCATGAGCAGGAGCCGCATGATGCTTCTTGATGAACCTTCCATGGGGCTTGCACCCATGCTGGTGCGCGACATCTTCCGGGTGCTCTGCGATATCAACAGGGCGGGCACCACCATCCTCCTTGTCGAACAGAACGCCCACATGGCGCTCTCCATCGCTGCGCGCGCCTACGTGCTCGAAACGGGAAGAATCATCCTTTCCGGCCCGGGCAAGGAACTCCTCGGCGACCCGCGCGTCCGTGAAGCCTACCTCGGTGTCGATGCATAACTCTTCTTCTTCCCACATATCCTTTGTCATTCCCCGCGCTCGACATTTTTGCTTGACAGCCGTATATATCTGAAATATACATATTATCATGGATGTCGACAAGATGCTGTCCAAATGTCTTGGCTTTGACTGGGATGAGGGCAACCTTCTCAAGAACTGGGAGAAGCATAGAGTATCAGCATCAGAATGCGAGCAAGTTTTTTTCAACCGCCCACTTATTGCAAGGCATGACACCGGGCATTCCAGTGATGAGGAAAGGTTCTACGTCCTCGGCCAAAGTGATTCAGGGAAGCGCCTTTTTATTGTATTTACCGTACGGAATAACCTTATAAGGATAATTTCAGCTCGAGAAATGAATCGTAAAGAAAGGAACGCGTATAGATATTATGAAAAAAATACCAAAATTTAAATCCGAAGATGAAGAGCGTGATTTTTGGGCAAACGCTGATTCATCCGACTATATTGATTGGTCGAAGGCAAGGAGGACTGTTCTCCTCAATATCAAGCCTTCTCTCAAAACCATTTCTCTACGCCTGCCGGAACTGATGCTTGAAGAGTTAAAGCTCCTGGCACATAAGCGAGATGTTCCATATCAATCCCTCATCAAGATATTTATATCTGAGCGACTCGCGGAGGAATTAAAGGTCTAATCTTCGTTCCGGCAGACGGTTGGCTGCTGCTGCTATTTGAAACTTCACCCTCGTTTATCCAAAATTACCCGCGCTGTTAAACTCCAATGCTAAAGTTCTTGCGACATAATGATTGCATAAGTAAAAAAAGCCATCGTAGTTGACATCCCGCCGTTCTCCTGTCATTCCCGACCCCCGATAAGAACATTCGAGGGCAGGCTCCGGCGGGATTCCAGTTCTTTTACCAATTTTATAATTGTATACTTCATATCCCCGGATTACTGGAATACACCTGAGTAAATAGAAACAATTTTCATTTTGGACACTTATGGTATAATATGATAATATAATATACCTGTAACAGAATAAGATTCACGGAGCACAATATGAATGAGATTATATTCCTTGTCGAGGAAGATCCGGAAGGCGGATTCAATGCCAGTAGCTTGGGTTATTCGATTTTTACTGAAGGCGAAAGTATTGAGGATTTGAAACTGAATATTCGAGATGCCATGTCCTGTCATTTTGATAAAAATGAGGATATTCCAAAGGTAGTAAGACTTCATTCTTCTTCGCCTCTCTGAAAGCTTCAAGTGCGCCACCTGGCTTTCCTCCACCTTGTCTTTCCCGCCTCTCTCCTGTCATTCCCGCGCAGGCGGGAATCCGATATGGCTGACAGTTGTCAAGAAAAAAATATTTCCCTGTCCCCTTTTTCAGGGTTACTTTATCAGCTTATTTAATCCAAGGTATACCCAGAGACGGGACCTTATATGCAACGTTTGATCATTCTGATATTCGCGGGTTTGACCGCTATGCCTTGACTTCATCGCGGAGCTGCCTCGGTCTAGTTACGGAAGTTCGGCGAAAGCCTTATTCTCTGGATTCCTCGAGGATTCT
>JBEKXK010000107.1:0-13073 GCA_049512055.1 Syntrophales bacterium | reverse complement strand
CAGGCAAAGAGCAGAGCATCAAGATTACTGCATCGAGTGGTTTGACTGAAGCAGAGATACAGAAACTGGTCAGAGAAGCAGAAATTCATGGAGAGGAAGATAAGAAGAAGAAGGAGCTTATATAGGCCAGGAATCAGGCAGATACGATGTCATACAGCGCATAGAAGAATGTCAAATAATTCGGGGACAAGATAGATGCCGCGGAAAAGGCACGCATCGAAGATGCCATTGCCAGAGTAAGGAAAGCCATTGAAGGGGATGACATTAATGCCATCAAGAGCGCCCAGGAAGAGCTGACCAATGCATCACATAAACTTGCTGAGGCCATGTATGCGAAAGCTTCGGCCTCACAGGCAGGAGCTGGCGCAGGCGCAGGGGCGCACGGAGGTCCGTCTGCGGAACAGCCGGGTGCCGGCAAGAAGGATGAGGATGTGGTCGACGCTGACTTTGAAGACGTGAAATAATTGGAGCTCTCCGCAGTAAACTGCGGAGAATCTCCGATCCTTAGGGAATAATAATGTTCCCCACTCGCTCGCTTACCCCGCAGCAAGCTATGGGGAATGCGCTCGCTAGCGGATTCACTCGTTCTCACCGTGCCCGGGATTCATCACCATGGATTCCCGGGCATTTTTTTGTCGACGGACGATCTCCTTTCATATAAAATATACTAAGTCATAGAATCCTTGAATCGTTAATTCTCATGGTAACTGTATGGGAGAAAGAAATCATTTCAAGATATGGTTGATATTGTCTCTCATCCTGATGCTCTTTCTTTGGGATGCCGGCGCGGTATTTCCCGCAGGGGCGGGAGCTAAGGATTCCGTTGTTTCCAAACCGGTTGACCGTTACGCGATCGGCTGTGTCCTCCCGCTATCGGGGCAAAACGCTGCCGCCGGGAACAGGGCTCTGGACGCCATTGTTCTGGCCTCCGGTGTATTCGATCCTGTAGTCAAGACGCCGATCAAGCTTGTCATAGAAGATTCACAAAGCCGGCCGGAAACAGCAAGGGCCGCGGTGGCAAAACTGGCTACCCAGGACGGCGTGATCTGCATTCTCGGCCCCCTCGGCGCTGATGAGTCCCTCGACGCCGCGAGAGAGGCGCAGAGATTGAAGGTTCCTATAATTAGCCTTGCCGAGAGGGAAGGGATCACGGATACGGGAAATTACGTCTTCCGTTCTTATCTGACCAATCGTGTGCAGATCGTGTCACTGGTCAAGTATGTTATTCAGGAAATGGGCTTGGCTAGGTTTGCTGTCCTTTACCCGGAAGATAATTACGGCCGTGATATGGAAAAACTGTTCCGGGAAGAGGTTCTGCGAAGGAAAGGAGAAATCCTGAAAGTCACGTCATACCAAACAACGAAGACGGATTTTGCCGACGAGATCAAATCATTAAGCGATTTTAAAGAGCACCTGCGGGCGGGTAAGGAAGGCGAAGGCCCCGGAGACGGGGACAAGCCTGACATCGGCTTTGACGCCCTTTTTATTCCGGATACACCTGCGAGGATAAGCATGATTGTTCCCCAATTGGCTTTTCATGATGTCAGAGGCGTTAGACTGCTTGGCACAAGTGACTGGGATACGCCGGAAATTTTGAAGGCAGGCGGTGAATTGCTGGAAGGGGCCATTTTCGTAGATGCTTTTTCTCCAAATAGTTTTTATCCCGAGGTCAATGACTTTACTGACCTTTACTATACAAACTACAGCCGGGAACCGGACGCGGTTGAGGCGCTCGCCTACGATGCGGCGGGCATCATCGTAAAAATTCTCAGTGAAGACGGCGTCAAGACGAGGGATCAATTCAGAAAGAACCTGCTTGATGTGAGGGATTACCGTGGCGTGACGGGTAGAACGTCATTTTCAGGGATGCGAGACGCCCGGAAGGATGTCTTTGTCTTGACGATAAAGGATGGTAAAATCATCCAGATCAAATAGTATGGGAGAAGTTTTATGAGGTTTCTTCTGACAAATGATGACGGCATATATGCGAGGGGGCTGGGCGCCCTCTATCAGGAGCTTTCCAAGGATGCAGATTGTCTGATTGTGGCGCCTGAGGTTGAACAGAGCGCGGTAGGACATGCGATCACACTCTTCCGACCTCTCATGGTACGCGCTGTAAAAAAAGAAGGGAGCTTTGTCGGATACGCCGTGAAAGGGACACCGTCGGATTGCGTCAAGATCGGTATCAAAGAATTATCAGACAAACCGGTTGACCTGGTTGTATCGGGGATCAATCTGGGCGCCAATGTGGGGACCAACGTGATCTATTCAGGAACAGTTTCAGCGGCGACCGAGGGGATCATCATGGGAATTCCGTCCATGGCTATTTCTTTAGATACGCACAGGAATGCCGACTTCTCCTTCGCGGCTCGATTTGCCCGGAAGGTCGCGGCATTTATGTTAAAAGATAATCCCGTAAAAGGCTTCGCCCTTAATATAAACATCCCGGCCATTCCCGAAGAAGAGATTAGGGGAGTTGTGGTGGCAAAGCAGGGCAGGGCGCGCCTGATAGAGAGTTTTGAAAAAAGGGTGGATCCGAGAGACAACATCTATTACTGGCTTGCCGGAGAAACCAAACTCTCTGACGGAGAGGAAGTGGATTCCGATGCCTGCGCTCTTCGTCATCGCATGATTTCTATAACACCGATCTATTATGATTTAACCCGTCATGACGTCCTGGCGGAGTTAAGCGAAAAGATCAAAGAGAAATTTTAATTGCCAGAGAGTGCGCAGGATACAGAAGTGTCAGCGTGGCACATCATACAGGAGAGTACTGCCGCATGAAAAATCCGGTTGAAGAAAAGGTTCCAGTGGCTGTAAAGCCAGGGCTGGCGCGGGTTAGCTTGAAACGTCAACATGAAAGACCTGACCGCACTCTTCCTGTAATTCGCTTAATCGGATTCCATAGTCTCAAGTAAAAAAAGGCTATTGTAACAAACAATAACAAGATGTTCATGATTTGAAATATCTGATCCTCTTTGAAATCAGGTAAAAAAAATGAATACATAATAAGGAACAAAGTAAACATAGCTGAAAATGGCCCAACCCTAATATGCAATATACTTTTAGAATTGTTGACTTTTATTTGGCCTATGAATAAATAAGGGCCTATCATTAAGGAAGGATATTTGTATCTTAGATAGACTTCATTCTTATTCAAATTTACCTTTACATCCAATTTTTTTATCTTGCCCTTCATTGAAACAAAATCATTAATATCAAACTCTGGCAAAGGAATTGTCCTGATTAGAAAACCATATCGGTAAGGATACGATCCAGAAATCCAACAAAAGATTTGTTCAATAAAGAAGCATGAACCTAAACAAACTAATGCACTATCCAAGAAATTCAACGTGTTCATCTCTTTCACTTATGACAGAAATATGTATTTGTATTGGTCGTGAGGGAGATCGCATCGTCGGGGGCAGGTCTTGTCTTTTGCACTTTCCGGTTTATCGCGTGAGTAATACGGGGATTGTGCTCTTGCGGATGACGGATGAAGTGGTGCTTCCGAGAATCAGTTCCCTCAGCCTGTTGTGGCCGTAGGCCCCCATGACCATTAATTCAACAGAACCTTCCCTGATGAACTTGATTATTTCACGGTCTTCCTTGCCCCGGAGGATGACGATCGCGCTGTCGATCTTCAATGGCTCGAGAAAGTCCTCCACCTTTTTTGTCAGGCTTGCGCCCAGCTCATGATTATCCGTGACGATAATGACGGTGAGAGGCCAGGAGGTCTGTTCGGATAATTCTGCCGCAAGCTTCAAGGCCTTATCTGCCGGCGCACTGCCGTCGTAGGCCAGTCCCATGCTCTCGATCTCCCGGAAGGCCGCGGGTGTCACCATGACTGGCTTTCCTGAGTCCCGCACGACTGATTCCGCAACAGAGCCCAGTATGCCGCCTCCCCCTGAGTGGAAATGTTCACCTCTCTGGGCTATGAGTATCCAGTCGGCATTACCGCCCTCTTCAATAATCATTTGATCGATGACGCCGACGGCTTTCTTTATCTCAGGATGCAATCCTGCCTCTTCGCACCTCACCTTGAAGGCCTGCAAAACAGTCTCTGCCCTTTCATCAAAACCGCCCTGCAACACGGGAAGGAATTCCTGGTAGGGCGGAAGGCCGACAGAACCGGAGATATCGGTGAATACGGGCCCCTGCAGCAATCTGATATCAACCACATTGAGACCTATCAATTGCGCATTAAGGCGACTGGCTATATAGATGCCGTATTCGATGGCGGTCTTTCCGTAATCGGAACCATCCGTCGGGATCAGGATCTTTTCTGCGATCATTTACCCTTCTGCTCCTTCTCGAAGTTTGCCAGGTTCCTGAACAGATCATCGACAATCTTTTCCTTCTCTCTCAAGTTGTCCTCTTCCGCGAATGTAGATGGTTCTTCTTCCTGGCTGTTTTCCAGACTTGCCGGATCATCTATTTCGAAAGAAAGAAACTTTCCTTCCAGCTTTCCGTTCTTGTACGATGCTTTTTCCTTGGTCCTGCCGTTCTTATAATAGGCGATATATTCACCGTCCCGCTTATCATTAATGAAGCGCCCTTTTTCTTTGACCTGACCATTCTTGTAATAGCACATATAGTCGCCGTCAAGCTTGCCGTCTTTGAAATTTTCTATTTCTCTCGTCTGGCCAGTTGTAAAAAAAAGTGTATATCTCCCGTCTAATTTGCCGTCTTTGTAGTTCTCTTTTTCTCTGAGCTGACCGTTCTCATGATAAGAGACATATTCTCCATGCGGCTTGTCATTCTTGAATGTACATTTTTCCCTGATCTGACCATCCCTGAAATAGGAAACGGCATCCCCCTCTCTCCCGCCGCTGCGAAAGTGAAGATGGGCCATGATCTGCCCGTTGCCATAATAAGAGGTGTACTCACCTTCCAATTTTCCCTTGAGGGTGAACCTTTTCTCTCTTATCTGGCCTTTTTCATCGGTGGATACTTCTTCTTTAATTTCTTCCTTGGAGGACAACATGCGGAGCCCTTCTTGTACTGTTATTTTGTTACCTTAATGTCTTCGTGGCCTTTCTGTCAAGCACACTTATGTTTGCGTCCCTGCGGTTTTCAGTGGCGTCAGATATTTTCCAGCTTTTTCCCTTTTGTGGCGATGTCCTCCAGGACTGTGCGATCCAGTATCCTCATGCGTGAACCTTCTGATTTAATTATTCCCTGCCGTCCCATTTTGCCGAGTATACGCGATAGCGTTTCCGGGATGGTACCTAAGATAGAGGCCAACTGCCCTTTGGAGATATCGAGATCGAATTCGTCTTTGTTGGACGACCTCTTGCTTGCGTAGAGAAGATAAGCCGCCAGGCGTCCGGGCACCTCCTTCAAGGAAAGATCCTCAATCAGCCCCGCAAATCTTCGCAGACGCCACGACAGCAGGGCCAGCATGTTCAGAGAGAGCGACGGGTCTTTCTTAACAAGCTCGATAAATGAGTTTCTGGGGAAGTATAGGAGGGAGGAATTGATATGGGCCTCCGCGTGCGCCGGATATTCCTGGCCGGTAAAAACAGGCACCTCCCCAAATATCTCTCCGGCCCCCATCATGTGGAGGATCTGCTCTTTCCCTTCCGGTGAGAGTTTGAATATCTTCACCCGACCGGAAATGATCGCATAAAAGCCAACGCCTACATCACCTTCCGAGAAGATTGTCTGGCCTTTCTTGTAAGAACGACTTAAAGAGATTTTGGCCAGCGCTTCATGCTGTCCTTGTGATAGACCTTCAAAAAGAGGGATGGCGACAATCTGATCGAGCAGCTTCAAGCGAATCCTCCTTGCAAACCTATCGGTCCTTTTGACTTGCGGTTTTTTGGGATCTGGGTTCATTATAATGCAATAAATTATTGCCCAAAAGGAAAAAATAGAAAATAAAGTTAGAAAAATTGACTTTTGTCAATGTGTAAACACACGATGATGAATATGTTAGAAGAAATTTCATGAGGACTGAAAATGGCGTTCGGCTGCAATTTTGAGGATGGAGGGCCAATTTATGAAGAAGAAGAGAGAGATCATTCAGATTGACGAGAAGAAATGTGACGGCTGCGGCTTATGCGTTCCAGCCTGCGCCGAGGGTGCTATCAAGATAAGGGACGGCAAGGCTAAATTAGTGGCAGAGATATATTGCGATGGCTTGGGGGCCTGTCTGGGTGAGTGTCCCAGGGACGCCCTTAAGATTATTGAACGTGAGGCGGATGAGTTTGACGAGGAGGCAGTGGAAGAGCACATGAAATCTCAAGAAACAGGGCCGCTTCCGGAACAACCGACCATGGCTTGCGGTTGCCCATCTTCACAAATCGTGAGTTTTGCATCTCTGCAGCCAAGCCGAGATGCAAATGAACCAATTGCGCAGAAAAGTATCGCTTCAGCGCTTTCGCACTGGCCGGTTCAGATTCGGCTCGTACCGCCGACCGCCCCGTTTCTGAAGAAAGCAGACCTTCTGATCGTGGCGGATTGTACGCCTGTTGCGTATCCGCGGCTGCACGATGATTTTATGAAAGGCAAAGTAGTTCTTATGGGCTGCCCGAAATTCGATGAAACAGATATGTACGTGCATAGATTTGCGCAGATATTCAAGGAGGCAGATATCAGGAGCATAACTGTGCTCGTCATGGAAGTGCCATGCTGCCAGGGACTTCCGGAAATTATACGCAAAGGGATGAATATGGCCGGCAAAAATATTCCTCTGGAGAAAGTGGTCATCGGAAGAACCGGCGAGGTCTTGAAAAGGGAATCTCTCAAAGGATGATATCCTTTATCGCTTCTTCTCCTTTGCGTCCCGCAATCTCATAAAAGCAAAGACCTTCTCGAGGAAATCTTTTCTCGAGACGGGATCCTCAAGCTGCTCATCATCAATTACCGGTATCATAGAAAACTGTCTAATGAAGGCTCCCCCGAATATTCCGGGCCCTACGCCGCACGAAATGCCGGATGATGAAAGGATTGTAACGCCCTGTATCGCCGAGCTGGGAGATTTGCTCTTGAAGATAAATCCGCAGAGGTCTTCTTTTTCGAGTTCCACAAATTTATTTTCTGCCCACTTCACCATTCCGTCTGTGTGGTCGATACCCGTGGAAATCGTTACAATGCGCGGCCTTGCCGGGTCACCAACTAACTGCATTGGTTCTCTCGGTATACCGAGTCCGTATTCAACCTCCGGACAGACAGGTATCCATGCAAAATATTTTCCGAGGGTATCCGTTATGTAGCGATTGCGCCGGTCTCCTCCGTCGTATCTGACTTTCTTTCCCAGGAGGCAGGGGCTTATTCCCATACATGGCTTTTTCATAGTCATAACACGGCGCTCATTGAAAAAAGATCATGCTCACGAGGCTTTAAATGTCGGATTCTTAACCCAGGAATTATCAAGGAGTGACCGCACGCTGTCAACATGAAAATTATTGCAAATCTCATCGATGTTGACAAAGAGATCAACTTTTTTATAAGATATGTTTAACGTATTTGAACTTAGGAGGCGCAACAATGTTGATTAAAAGAGCCATCGGGATTATTTCAGCGGTCACTGCCCTTGCCTTTGTTTTGGGATGTGCAAGCTATGAGTCGAAGGTAGTACCCTTCAAAATGCCTGCCGCTTATCCTAATGCAAAGGAGGTCGCAGGTGCGACTATCGGTGCTCAGGCTTACAGCGACAAGAAAGAAGCAGAGGACGCTTTCGGATTTGATATCATTGGTGCTGGTCTAATGCCTGTGAGGGTCATTTTCGATAACAAAGGGAAACACCCGATTGACATTGTAGCCAACCAAACGTTTCTGGTTGATGAAGAAAACAACCTCTGGCCCGTGCTCGAAGAAAGGATGGCCTATGATCGTATACAGAAGAAAACGGAGCTCGGAAAGGTGGCCCCGGAAGCAGGGAAATACGGAGTGCTGGGCGGGATTGCCGGCGGCGTCATTGGCGCAGCAATAGGCATTGTATCTCGTCATAATGTCGCTGATGCGGCAATGAAAGGGGCGGCTTTGGGCGCGGCAGGAGGAATCACGGGCGGCGGTTTAAAGGGGATGAGTGATACCGATGTTCAGGCACAAATCAGGTCGGACCTGGAAAAGAGGTCCCTCGAACGTCGTTCCGTCATGCCAGGCGACATTGCGCAGGGGTTCATATTCTTCCCCGGCGAGTCGAAAAAGGCCGTCGAGCTGCGGCTGCAGATCAGAGAGGCTGATACGGGGAAAAGCTATCCCCTCATCATGAAATTTTAGACTATTCAACGGTACGTTCATGATAATCCTTCCCTCTATCCGGGGGGATATAGGAGAATGTTTTTCGAGATAGGAAACGAGTACATCTCTTAGAGCCGTTCCGTACGTGATGCTCTTCCCTCCCTTGAAGGGCGAAAATGCATCTCCGCCGGCGGCAAGAAAATCGATTGTCGTTACCGTATAAGACTTTTCAGGATCTAAGGATCGTCTGCCTATATATACTTCCCGAACCCGGGAGCCAGCCGGTTCAGATAGATCGTACCTTATTACCATGCCCGACACCTGCAGGATGCCGTGCTCCAGCTTCGCGTTCTGCTCCAGGATTTCCAATATCTTTTTTCCTGTGAGTTTCATGGTGACAAGGACGTTATCGAATGGCAAAAGGGTGAAGACCTGCTCCAGGGTAATTCTCCCTCTGGGGATATTGTTCCTGATAGCGCCGCTGTTGATGAATGCCATATCCGCGCCTGTATTTTTCCGCATGGTGTCACATATAAAGTTTCCTATGTTTGATTCGCGCTGGTGATACCTTACCAGAGGAACGGAAGTCTCACCGACAACTTTGCTGTATTCCTTTTCTATCCGGCCGTAGTAAGCGTGAATGATCGTTGCCAGCTCCTTATCGTATGGTCTGTCCTTGTCGGCCATAACTTTTTCAAGCTCTGTCTCTTCCGTATGCGTGATGATCCTGCCGGTGTCGGGATCTATCTTGAGTTTCAAGACGCCCAGATATAATCCGTAGGCGCCTGCCTGGACGATTATTGTGTTCCCCACCACCACGGCATTCTCCAATGCCGTGTGGCTGTGCCCTCCCACAATAACATGGATGTCGGCAGTACGTTGAGCGAGGTCTCTATCGGCGTCTAGACCCAGGTGGGAAAGGACGATGATGATCACCGCTCCTTCGTCCTTTGCCCTTTTTATTAATGGGGGAAGAATGTCTTCGGGCCTGTCCACGGTTATGTGTTTAAGGCGGCCAGGTTTTGTTAAATAGGGGACTTCAGGCGTGGTCAGGCCTATAATTGCAATTTTCACTTTTTTTCTTTCGACGATGATATATGGCTTAACACCCGGGAGATACCTGCCCCTTTCATCTTTTATATTTGCGGAGAGATAAGGAAATCTGGAAGAACCGATAAGCTGCCGGAGAACATCCATTCCCCAATCGAATTCGTGATTCCCGATGGCCATCGCATCGAACTTCAGATAGTTCATCACATCCGTCACGGATCGGCCTTTGAAGAGGTTGGAGACGGGTGTTCCCTGGAACATGTCCCCGGCGGAAAGCAGCAATATGCCGTCAGGATTCTTTGACCGCTCTTCCTCGATCATACGGGCGAGATAGGCAGCGCCTCCCACCATCTGCCCATCCCCTGAAGTTCCTTCAATGTAAGGCAGAATGCGGCCATGTGTATCGTTGACATGGAGGATCGTCAAATCAACAGGCACATTTTCTTTTGCGAGAAGGGCCGGTGAAAAGGAAAAGATGAGAAGGGAAAGAAGAATAATTATTCTGGACAGCCTTTTCATAAATGCGCCTCTGAAATTTTGGGGCCAGGCTTCACCCGTATCATATTTGGATACTTATCCACGGAATGAGAAAATATTTTGTAACATACCCGGCCCGCCATGATGTAGCAAGCCTCAAAGTAACAATTTTATATGAAGTTAACATAAATATTATACTGAAAATATGAAGGTAATAATAAGTAATAATTTGTAATTTTTTCTCTTGCAACGTTATTGTCGTTGTGTATAATATCGGCTCACAACGGCATCAAAACCTATGAAGATCGCATTCATTCTGCGATAAAAAACACAAAGTCTTCAGTGAAGAATCCTGGGGAGGCCCCTTCCGTGCTTTTCTCTCATAACGCGAGAGAGTTTAACAAAAGCGTATTCATGCTGTCATCAAGTTGTAATATTCTAGGATTATATTGACCGTAAAAGATAAATGATCGTTCCACAAATTGTGCCCGGGAAGATCATTAATAATAGGAAAGGAGGAGATAATGAGAAAAGTCTGTATTGTTTTACTGTCGATTGGTTTGGTCATGGCGTTCGTCTTGCCCGTATCTGCGGCGGATGTCAAGTTCAGCGGGTCGTATGTGGTACAGGGCTACTATGACAACAACCGCGCGCTGTTGGCGAATGGCGGTGCATCCGTCACCGATACCTGGCAGAGGCTCAGAGTGCAGACGGACTTCAAGGTTCAGGAAGGCCTGATGCTGACGACGAGGTTCGATGCCCTGGAAAAGATATGGGGCGCTCCCCGTTCGGCAATTGTGACTTCAACCAGTCTTGCCGGCAATGACGATGAATCTGAGAACATCAAGTTTACGCATGCATTTGTGACCTTTAATGTCCCCGGCGGTTTTGGCGAATTAAGGGTAGGATACATGACGCAGGGCACATGGGGTACGGCATTTGGCGACACGGGCGAACAGGACTATGGCATGCGGATCAAGTGGGATTGGACGACCGGTTCTTTCTTCTGGGGCGCCCGTTGGGACAAGACTGAGGGGAAGAAGGGTTACAGCAGTCTCGGTCCAGCCGGCAACGTCGGCGTATCCACTTATGCAGTGGATAACGACTCGGAAAAGTATTCTGTCCTCGGCGGGTATAAGTGGAGCAAGGGTGACGGCGGTATACAAATTACATATTATCTCGATACCACCACTGACGTTAATCCTGTCACCGGGTACAAGGCAAAGTACTGGCTCTTCCAACCGTATGCCAGGGGAGCGTTCGGCATTGTTTATGTCGAGACCGAGTTCGGTTTCTTAACGGGTAAAAAACAAGAGTATAATGTTGAAAGCCCGCCAACCCGCACGAATGACGAGTACCAGGGTTGGCGCGGTTATATCATGGCCAGTGTTGATCTTGCACCGGCCTACGTAGGTGCCTTGGCATTCTATGCATCGGGTACTGATATAAATTCGACCACTAACTATGCGGGTGGAGCCAAGATCGGCACCGACTTTACCCCCTGCCTCATTCTATTCAACTACGACCTTGGCAGGTGGAACGGTTTGTTGGGGGGTCAGAATGGTTTGACTTCCACGTTATTACCTGCTTACAATAATGACAACGTATGGGCATGGCAGATCTTCGCCGGCGTTAAGCCCATACCGAAGCTGGATGTAAAGGCGAGTTTTACGAACGCCGGTCTGGACCAGAATGTAGTTAACAATCAGATCTCCAAAAACCTCGGTGGCGAACTTGATCTCAGCGCAACCTACAAGATCTATGACAACCTGTCATACATGGTGGGTTTTGGATATCTCTGGGTGGGCGATGCCTTTATGGGTAGCAATTCCAGTGCCCAACTCAGTAACGACTATCTCTTGACGCATAAACTGACTCTTGCTTTCTAATCTGGCTGCATAAGTTCCACTACACTAAAAAGAGCCCCGGGTAGTTCCACGGGGCTCTTTCTTGTTGCCTAAAGTCCCTTGACCTCCACGGATGGTTGAATTAATATCTTATATCACTACTGTCCCAACGTTGATGATCACTACTGTCCCAACGTTGATGTCTTGGAATGTTGTAACATCATGTAACAAATTTATATTTGCCGAAAAATGTCATTTATCGATTTGAAATTTTGTTTTCCCGAATGCCATAGTCCTGCATCATGTCTGCAGGAGATGGCTACCTATGAATTCCGGGAAAACGATCTTTTCTCAGTTAATGGACTTTATCCCTCCATACGAATTCCGTCAATGCGTCGAACGATACAACGGCAACTACAAGGTCATAAGCTTCTCATGTTGGGACCAGTTTCTCTGCATGGCGTTTGCCCAACTGACCTACCGGGAAAGCCTGAGAGATATTCAAGCCTGTCTCCGGGGAACCCAGCACAAACTCTATCACATGGGTATACGCGGGAAAGTTTCCCGAAATACCCTGGCCAATGCCAACCAGGTGCGGGACTGGCGAATCTACGCCGATTTCGCTCAAGTCCTGATCAACAAGGCCAGAAAACTTTATGTCGGCGAGAACTTCGGTATAGAACTGGGACAAACAGTATATGCCCTGGATTCCACCACCATCGATCTGTGTTTGTCTCTTTTCCCCTGGGCCATCTTTCGAAAGAGCAAGGGAGCTATCAAGCTTCATACCCTTCTGGATCTGAGGGGCAGTATTCCCACAGTAGTCATCGTTACCCACGGAAAGATCCACGAGGTCAACATCCTCGATCAGATTGCTGTCGAACCCGGCGCCATCTATATCTTCGACCGTGGCTATCTCGATTTTGCCCGTCTGCATATGATCCACCAAGCGGCAGGATTCTTTATCATCAGGGCCAAGAACAACTTCCGGTTTACCAGACTTTATTCCCGGAACGTCGACAAATCCAGCGGAGTGCAATGCGATCAGGCCGTTATCCCCACAAACTTCTATGCCGGGAAGGACTACCCATCGAGACTCAGAAGAATCCGTTACTTCGATCCGGAAGCCAACAAGCGCCTGGTGTTCCTGACCAACAACTTCACCCTCGCGGCAAAGACCATCGCCGATCTCTACAAATGCCGATGGCAGATCGAACTGTTCTTCAAATGGATCAAGCAGCACCTGAGAATCAAGGCCTTCTATGGCACCTCGGAGAATGCGGTAAAGACCCAAATATGGATTGCTATCTCCGTGTATGTTCTGGTAGCAATCGTCAAGAGGGAACTGAAACTGGACCAGAGTCTTTACACAATTCTACAGATTTTGAGTGTGACACTTTTCGAAAAAATGTCCATATTACAAGTGTTTTCAAAGAACGATTACGCAAATTTAACCCCTGTCTCCGACAACCAACTGAATCTATTCAACTAACGTTGGGACAGTAGTGA
>JBEKXK010000106.1:0-12879 GCA_049512055.1 Syntrophales bacterium | reverse complement strand
TACATCGGATGGAATTCAAGAACCTCTTGTTTGCAGTTGAGGATGGTGTCGCTACAATAACGTTCAACAGGCCCAAGGCCTTAAATGCGATGAATACGGAAACTATGAAGGAGCTTATGGATGCGGCTACACTCTGCAGGAATGATGACGCCGTAAAGGTTCTCATCCTCACCGGGTCAGGAGACAAGGCCTTTGTAGCAGGCGCTGATATATCGGAGATGCAGAACTTGCGGCCTAAAGAGGCACTTGCCTTTATGGAACTTGGTAATGAGACTCTGCGATTGATTGAAACGCTGCCCAAGCCATCCATCGCTGCCGTTAACGGTTTTGCCCTGGGCGGCGGCACGGAGATCTCCATGTGCTGCGATCTGAGATTTGCATCGGAAACAGCCCGTTTCGGCCAGCCGGAAATATTGATCGGATTGATACCGGGATGGGGAGGAACTCAGAGGCTTTCACGTTTAATAGGAATGGGAAGGGCCAAGGAACTCATCATGGGAGGGGAACAGATTGATGCGAAAAGGGCTTTCGATATTGGTCTTGTAAACAGGGTATTTCCCCTCGATCAGCTTCTCCCGGAAACGAAAAAATTCGCGCGGAAACTCGTCAACATGCCTGGCTTCGCCCTAAAGATGGCCAAGCATTCGATCAATTATGGTTATGATCTCGCGCTTGATAACGGAATCAGACTCGAAATGGAATGCTGCGCCCAGTGTTTCAGCACGGATGATCAGAAAGAAGGAATGAAGGCTTTCCTCGAAAAGAGAAAACCTGTTTACACGGGAAAGTGATTCACCGTTTCATATGATGCTTTAATAAAACATTATTTTAAGGGGGGTTATTAGCCATGAATTTCGGTTTAACAGATGATCAACGTGACGTGAGGGAGATGGTAACGAAGTTCGCAGAACAGCAGATTAAACCCATAGCCGCGGAGTTGGACAAGACCCACAGGCATCCGGAAGAGATCTGCCGCAAGCTCGGCGAGTGACATACGTCCACAGCCTGATCGCGATTTCCAAGGCGTGCGCAAGCTGCGGTGTTATTGTGTCGGTCAACAATTCTCTTTACGGATACCCCGTATTGGCCTTTGGAACGGAAGAACAGAAGAAAAGATACCTTACTCCTGTGGCAGGCGGGAAGGTCGAAGGATGCTATGGGTTAACAGAGCCAAGCGCCGGGTCGGATGCTGCCGCACTGAAGTGTCGCGCCGTATTGAAAGGTGACAAATATATAGTTAACGGGACCAAAATCTTCATAACGAACGGTAATGTGGCGCACTACTGCGTTTTAGCGGTCACGACCGATCCCGCGTTAGGATATAAAGGGGTCATCAATCTTATCGTGGATATGAAGAACACCCCAGGTTTTAAGGTAGGCAAGGTCGAGGAAAAGATGGGGATCCTTGCGTCTGGTACGGCTGAGCTTGTCTTCGAGGACGCTGAGGTGCCGGCGGCAAACCTCCTGGGCAAACCGGGACAGGGGTTTAAGCAGATGATGATGGGGTTGGATGCGGGGAGAATCGGCATCGGTTCCCAGGCCTGCGGTATCGGAAAGGCCGCTCTCGAAGACGCCCTTGCATATGCAAAAGAGAGAGTACAGTTCGGTAAGCCCATTGCAACGTTCCAGGCGATCCAGTTCAAGCTCGCCGATATGGCGATGGAGCTTGATGCAGCCGAATTGATGCTCCTTCGCGCCGCCTGGATGGAAGACAACCATCTCGATTTTGAGAAGGAATCGGCCATGGCCAAGTGCTATGCATCCGACGTGGCGATGAAGGCCGCGGTTGAATGCGTGCAGATATTCGGCGGCTACGGCTACACCAAGGAATATCCTGCTGAGAGACACATGCGGGATGCGAAGATCTGCCAGATCTATGAGGGGACGAACGAGATTCAGAGGGTGGTCATCTCAAGAAAACTTTTGAGTATGAGATAAAGCCGTCAGGACGACAAGGCTCGTCTCATAGAAGCAAGGGAATAGAGATTCCTGAAAAGACTTTCGTCTTTCAGTAGATGTCTGGATGAAAATTATTTTTCGATTCTGAAGGGTGAGAACTCATACTCTTTTTCCTCAACTGCGAAGGCTACCCTGTCTTCTTCGTTGACTGTGAGTTTGCCCTCTATGATGCGGCGGCAGCCGAAATCGAAGAAACTCACCTGGTGCGTGGGAACGTCCTTTTCATCCATCTGTTTGTAGTACTGTTCTTTTTCAGACGGAGTTAGCTCCCGGACGACAAGTTTCTGGCATCGTTCCCTGGTTTCCCATTCACCCTGGCGTATGGTGACTCGGTAATTGCCGTGAAACTTTACAGGCATATTGATTTTCATCACTGTACCTCCAGATTTCGTGCTGTTTTACAGCCGGACACTGAATAGCATAACTTTGGATGGTTGTCCATTTATTGATAGCAGCGAGGTTGCGGGCAATCTTTTTTCTCTTTGACAAACCCGCATGCAGGAGAGATAATCTGCAAACTAAATGGTCGAGTCCTGATTGATAATAGCAATTATGTCAGATTTATTGGAAGGAGGGGTAATATGTATTTTGCAAAAGAGGTGCTGAGCCAATCCAGCGAGCTCAGGAAAAAATGGGAAGATGAGGTCCGGAGGGTGGTCAGTAAAGTTCCTGACCAGAGGGAGAGGTGGTCCACCGTTTCAGACCTCGAGATCAGGAGGCTCTATGGTCCTGATGACATAAAGGATATGGACTTTGTCCGTGATATCGGATACCCCGGCCAGTTTCCATACTTGCGTGGCAATCAGGCGACGGGTTATCGCGGGCGATTCTGGACGTTCAGGATGTTTTCCGGGATGGGAAGCGCTGCGGAGACCAACAAACGGTGGCACATGCTTCTCAAAGAAGGACAGACAGGCCTCAGTACAGCATTTGATTTCCCGACTCTTATGGGCTACGACACGGACTCCCCCAAGGCCCGCGGCGAGTGCGGGAAGTGCGGCGTTGCCATAGATACCCTTGAGGATTTTCTGCAACTGGTGGACGGGATTCCCATGGATGAGATTACCACGTCCATGACCATCAATCCTCCGGCTACTGTGCTCTGGGCGATGTACTGTGCAGCGGCGCAGATCAAGGGTATACCCCTTACCAAGATAGGCGGCACGATTCAGAATGACATGCTGAAGGAATTCATTGCGCAGAAGACTTTAATGTGCCCGCCGGAGCCGTCAGTCAGGCTCGTCAGCGACACCGTTGAGTTCGGCACGAAGTATGTCCCGAGATGGAACACCATCAGCATCAGCGGGTACCATATCAGGGAAGCCGGTTCCACAGCGGTTCAGGAGCTTGCCTTTACCCTTAGAGACGGCATGGAGTATGTGGAGGACGTGATCAACCGGAAGGGGTTGAATGTCGATGAATTCGCTCCGCGGCTTTCATTTTTCTTCAATTCCCATGTAGATTTCTTTGAGGAGATTTGTAAGATGCGCGCCGCCCGGAGGATCTGGGCAAAAGTTATGCGGGACCGCTATAAGGCGAAGGACCAGAGATCGTGGTGGATGCGCTTCCATACGCAGACCGCCGGATGTTCGCTGACGGCGCAGCAGCCTTACAACAACGTCGTCAGAACGGCCACGCAAGCCCTTGCCGCTGTCCTTGGCGGAACCCAGTCCCTGCACACCAATTCCCTCGACGAGGTGATGTGCCTTCCCTCGGATCACGCCGTGCAGATTGCGCTTCGTACGCAGCAGATCATCGCGGAAGAGACCGGCGCTGCCAACACGATCGATCCTCTGGCGGGCTCGTACTTTGTCGAAGCATTAACCAACGAGATGGAAGAGCAGACATGGGACTACATCAACAAGATCGATGAGATGGGCGGCATGGTGGCTGCAATAGAAAAGGGGTTCCCGCAGCTCGAGATAGCCGATGCAGCCTACAAGTTCCAGAGACAGATAGACTCCTGCGAAAAGATTATGGTCGGCGTCAACAAATATGTGACAGAAGAAGAGATACCCATCCCTCTTTTAGAGATTGATGATAAAGTTGAAGAGGATCAAATCGCGCGGTTGAATGCGGTCCGCAGAAAGAGAGACAACAAGGCTGTCAGGAAGAGTCTCGACGACATTAAGAACGCCTGCAAGAAGGGTGAGAATGTCATGCCTTCCTGCATCGAGGCAGTGAAGAACATGGCGAGCGTTCAGGAGATATGCGACGTCTATCGTGAGATCTATGGCGAGTACCGCGATCCGGGACTCTATTAGGACTGATTGAAGGAGGAGATGGTAATGGCTAAGAGAAAGATTCGTGTTATGGTAGCAAAACCAGGTCTTGACGGTCATGACCGGGGCGCCAGGGTTTTAGCCAGGTGTTTCCGGGACGCTGGTTTTGAAGTAATATATACGGGGTGTCATCAGACACCGGCGATGATTGCAGCGTCGGCGATCCAGGAAGACGTGGATCTCGTAGGCTTGAGCTGTCTATCGGGGGCGCATCGGTACTTATTTCCCCAGGTGGTTACTCTATTGAAGGAGAAAGGTGCTGACGATATCACCGTTATCGGCGGGGGAATCATCCCCGAACAGGATTTTCAGAAACTTTATGACGCGGGCATCAAGGCGATCTTCGTGCCGGGTACTACCCTGGATACAATCGTGAATTGGGTTAACAACAATGTAAAACCGGTGGAAAGAAAATAATGGAGAGAGGTAAGAAGATTAAGGCGGGGGACATTCGTACAGCCTCCCGCCTTATACGAGACATAGAAGACAGTATACCCGAAGCAAAACTGACTATAAAACATATTTTCCCCTATACTGGCAAGGCCCAGGTAGTAGGGATTACCGGTTCTCCCGGGGCCGGAAAGAGTACTATTGTTGATGGTCTCATTGAGACAAGTCGGAAGAAGGAAAGAACGGTAGGAGTTCTCGCCGTTGATCCGACGAGTCCCTTTACGGGAGGGGCGACACTCGGTGATAGGATCCGTATGCAGCGCCATTCCGAGGATACAGGCGTCTTCATACGGAGCCTTGCCACGCGGGGTTCACTCGGCGGTCTCTCCAAGGCCGTTGGCGATGCCATCCATGTTATGGATGCCATGGGGAAAGATGTGATATTTGTGGAAACCGTAGGTACGGGGCAACAGGAGGTGGAGATTATCCACTATGCCCATACGGTGATAGTTGTCCTCGTGCCTGGTATGGGAGACGAAATCCAGGCAATCAAGGCGGGAATCATGGAGATTGCCGACGTATTCGTTATCAATAAGGCGGATCGTGATGGTGCGCAAAAACTCCAGCGGGAATTGATGACTATGATCGAAATGTCATCGATTCCTCCCGGTGGATGGAAGCCGCCTGTCGTTACAATCAGAAATTCCTTTAAGCCGGAAGAATTTGAAGAGGACCTTCAAACATTATCTTCCAAGATTCACGAACACTATGAGTTTCTCATAACCAGTGATCTTATCGGTGACAGGCAGCGGCGCAAGAGGATGCACGAGCTGAATGAGGCCCTGCGATTCAGTATCCTCGAACCTGTATTAGCGATGCTCGTCAAAACTGGTGAACTCGAAAGTATGATCGAAAAAATACTAAAGAAAGAATCGGATCCTTCTACTCTGGCTGAAGAGATAGCCAGGAAATATTTGCAGGGGTGTTTTTAGGGTTGGACTTCTGTCCGGTTCTTTGGTTGCTTTCGAACCGGATCAGAAGTAACGGCAGTTGATGAGCGGAGCCGATTTTGTCTCTTTGGTCACGGATGGCTTTCAAGGTCGTCAAGCTTTTTCTTCTTTTCTTCGATAAGTTTTAGCTGTTCATCCACCAGTGTACGCCAGTGGTGTCTCTGCGCAAAACCGGAGGCCTGATTCATATTCATCCTGTAGTTTTCTTCGTCTCTCTTGGCCTTTTCCAATTCTTCTCTCACAACTCTGATGTTCTCTTCCCTTTCTTTCTTTTTCGCATCGACCTCACGATATCTCTGCAATTTTTCGTTGCCTTCTTTTTCCGACGCTGCTTTTTGCTCTTCCGTCATAGTAGGCAGTGATTGTGACTTCTTGACATTGACTCCGGGTGGGGGGCTATCAGTGATGATCACCGTGCCGTCTTTGTCGACATACTCGTAAAGTGTTTGCCCCTGTGCATCGCCGGCAGCGGCAATCCATACAAAGCTCAGCAGCAGAGACACCGTTGGCAATAATCTGCGCAATTTACAAGAAGCCATGCCTTGACCTTCCCAACTTCGATTATTCTTCCAACAAGAAATATTCTAAATTATCGATGATGTCAATTGTATTCGTAGATTTGCAATGTCCTTCTGCCGGCGACAGATTGAGCCGTATTTCATCCATGTATTTCCTTAATAAATCACTTAAACGTCTTCCACTGGGATGAGATCATGTGGTGAAGGAAATCAATGACGCATAGTTCACGGCGCTCTCTGTCTCGCGTTCGTGGTACGTATCGAAGTGGAGGATGTCCACGCGGTTTTCTGCAAGCAGGCTGGCGAAAAGCAGGATAGCGGGGAGACCGCAAACATGGTACCTGTCCAGGGTTTCGACTGCCGTGAGAAAGATTTTCTCCGGTTCTCCACGGCTAAGGAAAGAGAGTATCATTTTGTCTTGGGCTGTCGCCTCGGGAAGAAGGACATCCGCGGGCGCTTGATCGCCGAATTTTCGTCCCACGTGGGAAAGGTCAACTCCTGCCACAAGAAGTATGCGTCCCTTTCTTTCTTCCAGCAACTGCCTCATCAGGGACACCATCCCCTGGAACATCTCGTCAGTGAATATATCCCTGCCATGGTGGATGAACTCGTGGACGCCGCCACACAGGATGGGCACTATTGTGAAGGGGCCCATGAGGTAGTGGTGCAAGAAAATGGTTTGAAACTCAATGGAATGTTCCGTCATGTGGCTGAAATCATCCGGCGCCAGAGTTCCTATAGGCAACGCCTTCTTTAATTTTCTGATAAAGTTCTTATCAGTTTTGATTTCTCCGAAAGGAGTTACGTAATTCTTCTCTGAGACGCAATAAAGGCCCTCCTGCGCATGATGGTTAATACCCAAGATCATAACCATATCGTAGCTCTTACCCTTCAGATAACGGTAAGTGTTTACATACATATCTTTGGCTACGTTGATGTCAATGTGGGGGGCGAGGATGCCTGCAATATTATCCGGGATATTGCGCAAATATTCCTGAGTGAGATTGTTTTCTATATTCTCTATAAACTGCGCGAGCTCTGCCGGATCTGACACATAGGACTTTCCCGCATGAACGGGGAGCCTTATGGGTTGGCTGCTGAAAGCGCTGCGGAGTCCGCACATTTTCTGGTCGAAAGATGGACTTTCTAAGAGACATGCCCTGTCAAGAGAATCGATAAATGATTCTATCTCCGAAATGTAAACTATGCGACCGCCCTGCCGCTTCATCAGCATGATTTGAATGTCCTTGAGATCATGAAATCCATCGAGGAGCTGCAGGATGGGGAGTGTGTTAATATCAAGCGCAATGCCGTGTTCGGTCAAATGATAAGGATCATGAAAGGCGATCATCCGCCGACCCTTGATGGTCGTGGCAACGGGTTGAATGTCTCTTCTCAAAACGGGTTTATCCATATGCTCTCCGCTTAGTAGTCCGCTTATATTAGCAATTGTTTGAAAATGCAACGTCAACGTCTAAAGAAGGAAAAAATTGCATGCTTCTTGTTGGAATATCAGCGCTTGAAGTTCTCGTGGCTGGCCTATCTATGCGTAATTATAAAACATAGATGATGGTACACTATTTGCTAAGTAAAGAGTGTCAAGCAATGAGGCCTATAGGGAGGGGTGCATGATGGAAAAGAGAATGAGAATTGCCATAAATACCGGGGGAGGAGACGCGCCGGGTCTCAATGCGGTCATTGAAGCCGTTGTCATGGCGGCCTACAACAGAGGCTGGGAAGTATATGGCATCAAGAGCAGCTACGCCGGTCTCCTTAATACTGATGAGATTATCCATCTAACCCCAGAGACAGTAAGCCACATTTCCATCACGGGCGGGACGATTCTGGGGACGACAAACCGCGGCAATCCTTTTCAGATGCCGGTGACGAACATGGCCGGCGAGGTGGAGATACGCGATGTATCAGATAAAGTTGTCGAGAATTTTAATCGCCTCCGTTTTGATTGTCTGATAGCAGTCGGCGGCGATGGCAGCCTCGCAATTGCTTACAGTTTATATAAGAAAGGGATACCGATTGTCGGAGTCCCCAAGACCATAGATAATGACATCTGCGAGACGGTAGTGACATTCGGCTTTGACACGGCCGTGAGCATTGCCACGGAGGCCATAGATCGCCTTCATTCCACAGCCAAGTCCCATGAACGGGTGATGGTAGTTGAGGTTATGGGCCGTCATTCGGGCTGGATAGCACTGAACAGCGGGTTGTCCGGTGCGGCGCATATCATTCTCATCCCGGAGATACCGTTTTATATTGAGAAAATATGCGGTCATATAATGGAATGCGAAGTCCGCGGCCGACGTTACGCTATCGTAGTAGTTGCCGAGGGTGCAGTGCCTGTCGGCGGCCGTGCTGTTGAAAAAGGAAAGGGGGAAGTTGGCCGCCAGCATGCAGTTCTCGGAGGGATAGGGGAGTACTTAGCAACAGAAATTGCAAAACATACCGGTAAAGAAACACGTTCGTTGGTCCTCGGCCATCTGCAGCGTGGCGGCACACCGACAACGTTTGACAGGCTGATAGCCCTCCGTTTCGGCGCAGCTGCCATCCGTATTATCGGGGAGCAGAAGTTCGGCACGATGGTGGCACTTGCTCCGCCTAATATCAAGGCCGTTCCTCTTGAGAATATTATAGGACGTATAAAGACTGTGCCCATAGATAGTGACAAGATCAGCACAGCCCGGGACATCGGCATCTGCCTCGGTGATTGACGAACTATGCAAATTGAGAGAAATATAAAATCACCGTATCATCCAATATATTTATCTTGCACAATCTCCCTCAGATAAAATATAAGCTTTATTGTCGCATTAGGATTGTTTCACTGAAGGAACTGTTTAATGGATAGGCAATCAGGGATATTGCGAATCAGCATGGCACTTAGCGTCATGGTGCCGATAATTATAGTATCTATTGGTCTTGCTGTTCCCGGCCACTGTATGGACGAGAAACCATTTGCGCCCTGGGACTTCAATAATCCAGCTTCAGGCGGGGAAGAAACACGGGTGCAAGAAACAGACACGTCAGCTTGCGGAAATATTTTAATACAGGTAATCAGGTTTTACCAACATTACATATCTCCCGTGATCGGAGATCGCTGCCAAATGTACCCATCGTGTTCATCATATGCGATCGAGGCGATCAAGAAGCATGGATGCCTCATCGGCTCTGTCATGACTTCGGACAGGTTGATTCATGAAGCAAATGAAACGGATCATGCCCCTGTCATTGAAACAGAGGGCGAGTACGGATATTGCGATCCTGTCAGCGGCAACGATTTCTGGTGGTATAAAGGTCCGGATGGGAATGCTTCGCAAGCGCCCAAATAGGCCGCGCGCGTAAGCCCATACGAATGCTTCAGGAAGAAAAGATCAGCCCTGTGCCCGCCATGTTCAAGATAAATTGCGCCGGCATTGCCTTCTCGATTTCGATTACCGATTTCCTTCCCGTGCAATGCGTAGGCACAATGTAAGCGGGGTTTATTTTTTTCAACTCCTCGATTGTCTTTCCTACGATAGGCTCGAAGGCGGGACCGGCAAGGTGAAACCCGCCCATGATGGTATGTACAGCACTAATGCCTGTTACAGTCCGTGCATGATTGACCGTATTGACGATGCCGGAATGCGCACACCCGGTAAGAACAACCAAACCTCTTCCCTTAAGATTTATGGCGATACCCGTATCTTCCTCGATGGGATCCCAGGTCTCTCTGCCTTTATCCATAAAGAACGCATGGGGCATGCCCTTTTCAAATTCCGTCTGGCGACAAATCTCACCAAGATACAAAACATCGCCATTTAACAGCAAGAGAGGTTCCTTTGTCTCTCTTAACCGGACACCTGTTTTTTCTATTTTCTTTCTCGTCACCTCGGGGAAGCGGGCCTTGAAGTCACAACCAAACTTGAGGTACCGTTCTTGTTTAAAAGCCGCCGGGTGAAGGACCAATTCGATTCCGTCTTTTGCGATCATTTTAACCAATTTATTGAAACCGCCGAAGTGATCATTGTGTCCGTGAGATAGGACCATCACTTCAATCTCACCCATATTGACGCCCATTGCCTTGGCATTTGCCGCCGCACCGTCCTCGGAAAATCCGAAATCAAAGAGAAGCGTTCCGGTTCGACCGGCGGTTGTCGTTCTTACTATGGCAGAAAAGCCGTGTTCGGCCCTTATGGAAGTCTTTATCTCCCCATGCATGAGATAGCGGGCTCGCGAAATGATCGCACTGTTGTCGGAGGCTGTGATCTCGATGAAGTTATCCTGAAGCGTCAGGATCTCCACTTTTTCGACCTCCTTGAGAATTGATATTTTATTCATTCAGTTCTTCATCTAACCTTTCAGGATGCGCGCTCCTATTCTCATCTTGTCAAAGCAGTATGCCTCAAGTCCGGGAACGATCATACGGACAGTGGGAATGCCTGTGTCCGGCCTTGTCAGATTTACTGCTATCACCCGCTTCAAACCCCTTGCCTGCAGCTTCCCGATTATGGTCATGACATCCAGGAGGATATCTTCACCGTAGCTCACTTCAATCTCGCGAAGGCCCTTCTGGTTATATGCATAAAACCGTGGATCATCGGTTCTTTCCTGCTCACCAAGATAGGCCGTCACGGGTTCGCACATTCCTTCGATCCCAAACTTCTGAATGAACAAAGCTCTGGTGGTCACGATCTCGAGAAGGGAGCGAATCATGGCGACACGGGGATCAAGATGGGCGCCGAAACCGTCTACGGGTTTCATGGCGGGATAAACCAGGTCACGGGAGAAGGCGGCAATCACCGGGACTCCGATATCTGAAGTGATGTCTTTGGCGACGATCTCTATCTCGGCGTCTGCGAATTTGTCAAAAATGTTGATAATGAACTGATTGGCGGGTTCATCCTCGATAAAAAGAGCGTCGCTGTAACTGCCTTCGTACCGCGCGATGCTCCATGCGTCACGCTCGATGAGCTCCGCAAGACCGTGCACAACGGCTTCTTCCATAGTATTGCCCGCCGCAATGCCATTCGTATGAGTGTCCATAAGAAAGGCATTGTCGAGATGGTAGGGGTGGTAGACGGCACAGGCAGGGACCAGGATATCCTCGTCCCGCGCCAGATCGCATCCCCATGTCCAGTGGATATCCCGATCATGATCGTAATCGCTGATTTTCGAAAGAATCATGTCGCGAGGATCAAGAATGTTGAACTTTCGTTTCAACTGGTTATAGCTGCCACGTACTAGTTTACTTTTATACTCGTCTTTGAATTCTGACGAATAGCGTTCGATCGACTCCATGGTCAGTGAAACCTGGGCCTGAATCTGGGATACTCCCTTACCCGTGTGGCTCGTTTTCGAACTGTCCGGCCTTATGCGATGGCAGATAAAGACCGGAATCCCGATCCTGTCGAGATCCGATGCTTCGCAGAAGCCAATCATGCTGACCAGCTCCTTGATGCTTTGGATAAATTGAAGCGTGGAGTCCGGTGTCTTAGATCTGTGCGTCTCCAGGATGTAAACCTTGGGACACTCTTTTAGTACTATACTTGGCATATTGATACTTAATCCTTCTAATTAATCTCCCCACAGGAAACGAGCGATGGCCGCAATACTCCTCCATACGGGAGCGTATACATATCAATACGCGTCCTCTTTTTCAATCCCAGTTTTTCACATCGAGTTTGAAGTGAGTTGCAACAGTGCAAATTTACGGCGGCTATTAAAGATGAATAATTCGCTATCAAGGGTTTTTCTAAATTTATTTTACTGAAATTTGTGAGACGACGGGCCACTGAAGTATCGTGAGTGACTGTTTGTAGACATGGGATTATTTAGTTCACCTACAAGTTCTTAATTCATGTGATGAGATAATACCGATGATTACGAATTGAAATGGACAATCAACAAAAAAAGCAGGGCCATTTCTGACCCTGCATACTATAATTGTTTCAAAGGGCAATTAAGATCATTCACTGGATAATTTTTATATCTACATTGGCAATTTTTCAAAGTTACGATCGTGCCCAGATATATCCTTCAAGCCTGGAACTCTCTCGCCATTTCTACCTCAAAACGGCTCCCGATATAGATCGGACAACGCTGATGAAGTCCCTCTACCTTGATGGACATGAGATCCTGTTTACCGTCCGTAGCCATACCACCGGCCTGTTCAATGATGAATGCCATGGGTTGAAGCTCAAACAGAAGCCGCAATTTCCCTTGGGGATTCTTCTTTTTTAGTGCAGGGTATGCAAAGATGCCTCCTTTTTTTATCAGCACCTGATTGATATCCGGCACAAACCCGCCGCTGTAACGGAGTTTGTAACCTTCCCTCTCCAGAAATTCTATGTACTTGAGGTGTTTCGTGTTCCAGTCTTTTCTCAATCCTCCCAGGCTGTATATGTCTCCCCTTTCCTTTAAGGTTATGTTTTCCTCAGAGAGGACGTACTCCCCTTCTCTGTTCAATACAAATTCATGGGTTCCCTTTCCTGCAGAATAGACCATCGTAATCAACGGTCCATACATAATGTACATGGCTGCCGCCAATGTTTTTCTCCCCTCGGCTAACATCGACTCTCTATGAATGCCTATTATCGTTCCTATGGCCAGATTGGCATCCACTAAAGAAGAACCGGCCAAAGGGTCTGCAGTGACGAAATATTTTTCTTCTCCCTTGCCGATCTGAATCACTGAATCCTGTTCTTCTGAAGCATATTCTCTGACAAA
>JBEKXK010000105.1:0-12047 GCA_049512055.1 Syntrophales bacterium | reverse complement strand
TTAGGAGGCAGGTGACAGACTGAAATGAGGGTTCTTTGACCCAGGAAGAACTGAGTCCTCCTGCCTTTCCATATTCAGTTGTTAATTATATAACCTATACCTGAATTGATGGTAGGAGGAAGTTATACGTAATCTGTCCCTTGCCATATCTCACGAGCGCACAAAAAAGAATCTCAGACGAATATCATAGCTATCATGGATGCGGCCCGCTTTATTCTGTGAGTGTAAAGGAGATACTGCCGATGGAAACCCATGACGCCTCCTCCCAATAATTCTTGTCACGCTCTCTAATAAAATATTCGATGCGGTATTTGCCGGACTGGCTCCGCAGCAGGCTGCGGCGAATCTTCGATTCTTACGGAACAGTATCGTTCGGCATCCGCTCGCTACCGAATTCAAGAAGGAACATACGGCAACGGTTCTGTCAACGAAAAAATCGGCGCTGCATTGCTTCATGGTTTGATCCTTAATCATTTTTCCACCACAATATGCTATAAATCAAGAAGATGTGGTGGAAAGCCGATAGCCGTGCATGAGGTGATGATGTTACCCTTTGTTTTCCTGCCGAGCTTCATTGACATCATTATTTTTCGAAGCATTTGTCTGTCAAGTATAGTTGTTAAGATCCTGCATTGATCAAAATCATTTTTCCTTTTCGCATTATTTGTTCTTCTCTGGGCGACAATTAATTTGTGAATGAAAAGCGACTCCGGGCAGGGCACACGGGTTTCATGGTCAACAAAACTGACTATGATCGGAAAACGAAAAAGGATATCAATAAACGGAAGTGGCGTTGCCGTAATGTCAAGATGGTTGATATTTTTCGTTTGGGTATCTCTTCCACCGCGCCTATGGATGAGGAACTCAACCTCAAAACCTCCTTTAGAAAATTTTCGCAGGCCTGTCTCATAATCTGTGACAACCACATAGCCAGAATCTATGAATATCTTTTCGAGATTCACACATTTGGATTCGTCGACGAAATGGTCTCCACAGCAAAGTCGATATCGAATGTCTTCAGGACGTAATGAACGTGAAAGAGTTCTCTGTAAATGGGCATGACCCAGCTCCCGATGAGCAGTCCCTGAGAGAAGAACCCGTTTTTGAAAAGGGTTTTTAGCAGCGCCTCTATATCTTTAGGATAGATAGACTTTGACAGGGTTATGCTCATAAGAGAAGTCATTTTTTTACTGAGAGAATTTTTTTTAGATATTTAATCCGTTTTTTGTAGGGCACGAGCTCTTTCATGTACTTTTTCCGTGCGTCCAATTGTTCCGATAGTTTCTCAAAATCACTGTCAGAAATATGCTTACTGATGCTCTTCCCGCCTTCACGGTATTTCAGATAATAATATTTGTACCTTTTCCCCTTGTATCTCTTATGCCGGACATGGAGTGAACCTTTAGGTAAACCGGAAAGCATCTTTACAAGAGAGGCGGACATATTTATGCATCGCTTAAGTTCTTCCCTGAGCATCTGGTGTACCAGATTATCATTTTCCACCACTTTCATGGCGAAATCATATATTGTGTGGTGGAAAATTGCAAGATGAAAATTGGCATCATCACAGAGTTTCAGAAGGTTGACAATTTTGATTTGGAGCTATTGATCAACTTCTAAGTCAGTGTATGCCTATTTTTTTGTCGTATAGTGCAAAGTAGAGCATTCTTAAGCGCGCGGTCAGGGACGGTTCAATCTATCAAGCACTTTGTAAAGGGCCTGTGTGCCTTCCGTCTCCAGCCCCTCCGCCATAGCGGCGGTGTAGAATTGGTTTGCCAGGGCCAGGCCGGGAAGAGAGAGCTTCATCCTTCGCGCCTCCAAGAGCGCGATACCCATATCCTTCACGAAATGACGGATGTAAAAGCCCGGGGCGAAATCGCCCTTCACGATTCTCCGCCCGAGCTGGTTGAGACACCAGGAGGAGGCCGCCCCCTTGCCGATGATGTCGATAACAGCGTCGAGGTCCAATCCGGCCCTTCGGGCATAGAGAAGTGCTTCCACGACACCGACCATGGCTGCAGCGATAACGATCTGGTTGCTCATCTTCGTGTGCTGTCCCATGCCCGGTCCGCCCATGTACGCTATATTCTTGCCCATCAATTCAAAGACGGGGAGCACCCGCTTGAAGGCTTCTTCATCACCGCCTGCCATGATCGCGAGCGTGCCCTCGCGCGCGCCAATATCGCCGCCGGAGACAGGGGCATCGAGAGACGAGACAGACTTGCCCTTCGCTTCTTCATAAATCCGGCGGGCCAGGGACGGTTCCGACGTGGTCATATCCACGATAACCGATCCCGGACGGCTCCGCTCCAGCACCCCTCCCTTTCCGAGAATCACCTGCTCCACATCCGGCGGTTCGCCGACCATGGTGAATGTTACATCGCTTGCTGCCGCCACATCTCCCGGAGTGGCGAGCCAATTGGCGCCCTCCTTGCACAGTTCTCCCGCCTTTTCTCTTGTCCGGTTATACACGGAAAGGGCATAACCTTTTTTCAGAATGTGTGTGCACATGGATTTCCCCATGACGCCTGTGCCGATCCAGCCGATTTTCTTCATCGCTCGCTCCTTTGTTGTTTTGTATGCCTAAGTTTACTGATCACCACGTCCCCGCTTGCTCTCCAGGTTGTGAACATGTACGTGCTCCCCGGCTTTGATGTCTATGCGGGCGACGCCGATAGGCTCACCGTATTTAAGAATGAGGCTCCCCTCCGGAATATCTCGAATGGCGAATTTGTGACCGAAGGGGATGTTGTCTGTAATACGTACAACGATCCTGCCCCCTGCCGCTTCCACGACTATCTCTCCTGGGGCATCGATGGGTTCCACGACGGTCGCCACGTTATCGGTTCCTTCCATTACAATAGCTTTTTTCGCCACCATGATTTAACACCTTAAGCAGTTTTCTTCAATTATGATTTGCAAAACTCTTCCGGGACATATTTACCGTTTCCCTCTTTACATCGACGGTCCGATACGCTTGATGGCAAAATCATTGAAGCCCAGGGTCTCCGCTTTGACCAGCTTACCAGAGGCGACCTGCACAACTTCCGCAAAAATCCGTTTGCCTACCTCTCGAAGCGATTCGTGGCCGGTGATGATGGTGCCGGCGTTCATGTCCATATTGTCTTTCATCTTTTCAAAAATCGCCGTGTTCGTCGCCACTTTGATAGCAGGTGCAATCGGCGAGCCGCAGCAGGTGCCCCGCCCTGTCGTAAAGACAACGATGTGGCAGCCGCCGGCGACCATCCCCGTGAGCTGCTCGATATCCTGTCCCGGTGTATCCATCCAGATAAGTCCTTTTTTCGTAACGGGCATGGCATAGTCTATGACATCCTGGAGTGGTTTCGTGCCCGCCTTGTAGATGCAGCCGAGGGATTTTTCTTCTATCGACGACAGTCCGCCTTCAATATTTCCCGGCGTGGGCTGTCCGCCCCGCATGTCCACTCCCATGGCCTTTGCCGAATCCTCACATCTCCTTATTACATCATAACAGCGGGCCGCAACCTGCTCGCTCACGGCCCGGGCGGCGATGAGATGCTCGGCGCCGATAAGTTCCGTCGTCTCCGCGAGGATGACACTGCCACCGGCGTCGATCAAAAGATCGCAGGCGATACCCAGTGCGGGATTGGCTGATATGCCGGAGCAGGCGTCTGATCCGCCGCACTCGGTTCCCAGGATGAGCTCGGCGATGTCGCTTGGCGTGCGTTCCATGGAAGAGGCGCCGCCGACCATTTCGCGTGCGTCGCTCGCCCCTGCCGCTATCGCCTTAACAGACCCGCCTTCATCTTGGATGATCACGAGATGGACCGGTTTATCCGGGCATGTCTCTTTTATTTCCGCAGCCATATCCTGGGCTCGTAAGGTTTCACAACCAAGACCGACTACCACGACGCCGTAAACATTGGGATGTGTCCCGTGGGCAACGAGAACCCTTCTGGTTAACGCCGCATCGGCCCCCAGCTGCGTACATCCGTGCTGGTGCTCTACCCAGGTGGTGCCTGTGACAAGCTGGGATATTCCCCTGGCCACGCGGTTTGCACAAACTACGGATGGAATGATGATCACATGATTCCTGACGCCTACGGTTCCGTTGGTACGGCGGTAGCCCATGAATCCGGTAGCGAGCGCATTCCCCGTAGCTTGCTGCGGGGTAAGGGAGCGAATGGGGAACATTATTATTCCTTAAGGATCGGAGATTCTCCGCAGCTTACTGCGGAGAGCTTCAATTTCATCGTTTGTCTCTCCCTTGTCAGGAAGCTGATTGAAGCTATGACTGTTTTTCCTGCCCGTGGCCTCTTTACAGGGCACACCCAGGCTGATGCTATTATAATCAATTTGGTAAAAATTTCATCAGATAAAAACAAATTGACGAAGTTTGTCGGTTATCGTAAAGATAAGTGAGTCTTCTGCATCAATCATTTTCTGTCAAAGTCCCCCGAAGGGTTTCATGTCTATGAAAAATGATCTCAGTCAAAGGACAGCCGCGGACATCTTTCATGCAGTATTGAGGGCAATTGACCCCTATGGGCTCATCAAAGAGTGCATCGAAGAGATCCGCTCCATCTATCGTGAAGGAAACTACGGAAAACTTTACCTCATCAGTTTCGGCAAGGCGGCCTATCCGATGACAAAGGCCGTATCCGATTTCGCGGATGACCTTCTGACGCAAGGCATCATGATCACCAAGTATGGCCATGTACCGAAGGGAGGGGTCTCGCCGAAGATCGAGATATTCGAGGCGGCCCATCCCGTTCCGGACTTTCAGGGTGTCCTGGCGACGGAAAGAGTTATCGGCCTTCTCCAAAAAGCGGACAGCGCGACGCTCGTCGTTTGTCTCATCTCCGGCGGCGGATCCGCCTTGCTGGTTGCACCGCACAAGAATATTTCCTTAGCCGAAAAGCAAGAGATCACGCAGTTGCTGCTTAAGGCCGGCGCCAACATCCAGGAACTGAATACAGTAAGGAAACATCTCTCGCGGATCAAGGGCGGGAGGCTCGCCGAAATCGCCTCTCCGGCGGGAGTTCTGTCTTTGATTCTTTCTGATGTCATCGGCGACCCGCTGGATGTGATCGCCTCCGGTCCGACATCTCCCGATCAGACGACCTTCCATGATGCCCTGAAGGTCGTGAAACGCTATGACCTGGGAGATAAGATTCCTGACAAGGCCTGCCTGATCTTAATCCGCGGCGCCGCAGGGGAAATCGCGGAGACGCCGAAAGAGGGGAATCCTGTTTTTGCGCGGGTGCAAAACGTCATAATAGGAAGCAACAAAAAAGCAATTGAAACGGCGAAAAGAGAAGCCGAAGGGCAGGGGTATAAGACAGTAGTCATCTCCGCGGACCTGCAGGGTGAAGCAACGGACGCCGCCGCCTGGCTTGCCCGCAAAGCCAACGAAGCGCGTCGGGGATTGGCCGGAGGGTTTCAGGGAAAGATCTGTCTTATCTCCGGCGGGGAGACAACCGTGACTGTACGGGGAAACGGCTTGGGGGGAAGAAATACGGAACTGGCCCTCGCCTTTGCAGAGGAGATTAAAGGCATGCAGGGCGTAACCCTTCTTTCCGCGGGCACGGACGGCACTGACGGCCCCACAGATGCTGCGGGCGCCATTGTTGACGGCAGCACCATTGAGAGAGCAGAATCTGCCGGAATCAACGCGGGGGATTACTTGAAGAATAATGACTCTTACAATTTCTTCAAGGCCGCAGGAGGCCTCTTTATCACGGGGCCCACAGGCACCAATGTGATGGACCTGCAAATCATCTTGCTCGACTGAATCTTTTATGTTAGAGAAACGAGGCTTGTGCCATACGGTATATATTTCTGTATGTCTAACCTATTAATATTTGTACCCCTTATCTTCAAAGTGTCACGATACGGAATATGTTACGGCGTCGATAGAATCATGAACAATCATATTGAAAAAGGAGGTATCACGATGAAGGCGAAGAGTTGGATTACAATCTGCTTGTCCGTGTCTCTGCTTCTGGTCTTTTCAGGACCGGTGCTGGCGCAGGGCGTCATCAAGATCGGGGGCGTCTATCCTCTGAGCGGGAATATTGCCTCGACAGGGCTGGATTGCAAGAGAGGCGTTGATCTGGCCGTGGATATCATCAATGGCAAATACGGCAAAGAACTCGATCTGCCCATGGCGAAAACGGGCGGCCTTCCCAATCTGGGAGGAGCCAAGCTGGAAGTCGTCTACGCCGATACTAAGGGGGAGCCGAAAAACGGCATGTCCGAGACCGAAAGATTGATCACCCAGGAGAAGGTCGTCGCCATTATTGGCGCCTATCAGAGCTCGGTTACCAAGACCGCCAGCCAGGCTACGGAAAGACTGAAAGTGCCTTACGTCTGTTCCGATTCTTCATCGCCCACGCTGACGGAGAGAGGGTTCAAATACTTCTTCAGGGTCAGTCCCCATGATGCAATCTTTGCGAGGGACTGGTTTCAGTTCCTGAAAGATGTGGAGAAGAAAACGGGCAAGAAAGTTGCGACCGTCGCCATCCTCTATGAAAATACGGAGTTCGGTTCCAATGTGGGCAAGTATGCCAGGAAATACGCAGAGGAATTTGGCTATAAGGTCGTGGCCGACATCTCCTATGCTGCCAACGCCACCGATGTGACGAGCGAGGTGGGTAATCTGATTAAGAGCAAACCCGATGTATTGATGCACGCCTCCTATATCACTGACGCCATCCTCTTCACCAAGACCTTTAAGGAAATGGGCTTCGCCCCGAAAGGCATTCTTACCATGGCCGGTTACATCGAACCTGGTTATTTGCCGGCTGTGAAAGCGGACGGCAATAATATCATCGTCCGTTCGACCTTTGCATTGGACCTTGGCAAGAAAAAACCCCTTGTGACAAAAGTGAGTCAGCTTTTCAAGAAGAAATACGGAATAGATATGAGCGAAAACGCAGCCCGCAGTTTTATGGCTCCCTTTGTTCTGGCGGATGCATTCAACAGGGCGAAGTCCACCAACAGCGAGGCGGTTGTAAAGGCGCTTCTGGAAACGAACATCCCCGCCAATCAGGTCATTTATCCCTGGAAGGGAATAAAGTTCGATCCGCAGTCTCACCAGAACATCTACGCCCAGGGAGGGCTGGTACAGGTTCAGAACGAGCAATACGTGACCGTCTGGCCATTTGCGGCGGCCGCTAAGGATGTCGTCTGGCCCTTCCCCGGATGGAAAGGTAAAAAGAAATAATTCGTATTATGATGAGCCATTGACAGTCGGGTCTCCGTTCTAAACCCGCCTGTCGGTGCGCTTGCAAGGAACGAAATCATGCCTGAGCAATTACTCCAACAGATTGTCAACGGTTTATTGATCGGTTTCATGTATTCGTTGATCGCCATCGGTCTCACCCTCATCTGGGGCGTCATGAATATCGTCAATTTTGCCCACGGTGAATTCCTGATGATCGGGATGTTTACCTCCTTCTGGCTATTCGCCATGTATGGGCTGGACCCACTCTTTTCCATACCAATCTGCTTTCTTCTCCTTTTTCTGATGGGGATGTTTATCTACCGTTTTATTGTGAGCAAAGTAATGAAAGGACCGATGCTCGCACAACTGGTCGTCACCTTCGGCATCAGCATCTTTCTTTCAAACCTCGCCGTTTACCTATGGACGCCGGATTTCCGTCTCATTCCCCCGACTATCCTTCAAGGAACTTGGGACTTTGGAGATGTCAATTTGAGCATTCCCAAAACAGTCGCATCCATCGGGAGCATAATCACGTCGTTATGCCTTTTCCTGTTCCTGAAAATGTCGAAGACCGGCAAGGCGATTCTGGCGACGGAAATGGACCGGGAAGCAGCCTTGCTCATGGGCATAAATACGGAACGCATCAACTCCCTGTCCTTCGGAATAGGGGCCGCCCTCGTGGGAGTGGCCGGAGCATTTTTGTCCACCTACTATTATATCTATCCCCAGGTGGGCGGTCTTTTTGGACTCATAGCTTTTTCCATCGTTGCCCTGGGAGGTTTCGGAAGCATAGAAGGGGCCTTCATCGCGGGCGTCCTGGTCGGGCTGGCGCAGACACTGGGCGGTTTTTTCTTCGATCCGGCATATAAATACGCCATCGTTTTTATGATCTACTTAATCACGATCTGGATCAGGCCGCAGGGGCTCTTGGGGTGGTAATGTATGAAGAACCTATCCCCTAAACAAATGACAGTCGGGCTAACAGTCCTCTTTCTGCTCCTCATCTTCCCGATGGTGGTGACACAGATATTTCCGCTACAGATCATGATCCTCGTGTTCATGTATGCCATGCTGGGCGTGGCCTGGAACATCATGGGCGGTTATGCCGGCATGTTCTCCTTCGGCCAGGCGGCCTTTTTCGGAATCGGCGCCTATACGTCTTCCTTCCTGCTGATGACGTTCCATGTGAATCCTTGGATCGGGCTGATTGCCGGAGGTGTGGTAGCCGCGCTCGTCGCCGCCGCCATCGGCTATCCCTGCTCCAATCTGCGCGGCCATTATTTCGCCATTGCGAGTATTGCCTTTGCCGAAATCGTGCGGGTCCATTTCAATAACTGGACACTGGTAAACGCCGCGGAAGGGATGTCTCTCCCGATGCTCGACGAATCCTTCATCAATTTCATGTTCCACAACTCGAAGGTGCCCTACTACTATATCATGCTGGCCTTTCTGCTTCTTGCCCTGGTCGTCTGCTATTTTGTTGCGACTTCGAAGATGGGCTATTATTTTCGCGCCATCAAGGAGAGTCATGATGTGGCGGAAGTCTTAGGCGTGAACGTTGTCCGCTACCGTCTCATTGCGATCATGATCAGCGCCTTCCTGAGCGCCATGGCCGGCACCTTTTATGCGCAGTATGTGCTTTACATCGATCCGGAGAGCGTCATGCTCCTCGCGATATCCGTTCAGATTGTGCTTTTGTCCATGCTCGGGGGCGCGGGTTCTGTAATGGGTCCTGTCATCGGGGCCGCCGTGCTTATTCCGATCGCCGAGGTGACCCGTGTATGGCTGGGTCACAGGGGGACTGGTGTGGACATGCTGATCTACGGTTTTTTGATAACCATCATTTCCGTATACCAGCCTCAGGGCGTATGGGGACTCCTTTCCAGAATAGGGAATAGAATAAAATGAACAAGGCAATCTGCTTGGATGTAAAAGGGATGACGAAATGGTTCGGTGGTCTGGCGGCGAATCAGGACATCGACTTCTTCATTGAAGAAGGTGAAATCGTCAGTATCATCGGACCGAACGGGGCAGGGAAGTCGACCCTCTTCAACTGCATCACGGGCTTTTATAAGCCCAACAGCGGCAAGGTTTCCTTCTTCGGCAGAGACATCTACCGCATGCGCGCCGATAAGATCTGCAAACTGGGCATCGCCCGGACTTTCCAGGTCGTACAGGTCATCAGCGATATGACTGTTTTGGAAAACGTGGTTACCGGGGCGCTGCTCCGCTTCAGCACAATCGGACCGGCAACGGACAAGGCCCTTGAGATGTTGGCCTTCACCGGTCTTATCGATAAGAAATCATTCCTCGGTACGGAATTGACCATTGCCGATAAGAAGCGCCTCGAGGTTTCCATGGCTCTCGCGACGCAACCTAGGCTGCTGATGCTCGATGAATCGATGGCCGGACTTACCCCTGTTGAACTTCGGCAGATTATCGACCTCATCAAGAAAATCCGCGGCCAGGGCATGACCCTCGTCATCGTGGAACACGTGATGGAAGCCGTTATGGAGATATCAGACCGCGTTATTGTCTTGAACACGGGGAAAAAGATCATGGAGGGAGCGCCGAAAGAGGTCTGCTCCAGCCCGGAAGTCATCCAGGCCTATTTAGGGGATAAGTATCGTGTTGTCTGTTAATAATATTTCCGTCGGGTATAAAGGCCTTCTGGCCGTGCAGGATGTCTCTCTTAAGATTGACAAGGGGGAAATCGTCAGCCTTGTAGGTTCCAACGGTGCGGGCAAATCCACCATCGTGAAGACCATTGCCGGCCTGATGCATCCTGAAAAAGGGGAGATTATTTTCGACAACGCGCCGATCCATAAAATGCCGCCTTACGATATTGTGAAGAAAAGGATTTCGATGATTCCCGAAGGACGGCGGCTCTTCGGTCGCCTCTCCGTTCTGGACAATCTCATTCTCGGGGCCTATGCACTGGACTCACAGGCAGAGACAGAAGACATTATGGAGCGCGTCTTCAATATCTTTCCCATCTTGAGGGAAAGAAAAGGGCAGCGCTCAGACACCTTCAGCGGCGGGGAACAGCAGCAGTTGGCCATCGCGCGGGGTCTCATGTCCCATCCGTCGCTGCTGATGCTCGATGAGCCGTCGCTCGGACTGGGGCCGAAACTGGTTTCGGAAATCTTCAAGGTTGTGCAGGACATCAATCGCAACGGCGTCACAATTCTCTTGGTGGAGCAGAATGTTCATGAAGCCCTCCAGATATCCCACCGCGCCTATGTTCTGCAGACCGGCCGCGTCGTCCTGGAAGGAAAGGGGGAGGACCTCTTGAAATCCGATCTCGTCAGGCAAGCTTACTTGGGTATGTAGAAATAACCTGTTTGGGTGAAACGATCATGCGCGTCGTCATGAGGTATGGGAGAAAGGGGCTCACTCTGGATATTCCAGATGGAGTGGATGCAACAGTAATTCGCAAAAAAGCCATGCCCGTCCTCCCGGACCCGGAAAGCGCCGTGGCGTCTGCCCTTCTCAATCCTGTGGGATGTAAATCGCTTTTCGAAGAGGCAAGGCAATACCGGAGCGCCTGCATCCTGATCTGTGACATCACCCGTCCTGTGCCGAATGGGATCGTTTTGCCTACGCTCGTGAAAGAACTGATACGCGCCGGCATCAAGCCGCATGCTATTACGGTGCTTGTCGCCACAGGCCTCCACAGGCCAAACGAAGGGGAAGAGCTCCGCGAAGTAGTAGGCAGCGACTGGGTGCTGGAGACAGTCCCGGTCGTCAATCATCTTGCCCGCAATGATGAAGACCACCTTTCTCTGGGTACCCTGCCGGGCGACATACCTGTAAAACTTGACCACCGATTTTTGCGAGCTGATTTGCGCATTGTTGTGGGATTGGTGGAACCTCATTTCATGGCCGGCTATTCGGGCGGAAGGAAAATAATCGCGCCGGGTGTTGCCCATGAAGACACGATAAGGGTATTCCATTCCGCGCGAATATTAGAGCATTGCCGGGCTGCTAACTGCATCCTCGAAGGCAATCCCATTCACAGTGCGCAGTTGGATATCTTGAAGCTGGTGGGAAAGGCCTTTGCCGTGAACACGGTCATCGATGAAGACAGGCGGATATCCTTTGTTAATTTCGGCGATATCGAGGCAAGCCATCTCGATGCGGTGGCCTTCGTCCGCCCCTATACGGAAATCCCTGTGCCGCGGAGGTTTAAGACCGTTGTTACGAGCTCCGCAGGACATCCTCTCGACGGCACCTATTACCAGACAGTAAAAGGGATGGTCGGAGTGATCGATATCCTGGAACCCGGAGGCAATCTTATTATCGTTTCCGAGTGCCGGGGAGGCCTTGGGTCTCCTGAATTTGCAGAGGCGCAAAGGAGCTTGATCCGCCTGGGGCCTGACCGTTTTCTGGAAGACATTCTGCAGAAACGCTCTGCCTCGATCGACGAGTGGGAGTCAGAGATGCTCGTCAAGGTCATGAAGAAGGCGAACATTTATCTTTACAGTGAAGGCCTTACAGAAGATCAACTCTCGCTGACCGCAGTCCATAGCATCGCATCACCCTCTAAGGCCATTGCCGATAGCGTCAGAACCCATGCCGATTCTCACATAGCCGTTGTCCCGGAAGGGCCATACGTCATCCCGCTCTATTCCGGCTAACGCGGCAGTCAGACTATGCCTCTTGAGCCTTTTGCCAACCTGGGTTTGATTACGCAATTCCGGAACTTGGTAAATCCACCGCTGTTGTTGTGAAATTCAAATGGTTTGACTTCGCTTCCGTCGGCATAGCGGCAATACCTAAAAGGGATTGTTTTATCCATGTCAATGGTCACAAGAAGAATCTTGTCATGGACAAACTT
>JBEKXK010000104.1:0-12119 GCA_049512055.1 Syntrophales bacterium | reverse complement strand
CGATCGTGGACTCATCAGTTATCCTCCTTTTTGGAGTCGGTGTTCGGTAACACCTATTTATGAGTCAACGATCTCTTTTATTCACTACCTTGGGTAACATTTAATGTGAGGCAATTCGCTATGCGGTAATTGTATTGACTCATGTGACTTTATTATTTAAAATCTTCAAGGGTTCTCATAACAAAATTACAAGAATTTGCGATTTTTATCATTAAGGGGGTGCAGTATGGAAGAAGAGAAAAAGGATACAGGGTCAACGGAGGTAGACAGGAGGACATTTTTGAAATATGGCGCCGCTCTTGGAGCTGCCGCAGCTGTCAGCGGTGTAAATTTCGAGACAGCGACAGCCATCGATGTGGGTAGAAAAGTGGCGGGCGGGAATACCCGTGTCTTGGGATGTAACCCGATGACGTCTACGGATGGGTACTGGGATAATTCCACACCCCCTGTCCTTCGCATGAAGTCAGGTGAGGTCGTGGAAGTCGAAACAGGAACGCACTTGATGGGGAAAATGGTTCCTGGCGCAGACATCAACGACTGGATGAAGTGGTACAAGGAGGTGATAGAGAAGACTCCGGAAACCTATATCTATCCCGATCCAACCACTGCAGCGAAAAAGCTGAAAAGGGGCGCAGGCCACCACCATCTGACCGGTCCCATCTATGTGGAAGATGCAGAACCCGGGGATATTCTTCAAATTGAGATATTAGACATCGTACCCAACACTTATGGATTCAACCTCTACCCCGAGACATCATTCATGAAGCTGGGCCTTCTCGCGGACGATTTTCCAAAAGGCGAGGTCAGGTGGTATCGAATAGACCTAAAGAAGATGAAGTTTGATTTCTTACCAGGAATAGAAATACCAATTAGAGCATTCCCTGGCACGATAGGTGTTGAGTTACCTGAGCCGGGAATGTGGAGCAATGTGCCGCCTGGCAAGCACGGTGGGAACCTGGACAACAAGGATCTTGTGGCTGGGACTGTTCTTTATCTGCCTGTGTGGGTAAAGGGTGCGGGATTGAAAACGGGAGATTCGCACCTCGCCCAAGCCCATGGTGAGGTAGATTTGAATGGCCTGGAAGGAGCTTTCAGAACCATCACCATGAGACTAACAGTGCGCAAGGATCTCAAGGCGCTGGTGGAATGGCCCATGGCGTCATCCCCCACTCATTGGATCACCATGGGGATGCACACAGACCTGCTGGAATCCTGCAGGATGGCTGTAAGAAAAGCCATAAAGTTCTTAAATAGCTATTACGGTCTCTCTACGGGTGAGGCATACGCTTTCTGCAGCATGGCAGTGGATTTACACGTGACTCAGGTTGTCGATTATACGCTCGGTATCCACGCTATGATTCCGAAGGAATATTTTGTCGGTGAGCGGTTTGCGAGCAAGAATGGTTTGCTCCTTAAGGCATGAGTCTCTATACTTTACAGTACGGGAAGGAAGATCGCAGCAAACAAATTTAAGGAGGTCAGTATGAGAAATAACATCTTTGTCGCCCTGATTGGCGCATGTTTGGTCCTTGCCATGACCGGTCCTGCCGCCTCTCAAACGATAACCAGTGCTGAACATTGGGTGGACAACGGCAATATCCGGTTGTATGTCTGGGAAAAATACATGGGAAGCCCGGCAGGGAAGCCGATTGTCGTTTTGTGTCACGGTTCTGCCACGGCAGGAAAGGAGAGCTTTGATCTCCAAGTTCGCGGAAAAGCCACGTACAGCCTGATGGATGTGCTTGCCCAGGCAGGCTTCGATGTCTTTGCACCGGACGTTCGTGGATTCGGCCGCTCGACTCACCCGGACGGCCACATGACGACGATGGAGGCCAGCCAGGATCTGAACGCTGTGGTGGACTACATCCTCAAAAAGAGAGGGGCCACGAAGGTGAACCTCCTCGGTTGGTCGTGGGGCACCCAGTACGGCGGGATGTTCGTGATGGCGCAGCCCGGGAAAGTTGAGAGGTACATCTCGTATGCACAGATGCACCTGAACAGTCCTGACATCGCCAAGAGACGGCCTCGCATAGATACCTTCCGCAAAAATCCATACGTCACCATCCCGGAGGCTGGGTGGAAACCCCGCTTCTACTCCATGACGCCGGCTGAGGCCAATGATCCCGAAGTAGTTGACGCCTATGCCAAGGCGGCGGCGCAGGTCGAGGTAAAGTCACCCACCGGCCCGCAGCTTGATATGGTGACAATTATGCCGATGATCAATGCCCGACTGATGCCTGTTCCTACGATGATCATCCACGGCCAGTATGATGATGTCGCAGACCTGAATGGATTGTTGCCCTTCTTCAGCGACCTTCCGAGTCCCGCTAAGGATTATGTCGTCGTTCCCAATGCGGGCCATATGATGCACCTCCAGAAGGGGCATCGAATTTTTCAGCAGCACGTGATCGGCTTTTTCAGCGCGCCATGACTCCACCATCCGAATGAAGGGGGTTGACCAATCAAGGTTAGCCCCTTCTTATTTCCGTGTGAGAAATCTCCATTCCTGCAAATGTATACCTCTGACACCCGTGTGACATAAATGGGATACGCCATTTTCTTTCTTCCCGTACTCGTTAAAATTTGACTCTGACAAAGGATAGTAGATTGCAATCAACAATCGTTGGAAAAAGAAAAGATAGAGCCGATTTTGACTCTGCCTTAGCAGCGATTTGTCTTGACTTTGAGCCGCAACCCCCATAGTCTACGCAGACAGAAAGCGCCGCCTGATTAGCGGTTCAATGGTTAACAGAGATATTTTGAAGTGCGAGGAATGGCCGCCATGCTCTTTGGAATTTTGGCGGCCGTTTTATTATCTGTGCCGGGAGGAAACCCCATTGTTGAAAAAATATCGGTATTTGCTGATTAACAAGATTCAAGGCTCTCTTTATCACCTCATCCGCGCCTATAGCTGGACCTTCCGCCTCCACATCGAAAACGAGAAGCCCTGGCTGGAGTATCTGCAGAACGGCGGCCGTGTTCTCTTGTGCTGCTGGCACCAGATGTTCTTCTCCGCCATCCGCCACTTTAAGACCTATGCCTCGTATCACCCCGCGCTGATGATCAGCCAGAGCAAAGACGGTGACATTGTTGCCGGTGTTGCCGAGAAATCCGGCTGGCATGCAGTACGGGGATCATCCTCACGCGATGGAGACCGAGCCCTGAAAGAGATGGTCGGTCACCTGAAACGATCGGGTCTTGCCGCTCACGTCGTGGACGGGCCGAGGGGTCCGGCAGGAATCATCAAGGCGGGGGCGGTCAGCCTGGCCAGAGCCACCGGGGCTGTTGTCGTACCAGTCTACGCTACGTCCGACCGGGCTTGGTATTTTAACAGCTGGGATCACTTCATGTTGCCGAAGCCCTTTGCGAGAGTGAACCTGCGCTTTGGCGAGATGCTGGATCTCAGCTCCGGGGCGAGCGACGATGACTTTGAACTTCAACGCGTCCGGCTCCAGGAGATCATGCAACCCGGCCTGCTCACTTGAACCTGTGCTAACCAACGGCTTCCTGAAGTCAAATGACTTATAAGTTTTTTTCTCTCTTTCTTTCTGAAATCGTTCCTGATAAGATTTGTTTAGCCTCTGTGCCATCTATCAGCAGTTGCTTTTGCAGATGATTAAAGAGTGTGCGGGATGAAAATTGGATATGGCCTTCCAAAGCACTTCTTGATTCGCTATGGCATCTCGATCTGCATCACCATAGCGGCGCTTCTGTCATACCAGATGTTGGTAAAGCTCGTTGGCAGCAGCTTGCCGACATATATTACATTCTACCCGGCCGTGATACTCACTGCTCTTTTGGCTGGCTTCGGGCCCGGACTTCTGGGCACCGCAACGGCTGCATTTCTTGTGGCTTATTGGATTCTTCCCCCGCAAGGGCGGCTTGCCATTTCGTCCTTCCCCGATGCCGTAGGTCTGGCCATTTTTTCCTTCAGCGGCGTTCTTATAACCGTAACAGCTGAGCTTTACCGCCGCGCCCGGGAAAGAGCGGCGGATGACGCGGCAGATTTGGCTCTCCGCGATGAACGCAAAAAGGCGGAGGAGAAGCTGGAAAATGGCCAGCGGCGGCTTAGCGAGGCCATGGACCTTGCACAGGCGGCAAACTGGGAGCTTGACGTTGAGAGTCGCGTCTTCACGTTTGATGACCGGTTCTACGCCCTCTATGGCACCTCTGCCGAACGCGAAGGCGGCAATCGCATGTCGGCGGAGGATTACGCTCGGAATTTTCTATTCCCGGAAGATGTCCAAATCGTTGCGGATGAGATCCAGCGGGCCATTGCCGAGCCTGATCATCGTGCGGCGTGGCAGTTGGAGCACCGCATTCGGCGGCGGGACGGCCAAACGCGTTATGTCTCTGTTCACATCTCCGTGATCAAAGACGCCAGCGGCCGCACCGTTATGACCCGCGGTGTCAATCATGACATCACCGAGCGCAAGAGAGCGGAGGAGGTATTGCGGGAGAGCGAGGAGAGATACAGGTATCTTATCCAGCATGCGCCTACGGGCATCTTCGAGGCCGATTTCACAGCTCGAAAGTATTTGAGCGTAAACGTTGTCATGTGTCAGTACACCGGCTATACTAGAGAAGAATTTCTATCGCTGAATCCCATACAATTGCTAACCGAAGAAAGTATGGAAGCCTTTATACAGCGGCATGCCAAAGTCCTTGCCGGTGAGCCGGTCCCGGATGACGTCGAATTCAAGATAAAGCGCAAGGACGGCAGTGAGTTCTGGGTTCTCCTCCATACACGCTATTCGTACGAACCGAACAATCGGATCACTGCGACAGTCATCGCGCATGACATCACCGAGCGCAAGAGGGCAGATATCGAGTTGCGCGGGGCCTATGAAAGGCTCAGAGCGGCAGAGGAACAAATGCGAGCGCAATATAACAGCCTCGTAGAGAGTGAGCAATCGTTGCGTGAAAGTGAGGAGAGGTTCAAAACATTATTTGAGAAATCCACAGATGCCCAGATTTTATTAGATTATGAGGGGAAGGTTGTCGATTGTAACGATGCTCATGTTAAACTATTTGGCTTGCAGGGGAAGTCTGAAATCCTTGGTCATACACCTGTCGATTTTGCACCCGAATTTCAGCCCGATGGAACGCCATCATCGGAGATAGGTAAGAAGATGCGGACCGCTATACTTGAAAAGGGTTCAGCAAGATTCGAATGGGTTCACCAAAAACATGACCCGGCCCGCACCCCTATTGTGACCGAGTTGTCGTGCACCCTAATCCGGAGCGCCGACAACCCGATTATACACGTCGCAATATGGGACATCACCAAGCGCAAGCGGGCTGAGGAGGCGCTGAGAAAATCAGAGGAGAAATTTGTAAAAACGTTTCAATCCAACCCTGCCTGTGTGGGTTTGAGCCGTTTGAGGGATGGTCTCATCATAGAAGCCAACGAAGCGATGCTTAATATTCTTGGCTACAGCCAGGATGAGTTTATTGGTCATACCATACCTGAGCTTGGCGTCTGGAATGATTTGATAGACCGGGAGCGTCTCGTGCAAACTCTGATGACAGAAGGTAAGAGTATGAACCAAGAGTACTGGTTTCGCACCAAGACGGGTGAATTACTGTTATGCAGTCAATCTACGGAAATAATTCAAATTGATAATGAACCTCATATCATTTTCACTTTTTTTGACCTGACCGAGAGTAAACGGATAGAGGGGGAGCGCAAGGTATTGCAGGAGCGCCTGCAAAGAGCGGAGAAAATGGAAGCCATTGGAACATTGGCGGGCGGGATTGCCCACGACTTTAACAATATCCTCGGCGCCGTTTTAGGCTATACGGAAATGGCCCTCGGAGAATCCAAGCTGGACAGCCATCTCCGGCGCTATCTTGAGCAGATATTCAAGGCCGGAGAGCGGGCAAGAGACCTGGTAAAACAGATCCTCTCCTTTAGCCGCCAAAGTGACGAAAAGCCACGCCCCCTGAGGGTTAGCCCGATCGTCAAAGAAGTAATGAGGCTCGTCAGGGCATCAGTGCCCTCGACGATTAACATTCGCCAGGACATTCATGAGGACTGGGACACCGTCGTGGCGGATTCCACCCAGATCCATCAAATACTGATGAACCTCTGTACCAACGCAGCATATGCCATGCGAGGGGAAAAAGGTGAATTGAAGGTCAGTCTCGTCCCTGTGAATGTTGAACCGCCCGACAATCTGATTGTTCGTCATGACCTGTCACCCGGCAAGTATCTCAGATTGACGGTAAGCGATACGGGAGCCGGAATAGATAACGAGATCATGGACCGGATATTTGATCCTTTTTTTACTACCAAGAAACCAGGTGAGGGAACCGGTCTGGGACTTTCCGTGGTCTATGGCATTGTAAAAAGCTATGGCGGGGCGATTACCGTGACAAGCGAGGTAGGGAAAGGTACCGGATTCAACGTGTACCTCCCCCTGCTTACTGGAGTTGAGGATAAGGAGGAAGCGAATGTGGAGGAGCCTGTCCCTAGGGGTAATGAGCGCATCTTGTTTGTGGATGATGAGGCAGCTCTCGTTCAACTTGCAACAAGCATATTGAGCGGTCTGGGCTACGAAGTTACAGGCAGGACAAGCAGCCCGGAAGCCTTGCAAGTCTTTCGGAACCGGCCTGACAGTTTTGACCTTGTGATCACCGATATGACCATGCCGAATATGACGGGAAGCGAACTCGCCCAGCAGCTCATGCGCATCCGTCCCGACATACCTGTCATTCTCTGCACGGGATTCAGTGAAGAAGTGACACAAGAGAAGGCGAGGGCCATCGGTGTACGGGAATTTATCATGAAACCCATCGTTCGGCGTCAGATTGCCGAAGCCATAAGGCGCGCACTTGACAAAAAGGAATAGCTGCTGGCAGAGTATAACGGGAAGAATTTTGATCATTGACAACGGCCGGCTCCAGGAGATCATGCAACCCGGCCTGCTCACTTACCTATAAATTCCAACCCGCAGTTCTTAAGCTGCCAAAAAAAAAAGGCAGTGCCATTTCTGGGACTGCCTTTCTGTCGATAAGATTAATGGATGCTGTGAAGCAAATTACCTTCACTATCCTTAGTATCTGCGACCACCACCACCGCCGTTTCCGCCGCCTCTATATCCTCCGCCTCGGGAATCCCTTCTCGGGCCTCCCTGGTCCCTCCGGGGTTTGGCTTCGTTGACGACAATTACATTGCCGTCAAGCTTTCCACCGTTGAACATTTCGATGGCTTTACGCGCGCCGTCCTCGGTTTCCATTTCCACGAATCCGAATCCCTTGGATTGTTTTGTGTAATTATCCTTGATAACGGTCACTGTAGCTACTGTTCCCGCGGTCGCGAAATTCTCCTTTAAGACATCTTCGGTAGCATTCACCGTGAGATTGCCTACATATAAATTCTTATTCATTTATTCTTCCTCTCATTTGAATTGTTAGTCGATCTTATGAACCCCGCGTCAACGGTCACCAGTACGCAGGATTATTGGCAACAACAAAAAGGCACTCACACTATTATATCCGGAGTGCCTCTTGCTTGCTTCCTGTGAGCTTATAACGATTTCACATTCTCTGCTGCCGGGCCTTTCTTGCCCTGGACAACATCAAAGCGTACGCGCTGACCTTCATTTAAAGTCTTGAAGCCCTCGGCTTGAATGGCGCTGTGATGAACAAACACATCGCCGCCTTCATCATTTTCGATGAAACCAAAGCCTTTATGTTCATTAAACCACTTTACTTTACCTTCTGACATAGCTTTAATCCTCCTTTCCCCAATATTCTTTTAAGTCGGATTTTCACTATGACAGAAAGTAAAAAACCGCCGATACTCTAAAAAGTATGGCGGCCATCCTTTGCAATTCAAAATGTCGAAATCCAAACTTACTTAGTAATTTTTAGTATATGCAGCCTTTTCTCATAAGTCAAGGATTAATATTTAATTTTTTCAACGATGTCTTTTATCTCTCAAGCCGTTGCAAATGAACAACATCTTCCTGTTTCTGTGTGAGACATTTCCGGCCCCCGTGTTACCTGCCCGGGGAACAAGATTATCAACGTCAACGCCATGTTTCTTAGCCAATTATTTGTTTTTTTGATTAATATATTGTACTATCCACAGTAAATTGAATGTTATACAATCTAAAGATACCACCATGATGAAGTGGCTCCGCCGTTTTTTTCGCCGCATTACAGGCATCTCTACACCCGTAGGCGGTATTTCATGGAAATCCTCAGATAATTCACTTAGCAAATTACCAACTTTTTCTAAGCCGATTTATATGACGTATTCAGATAATGATGATTTCATTCTTTTTCTGGACAGTAATGAGCATAGGATCGTGTTCCTTGACACATGCATTGATGCCAGCGTTACCTTTAAAAAGCAATTTGAGTTCGCTGAGAAAGTAAAGGTCGACCTGCACGTAATAGCATCGGGAACGTTCAGCGGGGTCGAACTCCCTCTCCCAAATAAACAGGGTGACCGTATAACGGCAACTTTTTATTTCAGTGACAATCCTGTCCTCAGGTACTCGGCTGGCGGAACAGGTATAATTACAGTCGGGTTCAATGGATTCTTTGAGGTCTCTCGAACTGCTTACAGCGGACCCACTACGGCTTTTCACCTTAAGGAGATCAAGGCTTCATTAGAAACGAAGGTTGAAATATTGAATCGGTAATAGTTCCGGTTAGGCCCCCTAGCGGCATACGTCACCAATTCAAAATAGCTGTCTTTAATCGGGACTCGTAGATCAACTAAACAGACGACCTCTGTTACTAACTTCCTGTAATGTTGTTTTTGGAACCTTCCTTCTGAATGCAACATTTCAATTGGAAATAACCAAAAAACTACGGAACTATAACTTAACATGTGATACATGTTCTGGGCATCATACTCGATGCCTATTTTTGTGTTATAGGAAAATAAAATGAATGAAATAAAATTGGAACCCATAGGATATGTATTATCTTCGGTAACTGAACGGATGGATGAAAACTGGGGTGAGATTAAATCAAAGATTATTTTAAACCCCGAGTATACCGGTGCATTGTTGGGTTTAGATAATTTTTCACATGCTATTATTGTAACCTATCTTCATCAAGCCAAATATGAAAAGGAAAAACATCTTCAGCGTAGACCAAGAAATTTGGAACCAATGCCTAAAGTAGGCATTTTCTCCCAACGTGCTAAAGATAGACCCAACCCAATGGGCATAAGTACTGTTGAAATTATCAGCGTTGGTGATGACTATCTTGAGATAAAGGGATTAGATGCTATAAACGAAATACCACTACTTGATATTAAACCATATTATCCACAGTATGATAAAAGAGATTCTACAAAAGTCCCTGAGTGGGTGGATAGATTAATGAAAAATTATTTCTAAATTGAAAAAATCAACCTCTTCCCGTACAGCCGTCCTCTCTCAGGTAATGGAATTTAAGCAGCTTCTTTTATCATCATTTGCTTCTTCCTTGAAGTCAATAGACCTCCCTTTCTTGCATGGATACATGATTTCGATGCGTAATGATCGTCTCTATTGAGACCCTGATTACTCGTAGGATGCCTTCATCAGTCATAATCCAGAAAGTATAACAATTGGGCGTACAAAGTGACGGGTTTATGACTAACAATGCCCACTGTCCCTAATAATACCGCTAACAAATCCTTATGGCACTCCTTATTAACTCTCAAGAATATCTCTTAGCTGTGCCCACTAAAATCAAACAATGGCACCTACTATATTTTGTGGTCGAATTGTCTTGACATGCAAAAACATTTTCCCCTATATTTCACAAAATATAGAATGAACGCTTATCAAATTCTCGTAAAAGGAGGAAACCATGAAAAAGAAGGGAACAGTTGCGATCTTTCTTATTGCTATATTCCTTATCGGATGTCCCAATGTTTTATTCGCTTATGATCAGTTGGTGGTAAAAAAAGTATTTGAGATGAATGCATACACGACTGTTGCCGGACAGAAAATAGCGCCGGTTCGTGTCGGATATGAAACCTACGGGACTCTAAACAAGAACAGAGATAACGTCATTCTTATATGCCATCACTTTTCCGGCACATCACACGCCGCCGGGAAATATTCGCCAACCGAAAAGGCTCCCGGTTACTGGGATAGCGTGATCGGTCCCGGAAAAGCCTTCGATACGGACAAATATTTCATTGTAAGCACAGACTCGATTTGCAACATCAATACAAAGGACCCCATGGTGACAACCACCGGTCCGGCATCGGTCAATCCAATGACTGGAAAACCTTACGGCATGTCCTTTCCCGTTATCACTATCAGGGACATGGTAAGAATTCAATATGAGCTGATAAAGTCTCTCGGTATTACAAAGCTTAAGGGCGTGGCAGGAGCCTCCATGGGCGGCATTCAGTCCATGGAATGGGCAGTATCCTATCCGGACGTTGTCGAGAAAATAATTCCAGTCATTGCTACTCCTAGGGCGTATGCCTGGACACTTGCATGGGTGAAGGTGTGGGCTGATGCTGTGATGCTCGATCCTAAATGGAACAAAGGTGATTATTATGGAAAAGAAGAGCCCGTCGATGGAGTTGCCTATTCTCTAAAACTAATTACCCTGATAGCTCGAAGTCCGTGGTGGGCAGATACGGCCTTCGGTCGAAAAACGGCAGACCCCAAAAAGGATCCTTACGCTGCGATGGGAAATAAGTTTCTCGTAGAAGATGTGCTGGATAAGACCAGTTTTGCCAGAGCGAAATCGGCTGACGGGAATTCATTAATCTACCTGGCCAAAGCCAATGAACTGCATGACATCGGGTACGGCTATGGTTCCTATGAAGAAGCGCTAAAACGGATCAAATCGAAGATCCTGATGGTTCCGAGCAGCACGGATGTTCTCATCTACCCCTACTATTCGCGCGAATTTACCGAAGCCCTGAATAAGGCCGGAGGCAGTGCATCTCTTTTCGAATTGCCGTCTCTCGAAGGTCATATTGGTGGATTAACCGATATAGTGAAGGCGGAGGCGAGGATTAAATCCTTCTTGGCTGAATAGGCAAGATTCCTACTAAACCTGCCTCTTGAAAAACTAGTCCGGATCTTAATTATGTCCTCTGGACTAAGCTTGTATATCGCCCCTTGAAAGATTCAGGCTTTCAATTGGAAATGCTGAATATTGATATCTTGATGCCACTCACACTTTGTAGGTGTTTTCAGCAAGCACATCTTCCTATTATCCGCAAATTATTCCCCTAAATCTTAGTAAAAAGTAAAATAAACAGCTCAAAGAGGTCTTGTTGAAAATGTTCAATCATTTGCTCCTTCATTAATTTAAGGGCAGAAAAAGGTGGCATTTTTTGCCTGTAGGGACGATCCGAAGTCAGCGCGTCATATACATCGGCAACAGAACAAATCCTTCCGTATAGATGAATATCATCTCCTTTGAGTTTTAGCGGATACCCCGTACCATCAAACCATTCATGGTGCTGCATAACTATTTTCTTGCATTCATCGGTCAATTGGTCGGTTTCCAGCAGGATTTTGTATCCCAAATCTGGATGCTGTCTTATCAGTTCCATCTCCTCCTCAGTCAGTTTGCCCCCCTTATTTAGTATAGAGTTATCTATCCGTACCTTCCCTAAATCATGGAGGAAAAATCCGGCCCCCAGTTCATGCATATTATGAGCTGTTGAATTTTTGAAAAGTGCTTTGGCAAGTACTACGGATAGAAAGCCTACATTGACGGAATGGGTATAGGTACGAAAATCATGAGAAGTAATAGTCAATAAGAAGTAGGCCGTGTCGTTAACAGATAGAATAAGATCAACAACTTCTGCAATACCCTTTTTCACTTCGCGGATATTTTCAGCACTTGGGTCATTTAAGAGGTTACGTATCATTGTAACAGAATGCTTTTGTACAACCCTAGCCTTTTCCCGGATAGGTAATTCCTTATCATAAATTGCTTTTCTGAGACCATCGGGCACGACAATTGATGGCGGTATTTTTATAGCTCGCTCAGGTTGCGCTTCGGACAGCTGCCGTTGATCTTCGGAATGCTTCTGGACAGCTTTCAGTCTTTCACGGGTAGGCAATGTCTCGCCACGTATCACTTCTCTGGATTCACCAGGCACAACTATTGCTGTCTGCGGTTTTACA
>JBEKXK010000103.1:0-12309 GCA_049512055.1 Syntrophales bacterium | reverse complement strand
GCAAATGTCAAATATGAACGTCAGCACTAACATGGAACTGGTCAATTCCCTGCTCAATGAACTCGGATATCAGACAACCAGAGATACTGAGATCGGGATACTTGACACCTCCGCAAGCGGCTTTGACCTCTCTATAAAGGCCGATCTGCTTGCAAAAAAAGGGGATAAGCAAATAATGATCGTCTCGAAAAAAATCCCCCAACAATTCATTGACAGTTTGAAAACACGAGGCACCCAGACCGTTACTCTCAATAGCGGAGAAACGAAAAAAACGGTTATTGAAAAAGTCCTCCTGGCTGCTAGCATTCCCTTCACATTTGCCAGCTTCTCCTTCTCGGTCCCTGAAAAGAACGATAAGCCGACAGGCACGATCAGCTTCCCCGCCTTTAAAATAACGCGGGACAAAGGAGCCTTTTATCTCATCGATTTCGATATAGACCGTGAAATATATGGACTGCTCAACAATAAGTGGGAGGTGAATATCATCAGATATTGAAAGTAAAATGTATAGGTCTATTCTCAGGGGGGCTGGACAGCATCCTTGCAGCAAAAATCATCATGGCACTGGGTGTTGAGGTTACGGGGGTTACGTGTACGACCCCCTTTTTTAGTCCTGAAAAGGCTAAAGCTGCCGCGAAAAAAATCGGGCTCCACCTTATTGAAGCGGACATCACGAAAGAACACCTTGATATGTTAAAGGCCCCCAGATATGGATACGGAAAGAATATGAATCCATGCATCGACTGCCACACCCTTATGCTGAAAATAGCCGGCAGGATGATGGAAGACAGGGAGGCCGATTTCATCTTTACAGGTGAGGTGCTCGGCCAGCGCCCCATGTCCCAGAATAGACAGTCTCTTTCTATCGTTGCTAAAAATTCAGGGTATCAGGAGTATATCCTTAGACCTTTGAGTGCACTGCTTCTCCCTGAAACAAGACCGGAAATCGAAGGCAAGGTAGACCGTCAAAGGCTCCTCGCCATCAAAGGAAGAGGGAGGAAGGATCAGATTGAGATGGCAAGGCGCTACGGCATTGACCATTACTCGGCTCCTGCAGGGGGATGCCTGCTCACCGACCCCATGTTTTCCAAGAGACTTAGAGATCTCTTTCAGCACACCATGGATTTCCACATAAGAGATATAGAGCTTCTCAAATATGGCAGGCACTTCCGAATCAATGAGTTTTCCAAAGCCATTGTGGGACGGAACAGCATCGAGAACGAGGCGCTCCAAAGATTATCTCACGAGGAAGACACCGTTATCTATATGGAGCAATTTCCCGGACCTACCGTTATCGTTCCTTACGGAAGCGACGAACCGACGATTCTCTCCGCCGCATCCCTGTGCGCCTCATACAGCGACGCTCCAAAAAATGAGGAAGTTACCGCCCTATGTCGGAAAGGAGATTCCACAAGTCACATTCAGGTGAAAGCTGCACTCAGGGAGGATATAGAGTGCTGGTTGATTAAATGACACTCAGGGCAGATGTTGAGGCCTCAGCAAATCATGGATTGTCTTTACGGGATTGAATGTCTCGATTGGCACTTCGATGAAAATGGTGGTCCAGAACGCCATTGAGCCATTCCACAGACCGGGAAGTTCAAGCGCTTTAAGGTCCCTACCCTTTTCGGATTTCTGTGAAATGAAATAGGCCTCTTTATTTACGAATTCACAGAGATCAAATTTGTCGGACCGGTAGTTGCGAACCCCACAGACAAGGTCGACAGGATTAAAATGGGTTGCCCGCGACCAGATTGCCTTCTGTTCTGCCGATCCTGAATCTATCTGTGACTCCTCAATAATCTGAAGCGACTGCGTTCCATCTTCCCCGGTTATCCAAAAAGGACCTCCACCCGGCTCTCCTTGATTTCTTACCATACCGCATACCCTGATCGGCCGGTTGAGTCTCTTGAAAATAAAAGAGCATTTCTCCGCAAGGGGTAAATCTTCAAACCATGGCGGTATGACAAGGTGAAGCCTCTTTTCACAGAATAACCTGAGTTCCCGGAGAATTTTTTCGTCCGGTTCAGCTTTATCTAACTGCCGCAGGTATCTGAATATCTCGTTCTGAAGAGCGATAAGATACCCTCCGATAACCTTTTTGTAAAATATGGTGACCGGTTTCAACCTGCCAGACACTATATTGTCAATATTTTTCAGATAGACGATATCTCCCCCGGCGCCGTTCAGATTATCCAGAAGGGCGCCGTGCCCGCCCGGCCTGAAAACGAGCTCCCCCCGTTGATCCCGAAATGGTCGGTTATCTAGATCCACGGCTATGGTGTTGGTAGACGATTTCTGCGTGGAGAGTGCAATCTCAAAGGTTACATCATAGTCCTTCTCATAATACCTTTTGATCACGGACAGGTAATCCGCAACGTCTTTTTGATGCTCCTCCGAGAGAGTTAAATGGAGCCTGCACATGCGGCAGGCATCCTTCGTATAAAGAGCTGCCTCTACCAGGTGCTCTTCAAGGGCAGTGCGGCTACCGTCAGGATAGGCATGAAATTTCAACAACGCTTTGGGGAGGTTGCCGTAATTCAAGCCTTTAGATGTCAAGATGTAGGCCAAGATATCGGCATGTCTTTCGACTTCCAACATCTTTTCCAGGTTTTCGCCATCACGCAGTATTACGTCGCGCAAATCCATATAAAATGCGAACCTTTTCAGTTCCCCGGCGAACTCTTCCCTCTGTCTCGCATCCAAACTTCCTTTCTCGAGATATACGTACCAATCCCTGAACATGCGACTGGCAGCCCCGGAAGCGGGTACGAACTTCAGGACACTCCTACCCATCCGGAGCTCTTCATCGTACAATGACGCCATTTCCCTAAGCTCTTCTTCCGGTAGGGTCACGATACCGTCATTAACAGTACAGGGCCTGTTGAGCTTGACCGGACAAACACCTCTCTTGAAGAGGTCGATCTGTGCCAGCACCTGTTCGCAAGTGAGGCCTTCTTTCTCAATTTGCCTTATGTCCGCTTTTGTAAAAATCATATTAATATGTAATGCGCATTCCCTTCCATCAGGTTAGCATGAACCGGAGTTGATAATTTTCTTCCGCAAACAAAAAAGGCGCCCCTTCCCTTTTGCCATCCTGCGCCAGAGCACCTCCGGTAAATTCTGAAAATGGCCGCTCGTAAATGATTCTAAAACGCTATTTCTTCTTTATCTTTTTTACCGAGCCTTTGCGTAGCCGGTTCCTTTCTCTCAATAACCTGGATATGTCTTTCTGTCTTCGCGTGGGCCTTTCTTTTGTCATTGTTATTTTCTCAAGTTATTCCTTTACATAATACTGCAACTTTAACCCGCCTGCTTCGACAACGTCACCGTCTTTCAGATCGTATTTATGATCGACCTTCTGGCCGTTTACTTTCAGCGCTTTTCCACCTGCAGGCGTAATAAAATACCCTTCCTTCCTTCTATTGATGAGGGCGGCGACTTTGGGGGCGAAGAAGCCTTTAAGATGAATACCGGCTCCATCTTCCTTGCCAATAGTCGTAACTCTCTCTTTAAGAAGATAATCCTTCTTGTCCGTCGATCCTTCAATAACTATGAAACCACCCAGCATCTCAGGCTTCTCCTTGTCTTGAGAGGCCAGTGTTTTTTTCTGCTCTTCCGCGCCGATTACGACAGTTTCGTCCATCGAACACCCTCGCACGGCAAATCCTTTGGCTTCCGTTTCTCTTGCCTTTTCCACGACGACATCAAGTGTATGAACGCCGATTAAGACCACATCCCCGTTATGCAATTCACCTTTAGAAATTTTCTGGCCGTTGATAAAAGTGCCGTTCAGGCTGCTGGCATCCTCGATCAATAGAGAATTCCCCTCCTTCTTTATCCGCGCATGATAGCCAGATACGGCTTGATTATCGATGACGATATCATTATCCGTTTTTCTCCCAATAGTTATGACGTCCTGATCAAGCGGTATCTCTTTTATTACGGCTTCTTTAAATTTGAGCAAAACCTTTGCCATATATCACCTCTTGAACCATACCTTAAAATTCAATAGAAAAGATATCCAGCTTTTCTTCCTGACATATCCCACAATAACCGTTATGTTATCCTTGCCGCCTTGTTTATTCGCAAGTTCTACCAACCTGACACATACTGCCTCTGGATCTTTCAGCGATACCGCAAGAGCAAGTATATAGTCATCGGAAACCATTGAGTTGAGACCGTCCGTACATAGTACTAGGATGTCACCTGCAGACAAAGTTAACTCACTAACATCAATTTCAACGTCTGAAGCCACACCGAGGGCCCTCGTCAACAAATTTCGCATCTGAGATTTCTGGGCCTCTTCCTCCGTTAATAGCTCGTGTTTCACCTGTTCATAGACTACCGAATGGTCGTCGGTCAGTTGTTCAATATCACCAGCCCTCACCAGATAAACCCTGCTGTCACCGACATGAGCGATGCTCAATTTATTCCTGCTGATTACAACTGCTGCCACCGTTGTACCCATACCCTGCCAGCCTGCATTGCTCTTTGCTGCCTCATATATCGCCTGGTTGGCAAGACGCACTGCGGAGCCGATCACCTTTGCCATTTCGGAATATTCTTCGTCGAATTTCCCGATCAGTGCCGCCCGACCCTCGTGAAACGCCTTAAAATAATCCCGTATCACATCGATAGCCAGCTTGCTCGCAATCTCTCCGGATGCATGTCCTCCCATGCCGTCAGCAACCACAAAAAGACCCGCTTTGTCATCAATGTAAAAGCCGTCTTCGTTGTTGGGTCTGACAAGGCCTTTATCTGTTCTTCCGCAAGCACTAATTTCCAATGTTATCACCTGAAGGCAGGTTCATAGAGAAAGGGCCGTGACGAGGTCCCGTCCCTGTTGGTATCGCGCCTCTCTGTCTTTAAAGAGCAATCTCTCAATAATGGAAATAATATTATCCGCTATATCTGGCGCCAGACCCTTAAGCGGCGCGGGCGTAGCGTTAGTGATATTGAACATGAGAGTAGTGATATTGTCCCCCTGGAACGGCTTCTCACCGGTGAGCAGCTCATAAAATACTACACCAAGTGAAAAAAAATCCGATCGGCCATCAACATGATGGCCTACAATCTGTTCCGGCGACATATAGCTCGGGGTCCCAATGATTGCGCCCGTCTTGGTACTCGAAGAGGTCATAACTCTGGCAATACCAAAATCAGTAACCTTCACCTCCCCGTTTTTCAAAATCATGATGTTCGCAGGTTTGATATCCCTGTGGACGACACCACTGCAATGGGCATAATCAAGGGCCTGGGCAACCGATGAGATAATCTTCGTTACTTCACCAAGAGGCAATAAATTCTCCTTCTGGCAATATTTAGTCAGGTCGTCTCCGTCAAGCAGTTCCATCGCCATGTATGCAAGGTCGTAATCCTCGCCGACGTCATAAATAGTAACAATATTAGGATGAGAAAGTTTGCCCGCGGCTTCAGCTTCCCTGAAGAATCTCTTCTTCACTTCCGCAAGCTGCTCATCATCGACCTCTTCATATCGCAATGTCTTGATTGCCACTTCCCTGTTGATTTTGGGGTCCTGGCCCAGGTATACAACTCCCATAGCTCCCCGGCCCAGTTCCTTTATGACCTCATAGCGTCCGAGAGTAGGCTTGGTCTCTGCGCCGTCCATGAGTAGGGCCGTATCTTTCTTAGCGCCTCCCAGGCCGAATATCACTGTATCACCTGCCGCCTTAAGCTTCTTGGCCCGCTCCTCAATGTCCTTGAAGCTTCCCGCCTGCGCAATATGTTCATAGACAGCTACTGCTTTGTCAAACATCCGCTTTCTCTCAAAATCAAGGCCTAAGTTGTACAGCAGCTCTTTAACCGACTTATCCTCAACAGGACATTTGCAGAACTTTTCGAAGGCCAAATCAAGCATACCCTGTCCCTGGAACGATAGCCCCAGCATCTTATTGGTTTCATAACTGTCCGCCTCGATGCGCTCCTTTGCCTCTTCCGTAAAAAAGTACCCCTTAGTAACCACCAGGATATAGCCGATCAGCATAAGAAGGGACGGATGGACAAGTTTGATCCAGTATCTGTAATTTATCAGGAGATACATCCCCGCTCCGATCCAGATTAGCAGGATGATCAACGATGCTATGGCGCTGATCCTGATCTTCAGCCTGGGTATAACCAATGCCAGAAACAAACCAAAGAAAACGGTAACCCCCATCTCCAAAGGGAATGCCCAGGCGGGGCGCATGATATAATCACCTGAGAGGATGTTGTCCGCGACATTGGCAATGATGCCCCAGGATGGAACATTAGGTCCGATAGGCGTAACATCTAAAGCACCGAGACCGATTGCGCTCTGGGCAATGACAACAATCTTATCCTTGAATGCCTCCGGAGGCGCCTTGTTACCCGCCACATCATAGAAAGAGAAATAAGGAAAGCTCTTGCTGAAGCCGATGAGCATCTCACCCCTGTCAGACGTGGCGATGCTGTTATTTCCAAAATTCACTCCACCAGCGATACTCACATCTTCTATATCGTAGTTCAAATATTTCAAGGATAGTTGAAGGCCGAGCGACGGGTATGCCCGCCCTTCGTAATATACAAGCAGAGGTTCACTTCGTACCGTGCCGTCAACATCGGGAACAACATTGATATGCCCGAGAGCTAAGGCTTTCATCGCAAAATCAGGAATTGGCGGGACGATCTGTCTTGCCGCTAAGCATCTCTCCTGGGTCGCTACGGGTACAGAATTATGTTTCAGGTAATCTGGAATTTCAGGTCCTTTACTGTCGATTGCGCCGCCCAGGATGAAAACCAGGGGCAATACGACCTTTTTACTCTCTCCGATGGCTGCCCCAAGTATTGCATCATTATCCAGTTTCTTTTCTGTTTCCTTTAGGGTGGTATAGATGCTGTTGACCTGCGTATTCTTCAGCACGCCGACATCACTCTCTATATTCTTGAGAATATCACGCACCTCGGTTAGACCTTGGTTCATATCACTTTCAGAATAGATGATATTTACCCCTATTACTTTTGCTTCACACTTATTGAGATATTCTATCATGCGTGCAATATAACCCCGCGGCCACGGCCATCTGCCCATGTTGGCGATGCTCTCATCGTCTATCGCTACAATCACAATAGGGGAATTGGAAGCCTTCTCCTTCAAATTGGAAACTGCGTCATAAACCTTGTATTCCAAATATTTCGTCGGCGTCCATTCAAAATAGAAAGCGGCAACCGTCAAGACCGTAAGAATCGCCCCGATCAAAATATCTGAAATAACAGATCCGATTAACTTGTTCATATATTCCCTCATTATTAATTATCGCATAAAGACAGGAAAAGATACGCCAGGCCGGTCGCCCGTTGTCAATACCTGTGAGATTCGCAGACACTATATCATATTTTTTACCAGAGCATCGGGCAAATTCCAGAAAATATTGCTACAAATTAAAAATTTTTCATTCTTAATCTTCTAAAGCACGAAAAAACCGTTTCCCATGCTTTGAAAACTTTTTCCTGCCTTAGATAGCAACCCTTGCATCAACAATAACCGCATGAAATATTATTAATGTTTAATCGCGAAATTCGTCATTCTGTGCTTGTACGTACTGTCTATTTCTTTATGGGCGCACATGCACCCGCTGATCATGCTCCGACATGTGCACATGCCAAACTGCTGTACTTGGCTTTGGGGAACGGAAGACTGGCTTAAGCTTCGCCACGAAAACGGCGCAAATATCTCCGCACCACTTTCTGGAATGAATCGAGATAGATATATATGACAGGAGAAATATAGAGGGTTACAATCTGCGAGAATATAAGACCTCCGACGACGGCCATTCCCAGTGGTCGCCGCGATTCTGCACCTGCGCCCAAGCCGAGAGCAATGGGTAATGTTGCCATGAGGGCCGACATGGTTGTCATCATGATCGGACGGAACCGGATGAGCGCGCCCTGGAAGATCGCTTCCTCTGGTGTCTTGCCTTCCTTCCTCTCCGCATCCAAGGCAAAGTCAATCATCATGATCGCATTCTTCTTGACAATACCTATCAGCATGATGATGCCCACCAGGGCGTAGAGATTAAGGTCAATGTGGAATATCAGCAGCGTCAGAAGCGCCCCGAGGCCTGCAGAGGGCAGTCCCGAAAGTATTGTTACCGGATGGATGTAGCTCTCGTAAAGAATGCCGAGGACAATGTAAATTACCAGGATGGCAACGAGGATCAGTATCCCAAGACCCGCCATGGATGACTTGAAGGCCTGGGCTGTGCCCTGAAGGCTTCCCGTAATTGTTGCAGGGAGGACCCCCCTCGACGTCTTTTCTACACCTGCCACGGCATCGCCCAATGATTTCCCGATGGCGAGATTAAAGGAGATGGTCACAGATGGAAGCTGACCAAGGTGATTAACAGTGAGGGGGCCTACGGTCCGCTCCATGGTCGCCACCGTGCTGAGGGGAACGAGGTTGCCGGAAGAGGATCGGATGTAGAGAAGGGAAAGCGCAGTGGGATCCATCTGGTACTCCGGCTCAAGTTCGATAATGACCCAGTACTGGTTTGTTGGTGCATAGATCGTCGATATCTGACGGGATGAGTATGCGCTGTAGAGGGCATCCTCCACCTGACCGGCACTGAGACCAAGAGCCGAGGCCTTATCCCTGTCGATCCTTACATAGATCTGGGGGCTCTTTATCTGCAGGTCACTCGTCACATCCAGAAAGCCCGGCAGTTCTCTCAGTTTTGCCTCCAGGACCGGCGCGTACTTGTAAAGCTCTTTCATGTCCGAGCTCTGGAGGGTATACTGGTATTGGCTTTTCGTGAGGAGTCCACCTACGTTTATGGGTGGCGGGTTTTGCATAAATACCCTTATTCCCGGAACCGTAGCAAGCTTGGGTCTCAGTTCCTGAATCACCTGATCCGCGCTTAGTGCGCGTTCCGCCCGCGGTTTCAGGCGGATGAACATGCGGCCAATGTTGGATGACACCGTGCTTCCCACTGCTCCTACGTTGGACATGAAACCACTGACGTTGGGATCTTGCCCTACAATCTCGGCGAGTTTCTTCTGATGTTGAACAAGGGATTGAAAAGATATCTCCTCGGCCGCTTCTGTAAAGCAAACAATCTGACCAGTGTCCTCGCTGGGAAGGAATCCTTTGGGCGTGTAGAAATAGAGTACGATCACAGCCGCTAAGAATAGAAAAGAAACGACGAGCGTCGTCAGCCTGAAATGCAAGGCCCATTTAAGGCTTATTTCATACGCACCGCGCATGCCCTCGAAGAACCTTTCGGAAATCTGGTAGAGACGGCCGTGCTGCACTTTGGCAGGGGGACGCAGAAAACGGCTGCAGAGCATAGGCGTCAATGTGAGCGATACAAACCCGGAGATGAGAACTGCAACGGCGATAGTGACGGCGAACTCATGAAGCAGTCTTCCGACGATACCCCCCATGAAGAGAACCGGAATGAACACGGCAACAAGAGAGAGGGTCATGGAAAGTATGGTAAAGCTTATCTCGCTCGATCCCTTGAGGGCCGCTTCCATCACCCCTTCGCCTTGCTCCATGTGTCGGACGATATTCTCCAGCATAACGATGGCGTCGTCGACCACAAACCCAACGCACAGTGTAAGGGCCATCAGCGACAGGTTATCGAGGCTATAACCGCAAAGGTACATTACCGCAAAGGTTCCTACGATGGACATCGGCAAGGCAAGGCTCGGGATGACCGTGGCGGAAAGGTTGCGGAGAAAGACAAAGATCACGGTAATCACAAGACCCAAGGCCAAGAATAAGGTAAACTGAACGTCGTGAACCGAGTCTTTTATAGGCACGGATCGATCATAGAGTATGTCGAGGTTCACTGACGCCGGAAGGTCTGCACGAAAGCTTGGAAGAATGTCTTTAATAGACTGTACGACCTCGATCGTGTTGGTACCCGGCTGGCGAAGGATGGCAAGAACAATGGCCCGGGTGCCATTGTACCACGCAGCAATCTTGTCATTCTGGACACTGTCAATGACATGCCCCAATTCACCCAGTCGAACTGGTGACCCGCCGCGATATGCCACTATGAGTGGCCTGTAAGCGGCCGCATTGTTGAGCTGTCCCGTGGCCTGCACGGTAAATGCCTGGTGTGTCCCCCAGAGAGTACCTGTCGGGATGCTCACATTTCCCGATGCGATTGCACTGGCGACCTCATCGATACCTATACCCCGCGAAGCCAAGGCTTTCGGATCAAGGCGGGCGCGGACGGCATACTGCTGGGATCCATATACCATAACCTCAGCCACCCCGCTGATCATGGAAATGCGTTGCGCAAGAAGGTTTTCCGCATATTCATCAACTGTCGACAGCGGTAAGGTCGGCGTGTTCATGGCGATATAAAGGATTGGCCAGTCCGCAGGGTTCACCTTCCGAAAGATCGGCGGCGTCGGCATGTTTTGCGGGAGCTGGCTCGCCGCCGTAGCAATGGCAGTCTGGACATCCTGGGCAGCCGCATCGATGTTACGGCTCAGATTGAACTGCAGGGTGATCTTGGTAATGCCGAGACCATTTGTTGAGGTCATGGAATCAAGACCGGCGATAGTGGAAAACTGTTTTTCAAGGGGCGTTGCACAGGTGGAAGCCATCGTCTCGGGGCTCGCCCCCGGGAAGTTGACAGAAACAAGGATCGTAGGGAAATCAACATTGGGAAGATCACTAACCGGAAGTGATCGATAGGCTACAAACCCAAAGAGCAGTATCGCCGTCATGACGAGAGTAGTCATTATAGGCCGGCGTATAAAGATCTCTGAAAGATTCATGCAAACCTTCTTCGCATTCTATTAAGGTGTTTCCCTAATCGTCACTTGAGCCCCGGGTACGAGACGCAACTGACCATCCGTAACTACGCGCTCTCCCGCCCGGATCCCTTTCACTATGGCAATTTCTCCGCCAATCGTGGCTCCTATCGTGACAGGTCTCATATCCGCTGTGAGATCCGGCTTGACGACAAAGACGTATTGACCTGATTGACCTGTCTGAATGGCTTGTGAAGGAATGGTTATTGCGTTGGGCTCATTTCTCAGCGTCAAGACTACGGTAACAAACTGCCCGGGCCAAAGACGCTTTTCGCTGTTGGCAAAAGTTCCCTTGAGGATGATGGTCCCCGTTACTTTATTTACCGCGTTGTCTACGAAGGTAAGTAAACCTTGTTCGGGACGTTCATCTTTGGAGATAAAGGCTTCCACTTTTAGTTTTTCAATCGCCTGGTACTTCTTAACTGCCGGCAAATCCATTTCATTGATGGTGAATGTGACATAGATGGGTTGGATCTGGTTGATGACAACCAGTTCCACGTCATTGGCCTTGACGATATTTCCCTGATTCAGCTTCAGTGACCCCGTTCGCCCGCTAATAGGGGAATGAATAGAGCAGTAATGGACCTGGACGCGATTGTTCTCAATAACGGCTTTATCTGCCTTCAAAGTAGCTTCCAGCGCGGCTGCATTTGTCCGGACCTGGTCATACTGTTGCCTCGTGACAAATTGTTCCTCTAAAAGGGCCGTATACCGCTCCAAATCCAACTGTGCGTTTTTCGCCTGGGCCTCATCCCTTGCCAGATTGGCCTCTGCCTGCTTTACCGCCTCCACGTACGGACGGCAGTCGAGTTCAAAGAGAAGATATCCCTTGCCGACATCCTGGCCTTCTTTGAAATTGACCTTCGTTATTTCCCCGGTAATTTGTGTTTTCACCGATATGGTCTGATAAGGTTCGATATTTCCGATGGTATTAATCTGCACAGGAATTGTCTTCTCCACTGCTGTGGCTACTATAACAGGCACGGGAGGGGGGACGGGTTTTTCGCTTTTAGAGCAGCCATAAATTAAGCCGGCAGCGACAAATGAGAGGATTAACCACCTTGCCAAGTTGACAACCAAACTTTTTGAAGAACCATCAGTCATATTGTTTTTACCTATTTTGCCTCATATATTATTCACCGCATTACCTCATGCGATATAAGGATTTTTTTACGGCGAAGGCCCTGCGGCAATTCCTTTTCCATTTCCCCTCACGGACAAAGATATCCGACTAATTTACAGTCTTACGACTGATCACCTATAACTGCTTTCAGAAGTGTCCCCGTCGCTTTCTTCATCTTCAAAATGGCAACCTGATAATTATACACTGCCTCTGAGAGATTCCTTTCTGCTGTGACGAGCAATGTATTCGCATCCATTACATCGAGGCTCTGCGCCAGTCCAAACTCGAACTGCTTGGCCACGGCATTGAAATTGTCCCTCGCATAGACAACCTGGTCTTCCAGGTATTTGAGGGTTCCCTTCTGCGTTACAAGGTCG